>DATBHS010000163.1:0-56281 GCA_036557345.1 Bryobacteraceae bacterium
CTCAGTGAAGAGATGTACGAAATGGTCAAACGGGACCCGGAGCTCAATTCCGATTTCATCGAGCGCACCCAGGATCTGATTCGCCTTCCCCGCCGCTTCCTCGCCGGCTTGCTCCTGAATCACCCGCTCCGCCCCGATCCCACGTAGGGCGAGGTGCCCCTAAGCACCTGGAGTTGGGCAATTTGGTGGCGCACGCTCTCAGCGTGCCGTGCCGAACTTCAGTTCGGCATTCGGACTCTGACAACCCGCCCAGCACGCCCCCTGCCTTCGCCAACCGCTTCACCTTTATCTTTGCGCATGCTCCAACATTCCGGCCTCCGACTTCGTCTAAAGCCCGAATTAAGGAATTATGGTGTGGGAGCTCGGATTGCCGCTGCGATTCGCCCTTGACCTTCCCGACCATCCGACCGATGCCGAACTGGTCGAGCAATGTAAGCGGGGAAACCTTCACGCCTACGAGCGTTTGTATGAGTTGCATTCTGCTCGCATGAAAAGTCTCGCCTTTCACCTGGTAGGCAACCGGCAGGATGCGGAGGACACGGTTCAGGAAACGTTCCTGAAAGTGTATCGGGGAGTGCGCGGCTTCGCAGGCGGCTCGTCGTTATCCACCTGGATTTACCGCATCCTCATTAACTGCTGTTACGACAATCTGCGGAAGCAGCAACGGCTGGCCGAGAAACCGGTTGAGCGGGATTTTCCGAGCGATCCCAAACTGCCGCTGAAGCTGGCGCTGGAACGTGCTCTCGAGAAATTGAACGAGCGCCGGCGCCTGGTGTTTCTGATGTTCGAGGTAGAAGGATTAAGACATTCGGAGATTGCAGCCATCCTCGAAGTTCCGGAAGGTACCTGCAGGAGCTGGCTGTTTGAAGCAAAGCGGGAATTGAAGAGATTGTTGACGGAGTCAAGCACATGAAGTTTGAATGTGGCGACCTGGACCGTGCACTGGAAGTCTCCGAGTTGATGCCGGAAGCGCGCGAACACTTGAAGCAATGTGCTGCGTGCCGCCGCGAGTACCGGCTCTGGAACGAGATTTCGACTACCGCTCGCCAGCTTCATGAAGCATGGGACAGTCCCGCCCTGTGGCCGAAGATCCGAAGCGTCCTCCAAGCTGAGCCCAAACCCGAACGCACGCCTGCCTGGCGGAAGCAATGGAAGGTTTGGGCCGTAGCGGCCACCCTTCTCGTCGGGATTGGCTTGTTGCTTCTGCCTCGTTTACAGGAGGCAATCAGTACGCCGGACACGCCGAATGTTGCGGGCACGAGCAGTCCGGCCGATCGTGATTTCCTGACAGAACAAGCGCTCCGCGACGTACAGAGAACAGAGACTGCCTATCGCCAGTCAATCGAAAAGCTGTCCCAACTGGCGCAACCAAAGCTGGCGGACCGCAGTTCCGCGTTGGCGGCGAATTACAAAGAGAAGCTGCTGCTGATTGATTCTGCGATCTCGGAGACCCGATCCAACCTGGATCATAACCGCTTCAACGTGCGGCTGCAGACGGAGCTGGCCGACCTTTACCGGGAAAAACAACAGACCCTTCAGGAGTTACTGACTCGTGATCAGAAAAATTAGTGCGTCACTTTTTATTCTCTTTTTCGCCTGCAGCGCGTTCGCGCGGGAAGAGTATACCCGCGCTTTCGATCAGACAATTTCGCTCCGACCGGGCGCGCGTGTGTTTCTGGAACACCGGCTCGGCGATATCGCCGTTCATACCCATCCGCAGGGAGACGTTATCGTCCACGCTCAGATTCGCGTATCAGCGTCCGACACAAACGAAGCCAAAAGCTTCGCCGATCGCATTCAGATCCTTATCGAGCCGTCCTCCTCGCAGCTTTCGATCCGGACTCGTTATCCCGAACGCCCGAGCTCTTTCCTGGGCTTTCACAACATCTCGTATTTTGTGCGTTACGAGTTGACGATCCCTGAAACGGCGCCGCTCGATATCCGCAACTCGTTTGGGGCTGTGTCGGTTACGGGGCTGAAAGCCGATGGAGATATCACCACTTCGCACGGGGACCTTGAGTTCCGCGACGCGCGCGGGACGCAGCATCTTCAAAACGCTTTTGCGGCCATCCGGGTGACCAATAATACCGGCGACACGACGGTAGAGAACAGTAATGGAGCTGTGAACGCGGCTGACATTGCAGGAGCGCTCACGATTCGCGACCGCTTCGCGAACGTGACCGCCGCGCGCATTGCCAAGGGTCTCACGATCGCGAACAGCAACGGCGGAGTGGAAGTAACCGATTCGGGCGGGCTCGGAAATATCAGGAATTCGTTCGGCAATGTGACGGTCCGAAGCTTTCGCGGTGACTTGACGGTCAATAACTCGAACGGCAAGGTCGAGGCTACTAACGTGGATGGCTCCGCCGAATTAAATACGACGTTTGGGGAAGTCCGATTTTCCGATGTGAAACGGCAACTCTCGATACGGGCTAACAACTCCAGAATCGAAGGTGCTCGCGCCGGCGGCCCGTTGGCCATTCAGAACTCGTTTGGGCCGGTTAACGTTAGCGAGATTCAGAACGGTGTCCGCATTCAGTCGGGGAACGGTGAAGTCTCCGTCGCAAATATCCACGGCGGAGCGAATGTGAAGACCAGCTTCGCCCTCGTTCAGGCAACCGATATTGCGGGACTGCTCGAAGTCGAGAACAACAATGGAGGCGTAAGAGCTTCGCGGGCGCGGGGAGCAACTGTGAGAACCAGCTTCGCTCCTGTCATTTTGGATGCAATCTCCGGCGCGGTTCAGGTCGAGAATCAAAACGGCGCGGTAGAAGCGACGAGTACGGCGCAAGGAGCCTGCCAGCCCGTCATGATTCGTACTTCCTTCTCATCCATTCGCGTTCACCTGCTGCCCGATGCCAGCTATCGAGTTGCGGCGCGCACTTCCTTTGGGAAGATTCGGACCGATTTTCCGCTGACCGTTTCCGGGTCATTGTCGAACGATGAACTGAATGGCGTCATTGGGGGCGGACGCTGCGAGATGAGGCTCACGGACAACAATGGAGGTATTGAGATTTTGAAGTCGGGAGCATGAAGACGGGCCGGCGACGCGTCGGCCGCAGGACAGGCGTCCTGCCCTACTAAGCGGGCGCAATATAGTGAAAGTAGCGCCATGAACCGAAGAGAGTTTGCCCGTGTGGGCGCGCTCGCCGCGCTCGGTATCGCTTCACCGCTTACATTTGCGGCCCGGTTTGACTATCCCTGGAAGCTCGGCGTCATCACCGATGAAGTGGATCCCGATTTGAGCGTGGTCCTGGCCCGGTTCTATCCTCAGTACGGCTTGCACTGGGCTGAACTTCGCAATGTGAAATTGCGTGACAAGAGCCGCTACCTTTATAAAAGCGCCACGGCCGGCGAACTGAAAGCGATTAACAAGCAATTGGATGATGTCGGCGTTCGACTCTCGGTTCTTGATAGTGGCGTTTACAAGATCGCCCTTCCGGGGACCACCCCGCTGGGCGAGGACGCAGCCGATCTGAACCCGGAAAAGGGCGAATACGGCCACCAACTGGACGATTTAAAGCGCGCCGCCGATGCGGCCCATGCGCTCGGAACGAAGTACGTTCGCATCTTCACGTTTAAGCGCGTAGCCGATCCGAGCGCGATCTTCAATCGCATTGTGGACGAGTTGCACAAGGCCATCTCGGTCGCCAAAGAACAGGACGTAGTCCTGCTGATCGAAAACGAATTCGATTGCAACGTGGGAACGGGCACCGAGACAGCCCGGCTCTTCAAAGCCATTCCGGATCGGCGCTTGATGCATAACTGGGACCCGGGCAACTGTTTCGAAGCCGGCGAACAACCCTTCCCGAAAGCCTGGGATCAATTGGATCACAGCCGCATTGCCCATATGCATCTGAAAGACGCTCACGGCAAAAAGTGGATGCCGGTGGGCGGCGGTGATATCGATTTTGTCGGGCAGTTCAAAGCGCTGGAGAAGATAAAGTACCAAGGAACCATGTCGCTCGAAACACATTACAGGAATGCACAAAAAGACCCTTACACTTCGAGCGTCGAATCTATGAACGGACTTGTAAAGATCCTGAAAGGGGTGTGAAATCAGCTTTATGTCACAGGAGAACGTGGAGAAAACGGGACGTCGTAGTTTCCTGAAAGCGGGAGCGATGGCTGCAGCGAGCTTTGCGACCGCCGCTTCGGCAAAGCGGGTGCTAGGCGCCAACGACCGCATTCGTATTGCCGTGATCGGAGTGCGAGGGCGCGGTTGGGATCACGTAAAGGAACTTCAGCCGATCGAGGGCGTGGAGATCGCGTATTTTTGCGACGTCGACGAGAACGTTCTTCGCAAGCGCCTGGCCGATGCGGAGAAGCTCGGGATACCAAAACCGCAGACCTATGTGGACATCCGCAAACTTCTGGAGGACAAGAATGTCGATGCGGTATCGATTGCGACGCCGAACCACTGGCATTCTCTGGGCGGCATCTGGGCTGCGCAGGCCGGCAAAGACATCTACATCGAGAAGCCTTGCTCGCACAACTGGTGGGAAGGCCGGCAGCTAGTAAGGGCAATCGATAAGTACAAAGTGATCTGCCAGCACGGCAGCCAATGCCGGTCGAGCGCTGCCATTGTGGAAGCCATGGATCACATGCGCTCGGGTTTGCTCGGGGATGTCTACATGGCCCGCGGACTTTGTTACAAGTGGCGCGACACCATCGGGCATGCGCCGGTAGAACCGGTTCCTGCCGGCGTCCATTATGATCTGTGGACCGGCCCCGCCCCGCTGAAACCGTTCACGAAGAATCGCTTCCACTACAATTGGCACTGGATTTGGGATACCGGCAACGGTGATCTGGGGAACCAGGGCATTCACGAAGTGGACCTTGCTCGCTGGGGCCTTGGCGTGAAGTTACCGACCAAGATCACTGCGATCGGCGGTCATTTCCTTTTCGATGACGATCAGCAGACACCGAATGTTCTCACCGTTGCATACGAGTTCAGGTCGCCGAATGCCAAAACGAAGTTCATGAACTTCGAAGTGCGCGGTTGGATGACCAATCATGAAGCCGCGATCGGGACGCGTGAATTTTCAGGCCAGGAGGGCGGCGGCGTGCCCGCTGCGGGGTTGCAAGCGACAGGTGGTAAAGGATCGAAAGGCGACCTCGGGCCGGCATCTGGCAAGCCGTCAACCATTGGAAATTTGTATTACGGCTCAAAGGGCTATCTGGCCATAGACAATTACGACGCGTACAAATCGTTCCTCGGCGCATCGGAAGAACCAGGTCCGGCGCGGGTCGCGCCGCTAAAGAACGAACATTTCGTGAACTTCATCGAGTGCGTTCGCAGCCGCAAGGCGGAAAATCTGCATGCTCCGATTCTGGAAGGTTATCTCTCCACCACGCTGGTGCACCTGGCGAACGCCTCCTACCGGTTGGGGCGTACGATCAACTTCGATCCGGAAAGCGAATCGGTCATTGGTGATTCCGAGGCGACTGAGCTTTTGAAGGGAACCTATCGCGCGCCGTTCATTGTGCCGGAGAAGGTGTAGGGCGCACTTATGCAAGACGAGTTGACTATTGCGGGACGGACGTTCCGCTCGCGGCTGTTCGTGGGAACGGGCAAGTACCGGAGTAAGCAACTGATGGCCCGGTGCCACGCGGCATCCGGTACAGAAATGGTGACGCTCGCGGTCCGGCGCGTGAATCTGACGGATCGGACCAAGGAATCGGAGCTGGATTTCATCGACCGGCAGAAGATCCATATCCTCCCGAACACTGCCGCCTGCTACACGGCAGAAGATGCAGTCAGGACGGCACGCCTGGCGCGCGAAGTGGGACTTTCGAACTGGATCAAGCTGGAGGTTATCGGGGATCAGAAGACGCTTTTTCCCGATAACGAAGGCTTGCTGGAAGCAACCAGAATTCTGGTGAAGGAAGGATTCGTGGTGCTGCCGTATACAAGCGACGATCTTGTCAATGCGCGCAAGCTGATCGACGCGGGGGCCGCGGCGGTGATGCCGTTAGCGGCGCCGATCGGGTCCGGCTTGGGGATTCAGAACCTGACGAACCTCAAAATATTGCGTGAAGCGATTACGGAAGTTCCGCTCATTGTCGATGCCGGTGTCGGAACAGCCTCCGACGCCACGATCGCGATGGAGCTGGGCTACGACGGCGTGCTGCTGAATACAGCGATCGCCGAAGCGGAAGACTCCGAGCGCATGGCGCACGCGATGAAGCTCGCTATTGAGGCTGGACGCGCGGCGTTTCTGGCTGGACGAATGTCGCGGAGAGAATATGCGGTAGCGAGCAGCCCGCTGGTTGGCACCATCGGAGTAGCGGCGGCAAAGTAAAATTTCTCACTGCTAATCCGGAGGCTTCCCGAAACCTGACGGGTTCAAGAATTCCAAAAAACCTAGAATCGAAAAACGGTCCTGTGGTCTAACCACATAACGCTTGTGATAGGAGATGTAGATGGGTCAACCCAAACTCGATCATTTGCAACCCCGCGAATCACGCGGATTGCCTTGGCTCGACGTTCTGGCGCAGGATTTGCGTTTCACCTTTCGCACACTGAAGCGCGATTACGGCTTCACGATGATCGCCGTGCTGATCCTCGCGCTCGGCATAGCCGCCAACATCACGGTCTTTAGCGTCGTGAATACGATTCTGCTGCGGCCGCTCCCATTTCCCGATTCGCAGGATCTGGTACGAATCGTGGAAAAGAATGTCCAGTATGGCGAGTCCGGACGAACGTATACAGCCGATGCAACGCAAGACTTCCAACAACAGAACCGTTCTTTTCAGTCCGTCAGTGGCTACTTCGCATTCAGTGCACCCGATAATTTCAAGCTAATTGGATATACCCAGCCGATGCCCGTCACGGGCATGCTTGTCGCCGAAGGTTTCTTTCAAACGCTTGGTGTAGAGCCTTCTCTTGGACGCCTGTTCAAGTCTCAGGAGTTTGTGAAACACGCTGCACCCGTGGCGCTACTAACCTATCCATTTTGGAAACGCCAGTTCGCCGGCAATCCCGGCGTTGTTGGACGCGCAATTGATCTGAGCAATACTTCTGTCACCGTCATAGGGGTGTTACCGGAGACATTTGATTTTGGCTCCGTATTCTCGCCAGGAGCCAAGGTCGATCTCTTCGTGCCCTACATCATGGACGATTTCCGTGACGATGGAAATGACCTGGCGTTAGTCGGCCGGCTGAAAAAAGGAGTGACTTTAACCCAAGCGCAGAGAGAGGCCGACCGGATCTTTCCGCAACTCCTTTTCGAGCATAAGCACCCGGAATTCAAACCGGGCTATACGGGCCAGGTGACCCGACTGAAAGACTATGTCAATGGCAAGCTGCGGCGGTCGCTGATCGTGTTGTGGTGTGCGGTCGGACTGATTTTGCTGATTGTCTGCGTGAATCTGTCAAACTTGCTGCTGGCTAGGCTCGCAGCGCGCAGCAAAGAATTTGGAATGCGGAGTGCTTTAGGGGCACGACGAGGCCGCATCGTACGTCAACTGCTTACCGAAAGCATGGTACTCGCGGCCGCGGGAGCTGCCTTCGGGTTGGGACTTGCCTGGTTCGCGATCCAGTTTCTCGCGCATCAAGGATCGATTGCTCTGCCACTGCTCAGCATGGTGCGTGTAGACGGAAGAGTACTGGTATGGACGCTCTTACTCACTGTAGCCGCCGCCGTTCTGTTCGGACCAGCACCGGGACTGCGCATGTCGGATACCAATCTCCAAGAGCTGTTGAAAGACAGTGGAGGACATGGAGCCAGCGACGGCAGAAAACAGGGCCGTCTTCGCGCGGCTCTTGTCATTACGGAAATCGCGCTGGCTTGCGTTCTACTCGTGGGCGCCGGGTTGTTGCTGCGGAGCTTTCTCCGCGTTCTGGATGTTGACCTGGGCTTTGAGCCAACTCGTGCAGCCGCTATCGGCCTAGACTTCGATGATCGCGAAATGGCGGCCACCCGCGCTCCGAAATGGCAGGAGATTGTCGAGCGCACTTCTTCGATCCCGGGTGTCGAGGCCGCTGGCATATCCGACAACCTCCCCATGAGCCGCAACCGGGGTTGGGGGATCGCGGCAAAAGGCAAGCAAAAGGCCAGCGCGCAAGATTTTATTCCAGTATTTGTCTACATTGTGTCGCCAGGTTACCTGAAGGCAATGGGAATGCGCCTGCTTCAAGGTCGAGACATCAGTTGGCACGACATCCTCGATAACAGGAACGTAGTGGTCATCAATGAGATCGTGGCGCGAAGGCTCTGGCCTGGACAGAGCCCCATTGGCCGTACAGCCATCGCGGGAGGAGCCGATGCGCAGGTGATTGGTGTCATCGCTGATGTTCGCCAAACGGGTGTAGAAGACGATGCAGCAGCGCAAATGTACCTGCCCGCGACCAAGCAGTTTGGGCCGGAGGGCGCGTTCCTCGTACTGCGTTCGAAGCTGCCTCCCGCGACTCTGGCAAGGAGTGTGATGCTCACGCTGCGACGGATCAATCCAGGACAACCAGCCACCGAATTCAAATCAATTCAGACCCTCGTGGATCACACCACGTCGCCAAGACGCTTCTTTGTTCTGCTCGTCGGAATCTTTGCCGCTCTCGGACTGCTTTTGGCTTCGCTGGGAATTTATGGTGTTATCTCATATTCCGTTACGCGCCAGAGGCCGGAGATCGGCGTACGCATGGCTCTGGGTGCCACGGAAGCCCGTGTGCAGCTCGATGTGATCTGGAGGACCATGCGACTCGCGCTAATTGGCATTTCTGTTGGGCTCGTCGCATCCTTGGCGGTCTCGCGCCTTATTGCGTCTCTTCTGTTTCGGACTGCTCCCACGGATCCGCTTACCTTTATTGGGATGATTGTTCTGCTTGGAGCTGTGGCGCTGCTGGCGGGATATCTTCCGGCACGAAAAGCTTCAAAGATCGATCCAATGATTGCGCTGCGGTCAAACTGAACACTGGATCGGCCGAGTCGGAAACCTGCGGGGTTTCGTCCGCAAGGACTGCGATTTGTAAAATCACCGACAATTCGAAGGGGCTCCCTAGATTCGTCCTGTGAAGTCGAGCACTCTGGGGCGCATCGACCGAGAACTCGGCTGCCAGCTTTTTTGGATTTGCAATCGCGATAGGGCTGAGGCGGTAACAATCAACGGCGAAGAATAGCATTTCTCACCAGAAGCGATCAGCCGTCAGTGATCAGCCATCAAGCGATGACGGTTCTACTGCTTCTGCAGAAAAGCTGCTACCGCCGGTTGAACCAATTCCGCTCGCGCGCTGCAAAGCCGGATGCTTTCCAGCGTGTTCGCCAGATTGCGAGCACCCCCAGGTAAGCTCTTGATGCGCGGCTCGAAAAACGCCGCGACCTGATCGCGATGGCCGGCGTCGCAGAAGCCGGAAGCGGATAGCGGCAGCATCGCTCCAAACGGAATGCCGCGAGCTCCGGGCAGTGTCGAATTCAGCTTGTCGAAATTGTGTTCAACGAAGTCCCAGACAAGCTGGCGCGTTTCGGCAGGCGCGCCAAAGACGTTGTATTCAAGTTCTCTCGGATCGATTCCTTTCTCGAAAAAGAGCTGAAGCGCCGCGAGAGCCAGGCTGGGGTCCCGGAAGGATCGGAGCGCGTCTGCGATCCAGAGGCGCTCGCGCTGGACCTTGGTTTCTTTCATGGCAGTCACCAGTTCATCGAAGTAGGTGCGCGTGCCATTCGAGGCTGCAGAAGAGAGAACCTGCGCAACCATATCGGCATCCAACACGGAACGATCTTTCAGCCATTGGTGAGCCAGTTGTTGAGCCTGCATTTGAAGCTTCGGGTCCTCGCCGCGCGTCGCAACCAGCGGAACAATCTCGATTCTGAGCAAACGAGTCTCCTGAGATTCACCGGGTTTTGGCTGCCAGCCTAGTTCATGCGCGCGCGAGCCGTAAAGCGAGCGAATCCACGCGGCATACCGGCTGCGCAGGGCTTCGGGAACAAAGTCGTTCACGCTTTCGACCAGATCCGCCGATTGGCGCACGATCCCGGGATCGGCGCTCCGGCTGAAGGAGTTGGCGAACTCGAGATCCTGCTCCAGGTTGCCGAGACCGGAAGAAAACATCAGTTGAATGTTGCGCAGCGTAGCCGCTCTTTCCGCAGGTTTCAATTGCGATAGACCCTCGCGGATCAGGCGATCTGCCATAGATGCGTCGTAGGAAACCGCATAATAACCGGCGGCATCCGCATCGGCGGACAGCCACGCCGGGCAGCCTTTTGCACTTTGCAGCGTGAAAACGTCGGATGCCTTGGTGAGCAGCGTGCACTCGCGATGATTGCCGCCGGCGCGATTCTGCCAGACGGCGCAGACCGGCACCTGCCAGATTTGATCGGCAGAAGCGGGCGAACCAATGGGGCGGAAACGTGTTTGCGAAAGATGCAGTAGCGGCGGCGCGGGATTGTCTTGAGCGCACTCCTGTGTGACGCGCAGCAGCGGGAATCCAACCTGGTTCAAAAAGCTGGAGAAGGCGGGGCCCGCATGGCTGTTCGGTGAAATCCGGTCGATCGCGGCCAGCAGATCGGAGGCGGTCGCATTGCCCCAGGCGTGTTGCTCCAGATAGAGCCGAACTGCTTTCTGAAAAGCATCAGCGCCTACATAGTTTTCGAACATGCCGATAACCGCTTCGCCTTTGCCGTACGTGATGCCATCGAATGCGTTCGCGATGTCACCGGGTGCCTCGATCGGCTGGCGAATCTTACGCGCCGTCGTCAAACTATCCGACCGCATCACGTAGGTGGAACGAGCGGCGTCGGCCTTGATATTCCATTCCGGCTTCCATTCGTTCAATAATTTGCTCGAAAGCCAACTCGCGAAGGCTTCATTCAGCCAGATGTCGTCCCACCAGGCGGTCGTGACGAGATCGCCGAACCATTGATGCGACATTTCGTGCTCCATCACACCCGCGCGGCCGCGTTTTCGTAAGTCGGTATCTTGCTGTGGAGGAGAGAGAAGAAAATCGCCGTAAGCGATCAGCCCCGCATTCTCCATGGCGCCCCAGGCCGTAGTGAGCGGGACGACGATCTGATCGAGCTTCCCGTAGGGATATGGCGTGCCGAAGTACTTTTCGAGCAGCTCGACAAGCTTGGGCGTAATCGAGGCGGCGTAGACGGCTTCGGACGAACGGCCGCGCGGAACGATAATGTTACCGGGACGCCGATTCTGGCCGACCGGAGCAACCGGAACCACGTCGAACGGCCCTGCGGCGAAAGCAACCAGATAGGAGGGAAGCGGTTTTGTCTCACCGAAGCGTACCGCCTTGGTGTTGTTTTCGCGGGGCTCCTCGGAAATCGGGGCTGTATTGGAGAACGCCTTCAGATCCCTCCGAATGTTGAGCGTGAGCTGCCACGGCGCCTTGAAGGAGGGTTCGTCGAAGCACGGGAAGACGCGCCGGGCGGTGACGGGTTCGAACTTGGTAAAGACGTACCAGTCGTTCCCCTGCTGCTGTTGAAACGCCCCGTCCGTGAGGGTGCGGCTGATCTCACCGGTATAGCTGATTTCAAGCCGGGCGCGGCCTGGCCGCAGCATGGAAGGCGCTTTCACGCCAAGAAAGTCGTTGGGCGCAGATTCAAATTCGACAGGAACAGATACATCGCCCTGGAGAATGGTTCCGCCACGAAAATCGAGCGCTTTGGCGTTGAGCCAGACGATAGAGGTTGGCTGAACGATATCTAAATCGATGCGGATATCGCCGCTAAAGCGGTCCTGGCCGGGAACCAGCCGGAGGAACGCAGAGTAGCGCAGTGGGCGAACTGTTTGAGGCAGCCGCAGCGTGGGCGCGTCGGTGGCGGCATAAGAAACAAGTACCGAAACGAAAAGGGGCACGAAGAAGCGGCGCACCTTGTCATGATAGTGCCCGCAAAAGCCTCTTGATACGCTTTTGTCGATGCAGTATATCCTGGCGCTCGATCAGGGCACGACAAGTTCGCGCGCAGTGTTGTTGGGATCTGACGGGCGCGTGCATGGATCGGCTCAATCGCCCTTCAAGCAGATTTTCCCGAAGCCCGGATGGGTAGAGCATGATCCCGTTGAAATCTGGTCCTCGCAGTTCGGCGTCGCGATGGAGGCGCTAGCGCAGGCAAACATAGAGGCGGACTCGATCGCTGCCATCGGGATCACCAACCAGCGTGAGACAACGATTATCTGGGACCGGAAGACTGGCGAGCCGGTTTACAATGCGATCGTCTGGCAGGACCGCCGCACGTCCGGATTCTGCGATCGACTTCGCGAACAAGGGCATGAGCCGCTGATCCAGCAAAAGACGGGTCTGGTCATCGATGCGTATTTCTCGGCAAGCAAGATTCGATGGCTGCTCGACAATGTTCCGGGCGTAAAGGAGCGCGCCATACGAGGCGAGCTCGCATTTGGAACGGTGGATAGCTGGCTGATCTGGAAGCTAAGCGGCGGAACGCGGCATGTCACGGATGCGACGAACGCTTCGCGCACCATGCTGTTCAATCTGCGCTCGCTCGAATGGGATGACGAGCTGCTTGCGCTGCTCGAGATTCCACGATCGCTGCTGCCGGAAGTCGTCGGATCCAGCGAGATCTGCGCGAGGAGTTCGGGTGTATTGCAATCCGTACCGATCGCGGGCATTGCCGGGGATCAGCAGGCGGCGCTGTTCGGCCAGATGTGCATGCAGCCGGGCATGGTGAAGTGCACTTACGGCACAGGCAGTTTTATGCTGCTGAACACCGGCGAGAAGCCCATCATGTCACGCAACAGGTTGGTGACTACGATCGCCTGGCGCATGAATGGTAAGACGGTCTATGCGCTGGAAGGCAGCGTCTTCATCGCGGGCGCGGTGGTGCAGTGGTTGCGCGACGAGCTGCAGTTGATCCGCAGCGCGCCGGAAATTGAAGAGCTGGCGGCCAGCGTGCCCGACACGGCCGGCGTGTATGTTGTTCCGGCGTTTTCAGGTCTGGGAGCACCGCACTGGGATCAGTATGCGCGTGGCGCAATCATCGGACTGACGCGCGGAGCAAACCGGGCGCATATTGCGCGAGCGGCGCTGGAAGGCATTGCCTTTCAGATCGCCGATATTCTTTCGGCAATGGAGAGCGACTCCGGTGTGGCAGTTAAGGAACTGCGAGTGGATGGCGGCGCATCGCGCAATAACCTGCTGATGCAGATCCAGGCCGATGTGCTGGGGTGTCCCGTGACGCGGCCGGCAAATCCGGAGACTACCGTCCTTGGAGCAACGTACCTCGCCGGTCTCGCGGTCGGATACTGGCCCGACGAAAACACGATCGCCAAACAATGGGCTGTGGACCGGCGCTTTAGCCCCAACATGGGGTCCGGTGAGCGGGAATCGAAACGGTCCGGCTGGAAGCGCGCGCTTGAACGCGCCCGGAACTGGGAAACGGCTTGATCGGCCTCGTTCGCGAAGATTTTCTCGATGAGATTGGTGAAAACCGCGAGTGGGACTTTATTATCGTGGGCGGCGGAGCTACGGGATTAGGTGCCGCGTTGGAAGCGGTATCGCGCGGCTATCGCACACTTTTGCTGGAAGCCCAGGATTTCGCGAAAGGGACCTCGAGCCGCAGCACCAAACTTGTGCACGGTGGGGTGCGCTATCTGCAGCAGGGGAACGTGAAGCTCGTGCTCGAGGCGCTGCGCGAACGCGGCAGAATGCTGCGCAATGCGCCTCACCTGGCACATCCCAGGAGTTTCGTAATTCCCGCCTATGCGTATTGGGAATTGCCCTTTTACGGCGCTGGCCTGACGCTATACGATCTTCTCGCTGGGCGCGAACGCATCGAGCATTCGCGCATTCTCTCGGCGAACGCGACCCTGGAGGCTCTGCCCTCCATAAGGCGCAGCGGGCTGAAGGGCGGAATTCTCTACCACGATGGGCAATTCGATGATGCGCGCTACGCGATCGCGTTGCTGCGGACCTTCGTGGACCGCGGCGGCGTGGCTCTGAACTACGCGCCTGTAACCGGTCTGATGAAACGAAGCGGTGCGATCGGCGGAGTGATCGCCCGGGACGGTGAAACAGGAGCAACGTTCGAGTGTCAGGCGAAGGCGGTGATCAACTCTACGGGAATCTTTTCGGACATAGTGCGCCGTATGGACGATCCCGAAACGAAACCGGTCATTGCGGTGAGCCAGGGATCGCACGTGGTGCTCCCACGCGAGTTTCTGCCTGGTGAGGCCGCAATGATGATTCCCCGGACCTCAGACGGGCGCGTGTTGTTCGCTATCCCATGGCACGATGCAATCGTGGTAGGAACAACCGATGATCCGGTACCGGAAGCGATGTACGAGCCTCGGGCAATGCCCGAAGAACGAACATTCTTGATAGGCCACATCGAACGATTTCTCAGACGAAAACCATCGACCGGCGAAATACGGAGTGTGTGGTCGGGACAGCGCCCGCTGGTACGCCGTGAGGACACATCGAATACGGCGGCGATCTCCCGCGATCACACCATCCTGATTTCCGAATCAAAGCTGGTGACCATTACCGGGGGCAAGTGGACAACCTATCGGAAGATGGCGGAAGATGTGATCGATCGCGCATCTTCTTTATGTGGCTTACAGGCGGCTGAGTCCCGCACGGCGGAGCTGCGGCTACATGGATGGAGCTTGAAGCCCGAAACCAGCAACGAATGGGAACGCGTGTACGGGGCGGATCTGCCGGAGTTGCACAAACTAGCGAATGGAACTCCAGAGTTATGCGAACTCCTTCACCCGAAGTTGCCATTTCGCAAAGCGGAAGTTACTTGGGCCGCGCGCTTCGAGATGGCACGGACCACAGAGGATGTGCTGGCGCGGAGAACCCGGGCGCTGTTCCTGGATGCGAGGGCGGCTTTGGAATGCGCCCCTGTTGTGGCGAGTTTGATGGCGCGGGAACTGAAGCGCGATACCGGCTGGGAGAATGCACAAGTCGCGGACTTTAGAAACGTAGCGCAGCAGTACGTGTGGACGGATTAATGTCCAACTGAAATGACGAGAGAAAGGTGGGCACTGCCGTTATGGATGCAGCCGTAGCAGGTGAATTTGTGGGGACGATGATCCTCATTCTTTTAGGAAATGGCGTGGTCGGCGGGGTCTTGCTTGCACGCTCAAAGGCAGAAGGCGCAGGCTGGATCACGATTACTACCGGCTGGGGTCTGGCCGTATTTGCGGCTGTTGCGGTCAGCATCTCGATGGGCGACTCCGATGCTCATCTGAACCCCGCATTCACGGTCGCATCTGTCATAACGAGCGGCCACGCAGAGCGGCTGTGGACCTATATTCCGGCCCAAATACTCGGCGCAATGGCGGGTGCAACGCTGGTGTGGCTTTTTTATCTGCCGCACTGGCGTCCGACCGAGAGTAGCGATAAGAAGCTCATGTGCTTCTCGACTGTGCCTGCCGTGCGCAAACTGGGCTGCAACTTTCTCAGCGAAGTGATCGGAACGTTTGTGCTGGTCGTAGTGGCGGCTGCGCTCGTTTCAAAGCGAATCGCCCCGGGCGGGCTGGCTCCCGGACTGGGGCCCTGGTTGATCGGAGCGCTCGTTTGGAGCATCGGCCTGTCGCTTGGGGCAACCACGGGGTATGCGATCAACCCGGCGCGTGATTTCGGACCCCGCATCATGCACACCATCTTGCCGGTCGCAGGTAAAGGTTCTTCGGACTGGAGCTATGCCTGGGTGCCCATCTTCGGTCCCGTTTGCGGAGGAATACTGGCTGCCGTTTTCATCCGTTGGGCAGGAATTTAGGCTGTTCCAGTAACACTCGCAAACTCGGGCTTCACAGTTGGACAGGAAAAGCGTGCATAAATGTAGAGAACGGGCCAAGGGTGGTGGGCATTGCTATCCTACGGCTTCGAATGTCTATCTCGAGTTCGGGCTCGGCAGGCCCGCCGAGCGCCCCGCTTGGCACGGGTTTCACGTTACGTGAGCAAAGCGCCAGCCTGAAGCTTAACGCCGGCATCGGCTGGAAGCCGCAACTGATTATCTTCTTCATTGCAGCAGTTGCGGTCGTGTCACACCGGCCTGACGCCATCTTCAATCCGCAATTCTTTGGAGAAGACGGACCGGTCTGGTACGGCGAAGCTTATACATTCGGGTGGCTGACCTCTTTGTTCCATTCTCAGAATGGTTATTTTCAGACACTTCCGCGTTTGGCGGCCTCTCTCGCTTTGCTTGTTCCGTTGCGATTCGCGCCTTTGGTGATGAACTTGATCGGACTTATCTTTCAGGTGCTGCCGGTAAACGTTCTCCTTTCCTCGCGCTGTTCTGCGTGGGCTTCGCTAAGCGTTCGTGCAGTGATGGCGATCGCGTATATCGCTCTGCCGAACACGATGGAGCTCAACATCACTGTTGAAGAAGGGCAGTGGCACCTTGCGATGCTAGCGTGCATGCTGGTCCTGGCGCATGTACCCAAAAATTTCAGGTGGAGGATCTTCGATATCGGAATCATCCTTCTGAGCGGAGTAAGTGGACCATTCTGCATAATGCTGTTACCGGTTTCGGTAGTCTTTTGGTGGCTGCGACGCGAACGATGGCGGCTTGCGCCCATCGTCTTACTTGCGGTTACCTCGACCGTTCAACTGGCGGCCATTATTCAAAGCGGCGGCGCCACGCGGCCCAAAGTCGGACTCGGCGCAACACCGGAACTCTTCACGCGGCTCTTGGCCGGACAGGTGTACCTCGGAGCACTGCTCGGGCAACATAGCTCGTCAGCGCACAAGGGTCTTGCTCTGCTCGTGATCATGGCGGTTATCGGAACAGCAATCCTTGTTTACTGCTTCATCAGGACTTGTATGGAGCTGAAACTTTTCATTCTCTTTGCGGAACTCGTTTTCGCCGCCTCGCTCAAGAGCCCTATGGTGAGCCTGACCGTTCCGCAATGGCAGGTTTTGAGAGATGCGGCCGGCATTCGTTACTTCTTCTTTCCGATGCTTGCTTTTGCTTGGGCGCTGATTTGGTGTGTAGCCGTGAACCGAGTGAAACCTGTACGCGTCGCCGCGGGATTGGGTCTGGCATGCATGTTGGTCGGTATCCTTCGCGATTGGAGATTTCCGCCTTATACCGATTTCCACTTCCAGGAACACGCGCGCGAGTTCGCACGCGCGGCTCCGGGAACATTCATGAGCATTCCGATATACCCTCCCGGTTGGGCATTGCGTATTACTAAGAAGAATCCCGCGTGCCGTACGCTGCCCGTCGGCTTCATAGATCAGCCGGTTCAGAATGCCAGAATTTCTGACACCATTGGGGTGAGCGGCTGGGTAAGTGCCATGGAGCCGATTCAACAGGTATCCATTTCCGTCGATCACTCACTGGTGCAGTCTGCAAAACCGAGTGTGAAACGTCCCGATCTGGACCAGAGATACCCAGAGTCGCCGGTCAAAGAAAAAGGTTGGACTACTCAGATCGATCTGTCAAGTGTCAGCCCCGGGCTGCACGAAATCGAAGTACGCGCTTTCGCGGCAGACGGATGTCAGGCCGATATTGCAGCGGTCGCAGTCGAGCGGGTGAGCCAGTGATAAAAGCTCAATTTCGGAAATCAGCTAACGCGTTCTCTATTGTGCCAGGAGAATCCTTTTGCGGTGTTTAATAACCGGCTGTGCCGGGTTTATCGGCAGCAATCTGGCAGACCGGTTGCTAAGCCTGGGACATCGCGTTACCGGTTACGATAATCTCTCTACCGGGCAGGTTTCATTTCTCGAAAGCGCCTGTGCAAGCCCAGAATTTACCTTTGTACAAGGCGACTTGCTCGATCTGGAGCGCTTAACAGGCGCAATGGAGGGTACCGAGTTCGTATTCCATCTCGCAGCGAACGCGGACGTGCGTTTTGGGACTCGGCATCCAACAAGGGACCTTCATCAAAATACGATTGCAACTGTAAACGTCCTGGAAGCGATGCGAGCAACCGGTGTGCGACGAATGGCGTTTGCCTCAACGGGTTCGGTTTATGGCGAAGCCACCGTATTTCCTACGCCAGAAGGTGCACCATTTCCGATCCAAACTTCCTTGTATGCCGCATCTAAGCTGGGTGCGGAAGCTTTCATCGAGGCGTACTCGGAGGGCTTTGGGATCCAGGCATTCATTTTCCGGTTTGTATCCATTCTGGGCGAGCGTTATACCCACGGGCACGTGTTCGATTTCATCAAGCAATTGAAGTGCCACCCGGAAGTCCTCCATGTCTTAGGCGATGGCACACAGCGCAAATCGTATCTCTACATTCAGGACTGCATCGATGGGATCCTTACCGCCATCGAGAAATGCAGCGGCAGAGTGAACCTATTTAATCTCGGCGCGGATGAATACTGCCGGGTCAATGATTCGATCCGTTGGATTTGTGAAGAATTGAACCTAAACCCGGAGCTGAAATATGGCGGCGGAGACCGCGGTTGGATTGGAGACAATCCCTTCATTTTCCTGGATTGCTCCGCGATACGCGCGCTCGGCTGGCAGCCCAGCTTAAGCATCCAACAAGCCGTCATCCGGACGGTCCGGTATCTACAAAGAAACGCCGATCTCTTCGAAAAGCGGGCATGAGTACCGAAATCCCAAAGGCAGCAGTCCTGAAGGGCCGCGGCATTCTAATCACGGGCGGAAGCGCCGGTATTGGACGCGCTGTAGCTCGAGCGTGTCTGCAGGCGGGCGCGGACGTGGCGATTTGCGCGCGCAATGCGGAGACGCTTGAGGCGGCAGAGCGCGATTTGCTTGAGATCGCCCATAACGGGCTGCGCGTGTTGGCGGTTTGCGCGGACGTGGGAAGCCCCGATGAGGTGCACAAAGCTGTTGATTCAATCGCGGCGAAGATCCCAAACCTTTCAGGAGTGGTAAATGCAGCCGGAGTTCTTGGGCCAAAGGGTAATTTAGACGAGATCGATGTGAACGAATGGATTTCCACCGTTCAAGTAAATTTGACCGGCACGATGCTGATTTGCAGAGCCGTGCTGCCGCATTTTCGGTCGCGCGGTTACGGGAAGATCGTTAATTTCTCGGGTGGAGGCGCTACCTCGCCTCGTCCCCGATTCAGCGCCTATGCAGCTTCGAAAGCAGGCATTGTTCGCTTCACGGAAAATCTTGCACGCGAGTTGAAAGAAACGCGTATCGACGTTAACGCCATCGCACCCGGCGCGGTAAATACTCGAATGTTGAAGGAGGTGCTGGCCGCGGGTTCCGGGCAAGTGGGAGAAGCTGCGTATGCCGAGGCTTTAAGACAGCGAGATAGCGGAGGCGCATCGCCGGCGCGCGCTGCTGCTCTTTGCGTCATGTTGCTTTCCGACAAGAGCGACGGGCTAACCGGGCGGCTGATCAGCGCCGTATGGGATCCCTGGGAGACCCTTCCGATGCGTAAAGATGACCTTGCAGGCAGTGACGTTTACACACTGCGACGAATTGTTCCTGCGGACCGGGGACTCGATTGGAAATGAGCGGCAAGTTTCATCTAGCAATAATTGGCTGTGGGCTCATCGGCCAGAAGCGGGCCCGGAGCATACCGGAGAACGCGGAGATCGTAGTTTGTTGCGACGTGAATCACGCCAGGGCTGCCGCTTTAGCGGAATGCACGAACGGTGCTGAGATCAGCACGGAGTGGAAATCCGTCGTCTCGCGTAAGGATGTGGATGCCGTCCTCGTCTGTACCACCCACGATCTGCTGGCGCGCATTGCGGAATCCGCAGCTTCGGGAGGCAAGCATGTTTTTGTAGAGAAGCCAGGGGCCCGGCGTGCAAGCGAGTTGGACGCCGTTGCGACTGCTGCGAAAAAAACAGGAGTGGCAGTGCGGATAGGATTCAATCACCGGTATCACCGGTCATTTCGCAAAGCGCGGGAGATTTTCAATTCGGGCGTACTGTCTGAACCGCTGTTTATACGCGCGCGGTATGGACACGGAGGACGGGTAGGTTATGAGAAGGAATGGCGGGCCGTTCCAGACATAGCCGGCGGAGGTGAGGCGATCGATCAGGGAATGCACCTGGTCGATCTGGCACGCTGGTTCTTAGGCGATCTGAAATTTGTTGCTGGAAGAATACCTACTTATTTCTGGAACATGCCCGTCGAGGACAATGCCTTTCTTCTGCTCGAAACCGAGAAGGGGAGCGTTGCATGGCTGCATGCGAGCTGGACAGAGTGGAAAAACCTCTTCTCATTTGAGATCTGCTGCCGCATGGGAAAGCTCGAAATTACCGGCTTAGGCGGCAGCTATGGATTGGAGCGTCTCATTCATTACCAAATGCTTCCCGAAATGGGCCCGCCGCCAACTGTCATCTACGAATATCCAATGCCGGACGACTCCTGGGAGGTCGAACTTTCTGAGTTTATTGGAGATATTCGCTTGAAACGTTCAAGCGGGCCCGGCATCGAAGACGCCCAAGCGGCGCTAGGGATCGTCCAGCAACTCTACCGTAACTAAGCCGTGATCATCACCAGGAGTCCACTACGAATTTCACTAGGAGGCGGCGGTACCGATCTCCCTTCTTACTATCGCGAACACGGCGGGTTCGTAATCTCCGCCGCCATTGACAAGTACGTCTATATCACGCTTCATCAGACCTTCTTTGAAGATCTCATAATTAAGTATTCTCAGATGGAGCGAGTCCGAAAACTCGACGATATACAGCACCCGCTCATCAGGGAGGCGCTGAAGCTGGCAGATCAAGAAGCAAGCTATCTCGAAATTACCAGCATGTCTGATATTCCAGCTGGAACCGGGCTTGGTTCGAGCGGCAGCTTTGTCACCGCTTTGTTGCACGCCTTGCACATACAAACGAAAACTATTGTTACTAAGCAAAAGCTCGCTGAGCAGGCTTGCCATATCGAGATTGAGCGGCTGGGCGAGCCTGTGGGCAAGCAGGACCAATATATTGCTGCCTTTGGCGGTATCACCTGCTTCGCTTTCCAGCCGGACGGCAGAGTAGTCGTCGAGCCACTCAAATTGAGCCCTGAAAGTCTGGCCAACCTCGAAGATAATCTTCTGCTGTTCTATACCGGTTATACGCGCTCGGCATCCGAGATTCTTCGCGACCAGGACCAGCGGAGCAAAGACCGCGATCAATCTTTGATCGAAAATCTGCACTTTGTAAAAGGACTTGGCTTTGAGAGTAAGAAAGCGCTTGAAACGGGTGACCTGCGAAGATTTGCTGAAATCATGCACATTCACTGGCAACACAAGAAGCAGCGCTCGAACAATATGAGCAACGACCTGATTAACGATTGGTACGATCTGGCCTGCAAGAATGGCGCATTGGGCGGTAAGTTGATAGGAGCGGGAGGGGGCGGTTTTTTAATGTTTTACACCGAGGACAAGACAAAGCTCCGTCACGTGATGCGCGAAAATGGGCTCCGTGAAGTTCGAATACGATTTGATTTTCAAGGTACGATGCTAGTTACGCAATCCTAAATGGCCGGCATGCTTCCCTGTGCTATTTTGTGCGGAGGCTTGGCCACGAGGCTTTGGCCCGCCACCACAAAGATCCCAAAATCGCTTCTTCCGATAAATGGCACGCCGTTTATTGCGCATCAACTCTCTTTGTTGCAGGCGCGCGGCCTATCACGTGTCGTCTTGTGCGTCGGGTATTTAGGCAACCAGATTAGCGATTTCGTTGGAAACGGATCGCGCTTTGGGCTTGAGGTCTCTTATTCATTCGACGGAGCAAAGCTCCTCGGTACCGGCGGAGCGATCCGGCACGCTCTGCCCCTCCTTGACGACGAGTTTTTTGTGCTGTACGGAGACTCATACCTCACTTGCAATTATCAAGCTGTCGCCGATGCATTCCGGCTTTCGGGAAAGCCTGCATTGATGACGATATATCGAAACTACGATCGCTATGATGCGAGCAATATAGAAGCCGTTGGAGGACGGATTGTGCGCTACGATAAGCGGAATCGTACGCCAAATATGAACTACATCGACTACGGTCTCGGAGTATTTGCAAGAATCGCGTTCGAACTGCTGCCAGAAAGCGATTCCGCAGACCTTGCAGGGATTTATCGGACGCTTCTTGCCTCCGGCGATCTGGCTAGTTTCGAGCTGAAACAACGGTTTTACGAGATCGGTTCCGCTGAAGGTATTCAAGCTCTCGAAGGACATTTGGCCTCCGGCGGAGACGGCCTGGCCAAGATAGCGGACGACATTACGATATGAGTTTTTCGCATCAGTTTCTTTCAGAAGTCAAAGAAGTTACAAGCCGACTGGACTGCGAATCAATTGAACGGATGGCCACACTTTTGGCAGGTATACGCACTGGTGGCGGCAGGTTGTTTATTCTGGGCGTGGGCGGCAGCGCGGCAAATGCATCGCATGCTGTAAATGATTTTCGAAAGCTCGTTGGTTTGGAAGCCTATGCTCCTACCGACAACGTTTCGGAACTCACGGCGCGAACCAACGACGAGGGATGGTCCACAACGTTTGACCAGTGGTTGCGTGTGAGCAGACTGAATGAAAAGGACGGTGTGCTTGTACTGTCAGTGGGAGGCGGGGATCTCGAGAAGCAGATTAGCCCAAACCTTGTGACCGCGCTTCAATATGCTCGTTCTGTTGGGGCGAAAATTATGGGAATCGTCGGCCGCAATGGAGGATATACTGCAGCCATTTCGGATGTGTCTGTCATCATTCCAATCGTAAACTCGTCGCACGTAACTCCTCATTCCGAAGCATTTCAAGCGATCGTGTGGCATTTACTCGTGTCACACCCGTTATTGAAAGCCTCAGCTACTCGTTGGGAGTCGATCTAATCGTTGAAACGAGCAGTTTTCCTGGACCGGGATGGTGTTATAAATGAACCAGTCGTGCGAGCAGGGAGGCCATATCCGCCCGCCTGTGCGGATGAGGTCATACTGGTTCCCGATGCGGCAGGGTCGCTCACGCGCTTAAAGCAAGAATCGTTTCTCCTCATCGTCGTAACAAATCAACCGGACGTGGCCCGCGGAACTACGACGAGAGAGAATGTAGAGAAAATCAACCAGATACTTTCTTCGCAGCTACCGTTGGATGATTTCCTCGTCTGTTATCACGATGATTCCGATGATTGTGCCTGCCGCAAGCCCAAACCGGGGCTGCTGCTCGAGGCCGCAGCGAAGCACGAAATCGATCTCGCAGCCAGCTTTTTCATCGGAGACCGCTGGCGAGATATCGAGGCTGGAGTCGCCGCGCGTTGCCGCACAATTCTGATCGACCGTTGCTATAATGAGCGGAGCGCAAATGCCTTGCCAGAGAAGTGCGTACAATCGCTTAGCGAGGCAGCAGAATGGATTCTAAGCCAGGGGAAATAAGAGAACTGAACAGTCTGGCCGATCTCAAGATCAAAGTTTTCGCCGACGGCGCCGACCTCCGCGAAATGTATGAGCTTTACCGGAATCCGCTCATTTCTGGATTTACTACCAATCCGACGTTGATGCGAAAATCTGGCGTCTGCGATTACCAGGCGTTCGCTAAAGAAGTTCTTGCTGCCATTCCTGACCGGCCAATTTCGTTCGAAGTTCTCTCCGATGACTTCTCAGAGATGGAGCAAGAAGCACTTGTCATCGCGGGTTGGGGCGAAAATGTGTACGTGAAAATCCCAATTACGAGCACGCTGGGTGAATCGTCGGCGCCGCTTATCCGGCGGTTATCATCTCGCGGCGTCAAGGTGAATGTTACGGCTCTGCTGACTCTTGATCAGGTGCGCGAAGCATGTTACGCGATGCGCGATTGCCGGGCAGGATATATTTCGGTCTTCGCCGGCCGTATAGCGGATACAGGAAGGGACCCTGTCCCCATCATGAGCAAAGCTCGGGAAATACTTTCCAAGAACCCCAATTTGGAACTTATTTGGGCTAGCCCTCGTGAGCTTTTGAATCTATTCCAGGCGGATGCAATCGGCTGTCAGATTATTACTATGACCGAGGGTATCTTGAGCAAGCTGTCACTTATCGGAAAGGATCTGGACGAATATTCTTTGGAAACGGTTAAGATGTTTCGTAAGGACGCGTTGGCAGCGATGCTCTCAATACACGCCACAGTGTAACTTAATGGCTGCCCTAAGCGCTTTTTGTCGATTTTCATCGGATTCGTATTTAAAAGTACCGCAATTATTTTCGCGATTAAGGCTTCATTTGTCGGAAGGCATTGCGCCGCCGTCCTGACCTGTAAGTACACCTGAAGAAGCATACATGCTGTCGGCAGCCGCGCCAAAAACACAAGCGAAAGTTATCGGAAAAGTCTACCGCGAGTGTCCGATTTGCGAATCTCCCAACCTCCGATACGAATTTCTGGTGGAAGGGTCTCCGGTATGTGGATGTCAGGATTGCGGCTTACTCTTTCTCAACCCGCAACCACAATCGCGTTTGCAGCAGGATGAGCCTCTCTATCTGGATTCAGGAACCCTCGCCGATCTATACATCGCGAATGCTGCTGAACGAATTCAGCAACTGGTTGCCTACTCAGGAACGCGTAGCGGAGTTTTGCTGCTGATCGGAGCCGATGCGTATCTCTCCACTGAAGGACAGAAATTAGGCTTTGATGTCCATTCCCTTACGGTGAAGGAGTTTCAGTCCGCTTCGAGCAAGGAATTTCCTCCGGCGGTGAGCGCTTGCGTGCTGTTCTGTGCCCTAGAGAGGATGGCAGACCCGTTTGACGCGCTACTGCGCGTACGCCGCATTCTTGTGCGCGATGGATGCCTGATGGTGATTTCGCCGACAAGCGACAGCAAGACGGCTCGGCTTCTTCGCTCTTCGTGGTGGGAGTTTAATCGTCAAAATCTGTTCTACTTCTCGACAGACACTCTGCAGAACTTGTTGATCAAGGCGGGCTTTGGCGATTCGATTATCGAGCCGGATCGAACCTTGATTTCGCTCAACTATGCGCGACGAAGACTCGCTGCGGCTTCTCGCGGCTTACACCGTTACCGTTGGCTGCGAAGGCTGATGTTTCTAACTCCTGTTCCAAAAAATAAGAGATTTAGGCTCTTGTATGGAAGAACTCGCTTCCTTGTCAGAGCCAGTCAGAGACCTCCCAAGCCGCTTCTTTCTGTGATCGTGCCGGTTTACAATGAGCAGCCCACTTTCGAGCGTCTTATCGAGCAATTGCTCGCCAAGACTCTCGACGGGGTCGATATCGAAATCATTATTGTGGAGAGCAACTCAACCGACGGTAGCCGGGATGCTGTCCTACGATATCAAAATCATCCTCGTGTGCGGGTCATTTTGGAGCCGGCGCCGATGGGCAAAGGCCATGCCGTAAGGGCAGGGCTCCACGCTGCCAATGGAACACTAATACTCTTTCAGGATGCGGATCTCGAATACGATATCGACGACTATGACGCGCTGGTCGCTCCACTAGTACGGTTTCAGAGCAACTTTGTTCTCGGGTCTCGCCACAGTGGCCTTAAGAATAGTTGGAAAATCCGCAAGTTTTCGGACTCTCCAGGGCTCGCAACGTTTTTTAACTTTGGCCATCTTCTTTTCTTGACTCTGTTCAACCTTCTTTATTCACAACGGCTGACCGACCCATTCACGATGTTCAAGGTGTTTCGTCACGAGTGCCTGTACGGCCTCAGCTTTGAGTGCAATCGCTTCGATTTCGATTACGAGATTGTCATCAAGTTCCTGCGCAAGGGCTATAAGGCCCTAGAGGTTCCTGTGAACTACCAGTCGCGGTCGATGAAAGAAGGGAAAAAAGTTACGGTTTTCCGGGATCCACTCACCTGGATTAGAGCCCTCGTAAAATTCAGAAGTACACCATTATACGAGCGTCATAGTTAAAGTCTGGCACCTTCCGTCGTAAAGCCCGGAGTGCGAAACATCCGGATGCAAAGCCGCTATCAGCCAGCATAGTCAACGATACGATTACGCTCAGAGCGAATTCTCTCCGAAGAGAGCTGCCAGCCGTTCTGCTGAGTAAAATTAGTGCACGGGAGCGAGGCGCCTTCCTGTCAGTAGGGTTTCATCACACCCCAGGGCCACAAAAACGACAGATGCACGAAGGACTGGTACAGGAATAGCAGGCATATCGGAACTGACCAGGCCATCGACCGTTTCGCTAGAAAGCAATTGATCATCGTTGCGCTTACCACAAAGAAGGTCAGCAGCGCCGGCATGATTAGGCGCGGAGTCCAGTGGCCGCCGGTATACGCCGGAACAATCGGGAAGAATGCCACGATGTTGAAGAACCACACCAAGCCCAACACGCTCAGGGCGGCCAAAAAAGCGAACCCGGCATCGCGCCGGATGATTCCTCTCCAGAGATAAATGCCAATCGTTATGGGTGTGAGAATGAGGAAAGAGAAAAAAATGATAACCGACGATCTCATTGCTCTTCGCATTCGTCGCTGATGGATGGCAGAACGCGTCCCGAAGTAGCTATCCGTCGGATCATACTGATAAACGTTGACCAAGTCTGTAAAAATACCGAGTTGAAGCAGAGCAGGATAACTGAAGCGCCCTCTGGCCAACAGGTTGTAGTCCTTCGGATTATTGCTTCCGGGAGTCACTTCGTTGTATGGCGGCGCGTCCAGTACATGCTTGTCGGCTTTGTGCACGACGAAGAAGTCCATCAGCGTGAATTCAGAACCGTATTCAAACAGGTGCATCGTGTTCACGTGCGTTGCTTTGAGCTTGTAAATATAAAATCCTGCCACGGAACCCGGTAAAATCAGGATCAGGAGCATCGCAGAACGCAATCTTGTCCAGCTGTGACAGCGATCCCACCCGAAGATCGCGAGTGCGATTATCGCGGTGGCGATTTGCGCCGCGAAAGTAAATTTTACGGTTATACCCAGCGTGAGTGAGACCGCAAGTAGAATGGCAGATCGCCAGAACTCATTCTTGGTCGGCGCGTACCGGACGCGATAGAGGTTATATATCGCGAAGATAAAAAGCGGAAAGGCCAGTCCATCGCCCGCGTAAACTTCTGCCTGGATCATAAACACTGGCAGAAAAAGGATCAGCATCATACAGCTTACGCGAAACAGCGGCTGCGAAATCAACGCGCATAGCAGGCGGTACAGATACCACAGCGCTACGGCGTTGAGCGCAACGTAAATAAGTGCGATCAATTCGAAATAATGAACGCCGCGGCTGAGGCGGTAGACGAGCGCTCCAAGCACGTACATCATCGGCGGATCTGTCTGGTACGGAATCAATGTCGTGATTGCCTTCCAGATATCTGGAACGGTATAGGACATGATCGCTCTGTGACCCGGGAAGTCCTGTCCGAATGAACCATGATGGAACGCAGCGTTGATCTGAAAAAGAAGGTAAAGAATAAAGCTGGACCTTATGATTCTCCGCTCCCACTTGGCTGCGGCTCCCAGGCCTTTTGCATAATCGTGATCCATGATGTGTTCTTCGAGTGCTGTGGGGAGGGTTCACATCGAGTTGTGGATTTCACGTCTGCGAGATTCCATCTAATGCAAGTTCCGAAAGAATGGCACAGATATGCCGCCTACTCCACTCAAGAGAAGGAGGAGGCCGACTATCGCAGCCGTATAGGCCCACGCGATATGTGATGGTTGATAAGAAAACGACACATTGGATTCTCCGCCGGGCAGGTGGACAGTTTGGAAAATCGAGGCAGAACGCGTTACCGGCGATTTCCGGCCGTTGACAACAGCGCGCCACCCCGGATAGAAAAGCTCGTGGCGTAGCAGAACGGCTGGACGTTTACACGAAGCACGAACACGTTCCCGTGTTTCTGCGGATATCTCGCAGGGGCCTCCGTATGTTTCGAAGTATGGTGCGGGATGCGGTAGTGCAAGCACGTCGGCAATGTTGCCGCGATAAGCGAGCTTGGGCCGCGCGCTACCCAGTCTATAGATCAACTTAATTCCTGGTGTGTAGTCGGCTTGGCCCGCCGCGGAAACAGTCGAAGAGCCGGTATCCGTCCCACGCTTGGGATATAGCCATAAGAAAAGGAAGTAATTGCGTGGCTCCGGCTCATCTGCCTCGATATGCGTAAACCTGTAGCGAAGAGTGTCACCACCCTTTACCTGTAGGGGAGTATCGAGATTGATTTCGAAGTTTCTTTGGTCTCGGGCCTCTGTTAGTGATCTGATTCCCGAAGTACAAGCCTCCGCAACACAAATCTCCGCTTTAAGTTGACCGGTTGCAGGGCCGCCGTACAGTCCGATAGTTACGCCCACTGTTGCCAATGAGCCGTTACGACCCATCTCCAGTGGCAATACTCCTTGGAAAGACTGTCCGGCTTGTAGGAGTCGCGGCAGGTTCTGGCCCACTTTCGTCGGAACGATGGCGGTATCGATGAAAGGATTCGTTCCGGCGTGGACTAAAACATACTTGACTGCGGTCTTCTCAAAACCGGTGAGATTTGCACGAAGAGCTTCTTCCCTGTCAGAGACAGGTCCAGGGCGCCATCCGATGAACAGAGAAGGATCGTTAATCGGGTCTAACGAAGACTGGATATAGCGAGTCCAATCCGAGGGAATTGGGTTCAGATTGTGGTTGATGGAAGCAATTCGGAAGTAACCGCCGTAGTTTGGGCTGAGAGGACCAAGCGTATAGAACCTTTGAAGGCCCAAGTGCTGCTGCAGAAAGGTCACTAACCCGAGGTCAAGCTTCTCGTGACGCGGGCCGGCCAACGGTGGAATCGCGAACAGACCAACCACATTCGTAACGATCAGCGCTGCAACTGCAATAGCAGCTCGGGTGTTCGGGCGGTGCGAACAGAGCACCCCGATGCCTATCGTGAAGAGCGAGGCCCATGCCACGGAACCCCATAGCCAAAGGGGATAATGCTTGCCATGCAGACTGTGGAGCAGGCGGGTAATCAAATCTGAGGCGAGCCCAACGGCGAACAAGGCAAGCGCGAAGCTGACTATTCCGCTCACAAGAACAGGTTTGAATCGACCCGTTTCGCCTCGATACCAATCATCAAGAGCGTAGGCGCCCAGAATCGCAGCGGCCATTGCACACGAAGGTATGCAGTATCGGAACACTGCGATCATTTTCATGAGGGGAATGAAAGTAAAGAGATACCCTACTTGACGAACGCCCACCGCACGCCCAATAAAGATAATGAGCCAGACTAGGAGTACCAATCGCAGGCTGCGCACTCTCTTGCCGGTGAACAGGGATAGCACCGCCAAGAACAGCACGGTGACATTTAGGTAACCTCCGCCAGCGCCCCAAAAGCTACCCAACTTACCTGTAATATCCGTGCTGTTAAAGGCGCTTATTGGGCCAAAGATGTAGGGCATCAGAAGACCGGCAAGTCCCATTTTGGGCAGTCCGCTATCGACGGCAAAAGCACGTCCCATCGGCGACAATCCGAGGTACTCATAAAACGGCAGTACGATCGGTGCAGCCAACAGGAGTCCGGCTATTCCCCCGATTGCGACCTTGATTGCAAACGACAGGCGGGCACCAGCCCGGACGACAACAATGCGGTAGAGTATCCAGACCAGCACAAGCAGACCGTCAAGAAATGCCGTTTCTGGGAAGCCTGCATAGAGCGAGTATGCTAAAGCTACGCCAATTAGCACCCATCCGCCTCGGCGCGCCTGTTCCGCGCAAGCCAGAGCCCTTTCAATGCCGAGTAGCAAGAGCGGGAGAAATGGAATTGGCGCAATTGGTGCGTGTGCAAACCAGGCCAAAGCACCATTAAATTCGTAGAGTACGGCTCCAGCAAAAGCCGCAAAGCGCCCCAGCCCGAGTTGTCTGAGGAGTGCATAGGTTGCAAGGCCTGCCACCATCTGTAAAGCGATCTTGAGTAAGATCGCGCCATTCGTGAAATGCAGAAGAAGAACAAACGGCAGGAACAGGGAAATAGTTTGCATCTCACCGGCCAAGGGCATACCAACGCCGGTGTAAGGATTCCACCAAGGTATAATCCCGTGCAGCCAGTCATGCGCCGAAAGTCCGCCTAGCGCTTGAATGGTGAAGTTCGTATTCGGGTCTAGCCATGGTCCCCCCAAAGTGACGCCTCGATGGCTTGCGGTGACGAGGCCCGAAGCGCTCATTTGCATCAGCGAAAGAGAGAGCATCAAAGCCGGAAGAAAGGGAACCAGCGCAAGCAGGCACAGAGCTGCTATGCAAGCTGCGTCCGTCCCCAGAAAAGCTCTGGCCTTTGCCTTGACAGACTCCGGCACATGTGCTGGCAGGCTGAGTGCCTGCCCCACTTTGCTTCCGAAACCCCGATCCTGTGCGGACAGTTTACGCCCCGGCCTTCAATTTCTCGCGCTGCTCTTTTAAGATTGCCTTGCGGCTGAGCTTGATCTTGTTGCCTTCGAGCGCCAGGACCTTGACCAAAATCTGGTCGCCTTCCTTGAGTTCATCCCGAACGTTCTTAATGCGGCTCTCGGAGATTTCGCTAATGTGCAGCAACCCGTCGGTGCCCGGGAAGATCTCGACGAACGCACCGAAATCGGCGATACGGACCACTTTGCCCAGATATGTCTTACCGACCTCCGCGACGGCCGCGATGTCGGCGACCATCTGCATAGCCTTATTGGCGGACTCGCCATCGGATGCGAAGATGTTCACGGTTCCATCGTCGGAGACGTCGATTTTTACTCCGGTCTGATCGATGATGCCCTTGATGACCTTCCCGCCCGGACCGATGAGCTCCCGAATCTTGTCGGTCGGGATCTTCGTGGTGTAGATGCGCGGCGCATATTGGGATAGCTGCGCGCGCGGCGAGGCGATCGTGGCCAGCATTTTGCCCAGGATTTCGAGCCGGCCTTTTCGTGCCTGCTCCAAAGCTTCGGCCATGATCTTGGTGGTTACGTTCGGGACTTTGATGTCCATCTGCAGAGCGGTGATGCCGTCCTTTGTGCCCGCCACTTTGAAATCCATGTCGCCGTAGTGATCCTCGGCACCGGCGATATCGGTGAGAACAGCATAGCTGTCACCCTCCATTACCAGACCCATCGCAATACCAGCAACGGGAGCAGCGATCGGGACGCCGGCATCCATGAGCGAGAGGGTCCCGCCGCAAACGCTCGCCATCGAGCTCGAACCGTTCGATTCGAGAATGTCGCTGACGACACGCAGCGTGTATGGAAAATTCTTTTCATCTGGAATGACGGTCGAGAGCGCCCGTTCCGCCAATGCGCCATGTCCGATTTCACGGCGTCCGGGACCGCGCATGAAGCCCACTTCTCCCACGCTGAACGGCGGAAAGTTATAGTGCAGCATAAAGCGCTTTGACGTTTCGCTTGGATCGAACATCTCGATCCGCTGCTCGTCATCCTTGGTGCCGAGAGTGGTGGTTACAAGGGCCTGCGTTTCCCCGCGTGTGAAAATTGCAGATCCATGCGTTCGGGGCAGAACGCCGACTTCGCAGGTGATGGGGCGGATCTGGTCAAAGGCGCGGCCATCGGGACGGCGTCGATCCTTCAGCATCTCGTCGCGGAATATCCGCTCCTTGAGATAGTCGAAGGTCTTTCCGGCCTCGGCCTGATCGGCTTCGTCGGGATACAGAGCCAGGGTCTTCTCCTTTGCCTGATCCACACGCGTATAGCTTTCCAGCTTGCCGTACTTTTCGGTGTTTAGGGCATCGCTCAGCTCGGCACGAACCGCGCCGGAAATCTGGGCGAGCACCTCCTGATTAATCGAAGGCGAAATGAATTCGCGCTTCGGCTTGCCGGCGGTCTTCATCAGCTCGCGAATGGCGGCGGCAATCTTCTTGCAGCAATCGTGGCCGAACTCGATGGCTTCCAGAACCTCGGCTTCACTAGCTTCGCTTGCGCCTGCCTCGACCATAACGATTCCTTCTTCGGTCCCGGCGACGACAATGTTCAGCTTCGAATCCTTCGTTTCGTCGTAGCTCGGATTGGCGCGGTATGTCCCGCCGATAAGGCCCACGCGGACCCCTCCCAGCACATGATGGAACGGAATGTCGGAGATGGCCAGTGCCGCGCCCGCGCCGATAATGGCCAGAACGCTTGGATCGCGCTCCGGATCGGCTGAAAGCACCATCGCAATGATCTGCGTTTCGCATCCAAACCCTTCCGGGAAGAGCGGGCGCACGGGGCGGTCAATTAAGCGGCTGGTAAGGACTTCCTTTTCCGATGGGCGCCCTTCGCGCTTGATAAATCCGCCGGGGAACTTGCCCGCGGCGTAAGTGTATTCACGGTAGTCGACCGTAAGAGGGAAGAAGCTGGCGCCGGGCTTGGGCTTCTCCGCGGCGCATGCGGTGACCAACACCACCGAATCGCCTGAGCGAACGACAACAGACCCGTTGGCCTGTTTGGCAACTTTGCCGGTCTCGATCGAGACCTTTGACCCGTAAAGGTCGATTTCAACTGTATTTGACATGAACTATTTCCCGATGCATTCGGGATCAAGTGAGGACTTAGAGCGGAAGCGGCGGGACCACTTATCAGAAATGGCGTTACGCGAGATCAACTCAGAGCCGAGCTAATCAGCCTGACACGACTCGCGCCTGCTTGAGAACCGTTCTAGCGGCGAATTCCCAGACTCTGAATGAGAGTCTTATAGCGTTCCGGACTGCGGTCTCTCAAGTAATTGATCAGCTTGCGACGCCGCGCGACCATGCTCAGCAGACCGCGCCGTGAGTGATGGTCTTTTTGATGCGTCTTCATGTGCTCAGTCAATTGAGAAATGCGCTGACTCAGAAGGGCAATCTGAACCTCTGGCGACCCCGAATCCGATTTGTGGACCCGGTATTTATGAATGACTTCAGATTTTTGTTCAACCGCCAGGGCCATGCTAGAAAACGATACTCCTCGTCTTTACCTTAATCTCGATTTTTATCCTTTTTAGGTTAGCACAGACGGTGGACAGCTCTGGTAAGCCTGGCGGACGGGGCCACGCCCGTCCCCGGGGCTCTATGCCACGTGGATTCCCCGCGCTGTGGATGCGTCGTATATAAGAAAACTGTATTTCGTGTATAGAAAGTACTTGCTTTGCTTCCGGCGCGCATTGGTACAGAATGTTATTTAGTTCTAGACCGAACCGCTACCCGGTCTCGAGTGCGACCACTCCCGTTGCACTTGGTGCTTTTCTCACCCAGTCGTGACTGCGCCAATGTATGGCGCCTTAACGATAAGGGTCGAGTCCCCTCACCCAACACATTATCGAACTGATCGGAACGGGTGTTTTCTGAAACTGTTCCGCCGCCCGCGACGCCCTTTCGGGCCGGAAGCGGGAGTCATGGAAGGAAGCATGAAAAAGATCGAAGCCATCATACAGCCGTTCAAGCTCGACGAAGTCAAGGAAGCTCTTCACGACCTCGGCGTCGACGGTATGACGATCATGGAGGTCCGTGGCCATGGGCGGCAAAAAGGCCATACCGAGGTCTATCGCGGTCAGGAATACAGCGTAGATTTACTGCCGAAGCTGAAGCTGGAAATCGTGATTCCCGCCAACCGGTTCGATGAAGTCGTCTCCGCTCTCACCGCATCTGCCCGAACCGGGAAGATCGGCGACGGCAAAGTTTTCGTTTACGATGTGGCGGACGCCATCCGCATCCGCAACGACGAGCGAGGCGAGGCGGCGCTTTAGCGCGCGCCCCGTTTTAATTCAAGTGAGGTGAATGATGGGAGCTAATCCAACACAGGCTCAGGCCGTTGTTTTGTTTTTGGTTGCGTTTATCTGTGTCGCAGGTAGTTTGGCGGCCAATCTGAATTGGTTGCTGATGATATTAGGCCTTGCTCTGCTCGCCGCATCGGCAGTGCTCTTCCTGAAATGCAAGCCCTGGGAGAGCCGCGAAGAATAGAGAGGAGATTGATACCGATGGTTTATGCAGGAATCCTAATTACTCTGCTTGGTTTTGTAATAAGCGTCTTGAGCCTGGGAATGGCTTCGAGCGTGGGCGGCCGCATGATCCTCGTTTTAATCGGACTGGCTGTAAGCCTTTTCGGCATCATGGGCGTCATCAACCCCGCCTATCTGAAGAATGCCCCTTGGAGGAAATAGCTGTGAATAAATCCATTCTGCTGGCGGCAGTTCTTGCCCTGTTTTCTGTATCTGGATTTGGCCAGGCCCCCGCTCCGGCGCCTCCGGCAGCATCCGCGGCCGTGACAACAAACGATATCAAGAGCGTGGAAACTCCCAAGGCGGACGACCGCTTGAAAGGAGATCCGGGTGGAACGCTTACCGGAAACGTTTCCGACATCGCGGCGAGCGATTCGAAAAAGGGACTCACCATCGCCGATGCCCTGAATCAAATCGGCCAGAACAAGGTCGCCATCAACTTCGTGTGGACGCTCATCACGGGGTTCCTTGTGATGTTCATGCAAGCAGGATTCGCGGTCGTCGAGACCGGCCTGTGCCGCGCCAAGAACGCCAATCACACGATGATGATGAACTTCATGGTCTATGGCGTGGGGATGCTTGCCTATTGGCTCATCGGTTTCACGATTCAGATGGGCGGCGTGGGCGGTGTGGCGAACCTGGGGGGCGTGACGCCGCTCAACACCGAATGGGCTCTGAATTTGTTTGGCAAACCGTTCGGCCTCTTTGGCCAGCACGGAATCTTTCTGACCCAGGGCGGCACGTATGACGTCGGCGTGATGGTCATTTTTCTCTTTCAGATGGTGTTCATGGATACCGCCCTCACGATCGTGACTGGCTCGGCGGCGGAACGTTGGAAATATGTGGCGTTCATCGTTTCATCGTTTATCCTGGGCGCTTTCACTTACCCTCTCTTCGCTAACTGGGCCTGGGGCGGCGGTTGGCTCGCTACTCTGGGCACGAATTTTGGCCTCGGCAAAGGCTATTGTGATTTCGCCGGTTCGGGAGTTGTTCATTCAGTTGGTGGACTTACCGCGCTCGCCGTGGCCATTATTGTCGGACCGCGTCTCGGCAAATATACTCGCACCGGGAAATCGAACGCCATCATCGGCCACGACATCGTGATCGTGTTGACCGGCTGCTTCATCCTCGCCTTCGGTTGGTTCGGATTCAACCCCGGTTCGACGCTGGGGGCTTCTGGGAACGGCAGTCTCCGCATCGGTTCCATCGCTGTAAATACCATGCTCGCCGGCATGACCGGCAGCTTTGGAGCCATGCTCTACATGTGGATGCGCTACGGCAAACCGGATGCGTCGATGTCCGGCAACGGACTGCTCGCCGGGCTGGTCGCCATCACGGCCCCAAGCGGTTTCGTCAATACCGTGGGAGCCTGTATCATCGGGCTCGTCGCCGGCGTTTTGGTTTGTCTTTCCGTCGAGTTTGTCGACCGCAAGCTCAAAGTTGACGATCCGGTGGGCGCGATCTCGGTTCATGGTGCGAATGGACTGTGGGGAGTGATTTCCGTGGGACTCTTTGCCGATGGCAAGAGCAACTACGGCGGATCGTGGAACGGAGTCACCGGCTCGGTTACCGGATTGTTCTACGGGGATGCAAGCCAATTAGTTGCTCAGCTCATCGGAGTGGTGACACTTGTCGGATTTGTATTCGCCTTCAGTTTTGCCGTCAATCTCGTTATCGATTTCTTTGTCGGCCAGCGGGTTTCAGCGAAGGCTGAACTTGAAGGTCTCGACCTTCCGGAAATGGGTCAGCTCGGTTATCCCGAGTTTGAGTTGAAGGGCCGTGCGGTAGGTGTCTAGCATGACGGCCGAAGTCGCACACGTTGATCCGCAAAGAATTCCTGTAGTACCCTGGCGAGACCCCCATACGGTCTCGCCGGTCCAGCTCGCCGGCTATATCCAATCGCTCGAGGATGCCTGTCTAGACAACCCGGGTTCGGCGGGTGTCCGCACCTGCCTCGGCATGGCGTACGCCATGAACTACGAGGTCTACAAGTCAATGGACGCGCTCGAAGCGGCAGTCAAGCTCGAGCCCGATCATTTCTTTGCGCAACTTAAATACGCGGAACTGCATTATCGTCTGCGTGCCCTGCTGCAGGCCGAGCAAGAAGCGCACAAGGCCCTTGATCTTGCCTCAAATCCCTGGGAACTCTCACTCGCTCGCGGACTGTTACATGAAATCCGCAAACTGATGCGCGAAGGCACTCAGAAACCGCAGTGGACGAAGCCGCTGACAAGACCGGCGCTGTGCCTGCTTGCGATGACGGCTGTTCTTTGCCTGGCGGTGTATTTCAAATGATCTGGCGCTGGCGATATTTCATAGGCGCCGTTGTGCTGACCGCCTATCTATTGTTAAGTCGCGGCGCACCCCCGGTCGCAGTTGTAGCAGGCATTGCCGGCGCGGCTCTATTCATGTGGCGCCGTGGACGGAGTCTCTCTTAATTCATGTTCGATGCACATCTTCCCTTTAGCTTTCCTTTCCGCATTCGGAAGGAGCGGACCGGTTAGCCTACCGCTCTCCATGCTCGTGCTGTTCGTCTCCGCGAAGATCATGGCGGAAGTGGCCGAGCGACTGAATCAGCCGGGCATAGTCGGCGAGATCTTAGCGGGCGTACTTGTAGGCCCGAGCGTATTGGGGTGGCTCGCCCCCAACGAGTTCCTCTCGGCGATGTCCGATTTGGGCGCGATGTTTCTTCTCTTTCGCGTCGGACTCGAAGTGAAATCGTCGGAGTTGATACGCGTAGGAGGAACGGCCACGCTCGTGGCGTGTTCCGGAGTGGTTGTTCCCTTTATGATGGGCGCCTCTATTCTGCTTCTTTGGGGTGCGGGCGTAAATGAGTCGATTTTCGTGGGAGCCTCGCTTGTCGCCACGAGCGTCGGAATTACTGCGCAGGTGCTCTCGGCAAAGGGCTTGCTCCACGAGGTTTCGAGCAAAGTTATACTCGCAGCCGCGGTAATCGACGACGTCCTTGGGCTCTTGGTCCTGGCTATCGTCAGCAGTTTGACGCACGGCAAATTCAACTTTTTGCAGTTGTTACTTACCGCCGTTCTGGCAGCTGGATTCACGGTCATTGTCGGCAGGTGGGGAACCCACGCGATGCGGCGCATGTCGCCCCACGTGGAACGTAGCCTGAAAGTGGCCGAGGCACGGTTTGTAGTGGCCGTGAGCCTGCTCTTCGCTCTCGCGGTTCTTGCTGTTTTTACGGGGGTTGCTGCGATTGTTGGAGCCTTTCTCGCCGGCCTCGCGCTGGCTGAGAGCGCCGAAGCTCGCGAACGCGACTTAGCACAGGGCGTCTCCGAACTGCTCGTGCCCTTCTTTCTAGCTGGCATCGGCTTGCATGTCGACCTGTCGGCGTTTGGCAAACCGTCAACCACAGCGCTGGCCGTCGTGTTGCTTGTGGCTGCGATTCTCTCGAAGTTTATCGGTTGCGGGCTCGGTGCGATCGGACTCGGCAAAGCCGACGCATTGCGCATCGGCGTCGGCATGATCCCGCGAGGAGAGGTGGGCATGATTGTTGCGCAGATCGGCCTCGGCTTTGGAATACTAACCCGGAGTTCCTATGGTGTGGTCGTTTTCATGTCGGTTGCTACGACAATTCTCGCCCCGCCGCTCATCAAGCTTGCTTATGGGAACGCGCTGCGCACAACCGGAATGGAAGCAGAACAAGAAGTATTACGGGTGGGGTGACCTCTCATGAAGAAGCCAGCAACGGTTCCCGATTGCTCGAACGGGGAAAAGGCAGGCTTTCGTAAAGTAACGGTGACTCTTCCACAGGAGATCTACGAGCGGCTTATTCGGGAATCCGCACGCCGAAAAATCGCTGGAGAATCCAATCAAATGCTCTCGGAACTGCTTCGCGAGGCCTTACGGCAGTACTTGGATGGCCTGCCTTAGTCGGGCTAGGAAGCTCGGGATCCGACTTGGGGTGTCTCGCTCTTTTGCGTCGCTTTAACCAGTTCCTTAACATCTTCCAGTTCTTTTTTCAGCCGCGCACCCCGCCGCGCCAGGCTGATCACATAGAGAAGCACGATGAGCCACGCGGCGAGAAAGCCGTAAAACATGAAAGTGAAGTTGCGGGGATCCATAGAACTCCTTTAAGCTGCATTTGCAAGCCGGCGAAGGGAATCGATTTCGCGTGCTGTTGCCTCCTGCCGCGTGCGCACCAGCACCAGCGCAATTGCCATTAAGAGAATCGCCAGAAGATTGAGATAGAAAATCCGTTCCATCGCGGGGTCCATGGTGCCTCCTCCTGTGCGGATGCTCAGCACAGGACCGGGATGATTGTTCCGGAACCACTCGATGGATTTCCATACAATCACAACGTCGACGCACCCGAAAATGCAAAGAGCCGCTGAAAGCCGCGCGCGCTGGGTTGGCTCCTCAATTGCCCGGCGCATCATAACGTAACCGGCGAAGATCAGAACGCACACCAAAGCAGATGTAAGCCGGTAATCCCACGTCCACCAGATTCCCCAGATGATTCGCGCCCAAATGCTGCCGGTCACGATGTTCACGACGGAGAACACCAGCGAGACTTCGACGATGGATGCCGATAGCGAATCCCAGCGGAGGTTCTTGGAACTGAGATACAGCACGCTGAACGTAAGCGCAATAAAATAACCGATCATGCCTACGATGGCCGCGGGCGCGTGGAAAAAGAGGATGCGGTAGATGGCTCCCTGCATCGCCTCATCCGGCAAGACCATGAACATCTGGTAAAGGTTATAAGAGAGCAGCAAGGCGGCAGCTACAGCCAGGCCGATTACGATCTTTTCACGCATACTTCCTCTATTTTCCTACCTATATTAGTTGACCAGAATCGTGTCCGCCAGAGCCAATGCCAGCGCCGTGAAAACCACATCGAAAACCACCAGAAGGCGGGCCCAGAGCAACTCGTCCGACTGGGACGGCTGTGCGCTGAATAGTAAGTTCGTCATCTCTATCGCCGCGATGAGCAGCGGGATCAAGAGTGGATAAATTATCACGGGGAGCATAAGCTCGCGGAGGCGAAGGTTCACCGTGAGCGCCCCGAAAACGGCTCCGATAATCGCAATGCCCCAGGTTGCGAGGACAAACGCGCCGGCGAGCTGTGCTGGATGCAGCCACCAGCGAATGTCATAGAAGATCCCGAAAACGATCAATGACACAAATTCCACCACCAGCAGCATCGCAAAGTTAGCAACAGCCTTTCCGACAAGCAGGCTGGCCCGGGACAGTGGCGACGCAAGCAGAACATCGAGGCACTCGTTCGGCAGCTCGCGGGCGAAACCGCGGTTGAACACCAGCGCTCCGGCAAACGCGAATACCAGCCACAGAAGCCCTCCGGCAATGGCGCGCGTCTCCTCTGAAGTCACGTCGAACACGAAGCTGAGCAGTAGCAGGATCGTGACCGCGAAAGCGCCGGCGGCGTTGAGAGATTCCTTGGTGCGCAATTCGATGGCAAGATCTTTGCGCGCTATAGAGAGCGCCTGTTGCACGGTTCTCATTCTTGTTACGTCGGGACCGGGCATGCCCGGTCCGGCTATTATGCCGCGCCGCTATCCATGTAACGACGGTAAAGAAGGCCAGGATCTTCCAGCATCTCAGGTGTTCGCTCGCCAGTGAAGCGCAGCCGTCCGTTTTCGATAAGAGCCACGTGCGAGGCGATAGCGAAGGCTTCGCGGAGCTGATGAGTGGAAAAAATGATGGTGGCTCCTTCGCGGCGCGCGTCTAGCAGCAGTTCGCTTAGCATGGCAATAGCTCGATCATCTAGCGAGGTAAACGGTTCATCAAGCAAGAGCACGCTCGGCTTGTGAAGAAAGGTCCGGGCCAGCGCGAGGCGCTGCCGCATACCGCGCGAGAACTGCCGCACCGGCATGGCAGCCACGCGCCCCAGTTCCACGCGATCCAGCCAATTGCTCACCATCGACTTCGCATCGCGAACCCCTGCAACCCGGGCGAAAAAATGCAGATTCTCGCACGCGGAAAGGTCTTCATAAACACCAATGCCATGCCCGAGAAAGCCGGTCTGTTTGCGAGCCTTCTCATTCCGCGGAGATTCGCCCATCAATCTTACTTGGCCTCGCTGAATATGAGACAGTCCAGCCAGAATGCGAAGGAGAGTTGTTTTTCCCGCTCCGTTCCGGCCCAAAAGAGCACAGCACGAGCCCGACTCCACTGCCAGCGTGACATCACGCAGGGCAGCGTAGTCGCCGTAGAACTTCCACACGCCTTCCAGTACGACGGCCTCAGGCATTCGGGTGAGCGCGCTATTTACCGTAGGGCGAGCGCACCGGCGAGCTTCTGTAAAGCACTACCAGGCCCATACCCAGAATGCAGAACGCGAGAGCAATCAACCAGGAAAGGTGAGTGTAGATCTTCGGCTGCCCTTCGCTCACTTGCGGCGAATCGCTGTCGTCCGTCTGCGCTCCTGATTGGTCACCTTCATTGTGGAGGGAACCTGTTCCCTTCACGTCGATTGAGAAGGCGCCCGGAGCGGTGACCGTATAGATAGCAGCTTGTGTTTTAGGTTCGGTTCCGACGCTTTCAATGTCCTTGCTGGCCAGCACCACTCCAGAAGGAGCGATCAGCCGCAGCGGCCCGGTGGGCATGCCTGTCACATTCACAACCCGCCCCTGAAAGGTCAGCGGCGAGCCGGTTGGAAGGACATAGCTCACATCAATCTCGGTTTGACCGGGCTTAATCGGAAAGTCGACCTTGTAAATATCGGCCTCCTTTGTTTTTTCAGCCGGGCGCGGAAGAGGCATACCCTGCGGTCCTTGCGCATTGACACGCACCTGCCCCTTGGCTGCAGGCGGCAGATAAAATAGCAAGCTGCCTAGCGACGAGTTGTCGTAGGTTGTGGTGGAATCGTTCTGGATGACCACAGTCTCGTTCACTCCCGTCTGGCTGGCCGACGGCTCGAGCACCAGCATCCGTTCGGCGACACGCGCGATGGCGGGGGATTTCGTGGCCTCGTAAATATCCAGCTCGACATTCGAGGTCGGAATGTTGGGTGTCATCAGCTTGTTGTAATCAACACTCTCAAACTTTGCCTGCAGAAGCTGCGGTCCGCCGCCCGGTTCATCCCGTTCGAAGACGAAATGACCTGACGCATCGGTCGTGGTCGCTCCGATGGTCCTCATACCGTCCTGACCGGGTTTTATAAGCAGAACGCTCACGCCGGACTGCGGCTTTCCGGTAGTCCGATTGATCACCGTTCCATCCATCGCGCCAAAAGCCATTGCTGCGCCGATCCCGAACAGCACGGACAAGCGGAACAGCTTCATGCGATAGCCCTCCCGCACTCGCCGCAAAATTTCAGAGTTTGCTGGAAGCTGGCCCCACAATGAGGACAAACAGTGGCGGGACGACCCCCCGGTTTCGAAGGCGTTGCTGGTTTCGCCGCAACACGGGTAGGCTGCAGCCCGAGCCGCTTGATGGTCTCTTCCGTCTCGGCCAAAACGCTGGCGAGCTCCTTCTGCAACGCCTGTTTCGTTTGCTGATAATCGCCGTCCGATAGCTTCCCCAGCCGGTACTCAAACTGAAGATCGCGCAGATTATCGTAGATCGCGCGCTTGCGGTCCTCCAGGTGCTGGATCGGCGATACGGGAACCGGCTCGGGAACATCTTTCTCGCGAATCGCCAGCGTAAAGAACAGGGCGCCTACAGCTATGAGAATGGCGAACGCGATAATCACTTCCGTTCTCCGCCCTCCTTGGCAGGAGAGGGGGACTCGTCCAGCTCCCGATCGATTTGGGCCTGGAAGCGGTCGATGATCGCTTGATCGACGGGCGTGAGTGCCTCGGGCTGCTTCCGATTGCGCCGGACCCACCGGGAGTAGATGAGGAATCCGATTGCCAAAGCGATACCCGGCATCAGCCAGACCAGGATTGCGAGCGGCGGCTGTCCGGACAAAGCGGCTACACCTTGTTCGCGAACGATCGTCTGCACGATCGCGCTATCGCTCATGCCCTTCGCTTGCATTTCGTAGATTCGATGGCGGAGCGGATCGGAGTAATCGCAACGCAGCATCGGACAGTCGCCTACCGTGTTCTTGCAGCCGCTACAGCGGCAGGCGAGCTTCGCCCCAACACGCGCGACGCCCGGAGTCAGGTAATTAGTGAGGCCTTGCCCAAATATCGTGGCAAACGCTAGAAAAACGATCGCGGTCAGCTTAAGACTGGACCGTCGCGGGAACGCTGGCAATGCCCACTACCTCCGTGCGCGCGTATTGCAGGCGCACTTTTCCGGGAATCAAACAGATGATAGTACCGAACAGCAGCACCCAGTAACCGATCCAGATCCACGAGACGAGCGGGAAGACATACACCTGGAAAATAGCCTTTGTGTTATCCGGAGTGATGCCGGAAAAGTTTACGTACAGGTCTTCATTCAGCCGTCGGCGGATGCCAACGGTAGACGCCTGCTGCTGGCTCGAGGTGTAAATACGTATTTCGGGGTTAAGCTGATCGATCACGTCGCCGTTGCGCGAAACATCGAGCGCCGCATGGCTGAACGCATAGTTCGGGGTCTCGCCGTTATTGACTGACAGCAACCTGAGGTCATAGTGCCCGAAGCGCGTACTTTGGTTTAAACCGAGGTTCCGGGTTTCGTGCTGGTTAAAAGCGCTCCCGGTAAATCCGATGAACATCAACACTACGCCCATATGGACCAGGTAACCACCATAGCGGCGCGTGTTACGCCACGTTAGCTCGAAGGCAGCCTTTGGAAGCGGCATACGTTCCTTAAATTGGATCGCCCGCGATCCCTTCCAGAATTCGCCCAGGATCGAGGCCGCCACGAACGCGCAGAGACCAAACGAAATCAGCGGTGCAATCTGGCGAATACCGGCAACAGCCAGGATCGCCATAGCCGCCGCGCCCACAATGGTTGGAATCCGGAAGGCGCGCTTCAAACTGTCGACCGAGCTCTTGCGCCATGCAATCAGCGGGCCCACGCCCGTCAGAAAGATCAGAAACAGCGCAATGGGTACGTTGACACGAATGTAGTACGGCGCATCGATCGTCTCCTTCTCGCCGGTTACTGCCTCCATGACGACCGGAAACAGCGTGCCCCATAACACGGCGAAACAGCTCGCCAGCAGAATCAGGTTGTTAAACAGAAAACTGGATTCTCGCGAAACCACGCTTTCCAGCTTCACCTCGCTCTTCAGGTAAGGGAGATTCTTGATGATGGCAAAAGCGGTCAGCACGGTAGCGCTGATAACGAAAGTCGTGAAGTACGGCTTGACCGGCGATTGCGCGAACGCATGAACGGAAGCCACCAAGCCGGTGCGCGTAAGGGTCGTGCCCAGAATACTTAACAGGAACGTGGCGGACACCAGCACCATGTTCCAGACCTTCATCATTCCCTTCTTCTCCTGCATCATGACGGAATGAAGAAAGGCGGTAGCCGTAATCCAAGGCATCAAAGAGGCGTTCTCGACCGGATCCCAGCCCCAATAGCCGCCCCAACCAAGGACGGTGTACGCCCAGCCCATACCGAGCAGAATGCCCGTGCTCTGGAACAGCCAGGTAACAATCGCCCAGCGGCGCGTGGTGTGGATCCACGCCTCTCCGGGCTGCTTCGTGATCAGGGATGCCATCGCAAATGCAAACGGCACCGTAAAGCCCACGTAGCCCAGGTAAAGGAAAGGTGGATGAATGGCCATCGTCCACCACTGGAGGAGCGGGCTCAGGCCGTTGCCATCCGGAACAGTAATGATGCCTCCGCCGGCCATTAGGACCTTGAACGGGCTTGCCACGAACGTGATCATTCCGGCGAAAAACGCGAGCGTCGCCATCATGATTGCGATTACCAGCGGCATCATCTCGCGAAACTTGCGCCGGTTTGTGAAAACAATCACGGCCGAGTACGTGGAAAGGATCCAGCTCCAGAACAGCAAGGAACCCTCCTGGCCTCCCCACCAGGCCGTGAACTTGTAGATGCCCGACATTGCCTTGTTACTGTGGCCGGCCACATAAGCAAGGCGGTAGTCGCCTCGAATTAAGGAAACGATCAGAACAATCGACGCCGTGGTGAGCAGAATCCAGGTGGCGTATACCGCGCGCTCCGCGCTGACGATTAGAAAGGGGCGGCGGCCGTACTTGCCAGCCAGGGAGGCCATGACCGCGAATACGGCAAGGCAAAAGGCGATGAGGACGGAAAGCGCTCCAATATTTTCCATATCGCTATCAGGATTCTCCGCTCTTACGCGTGCCCGCCGGATCGAACCGCGGTGAGACTGCGGCTGATGGCTGCCGGCTTTTCTGCTTCGTGGGAAAGTCCCCGCTGCCCAGGTTTGGCCTCATATTTCGAGGCGCATTTCGCCTGGATTTTGTTCGCTTCAAAAACACCGTTTGAGCCGAGCCGGCCATCGGCCAGCGCCTGGGCATTATCCCTGAATGTGTCGGGAAGAGGATCCGTCCCGGTGTAAACGACCTTCAACGTCTTCGCCCCCTGGTGAAGGACGAAAGCCGTTTGCGCCGCACCTTTGACGATTGACCCAGGCTGTATATCTCCACCGACGCGAAGCCGCTTGCCTTCCGCCGTTTTACCCATCTGCTGTAGTTCGGGAATGGTCTTGTAATAAGTTCTGGTGTCGCTGATTCCACCTACGGCAAGCCAGACAAGAGATCCGACAATGAGGGCCATTAAGATCCCGAACTTCAGATAGGTGTTCATATTGCGGCGGGGCGTACCTTTCAGTATAGTCCCGCTTACGGGTTGTCGCTAAGCCGGTCCCGCCGGTAGTCGAGCTTCGATTTGGATTGACACCGAAGCAGTTATAACGTATATTCCGCCGAAAGGAAGTTTTCCACACATCCCAAGGGAGGCTGATAACATGCCGAGAAGCTCGAGTTCTTGGTTTCTCGCGGCCGTGGCCGCCACCTTCTCTACCGGCGCCCTCTGGGCCGACGTAACTGGCTCCATCCTGGGAGTGGTCACAGACCCGTCGTCGGCGCTCGTGCAAGGCGTGCGAGTCACCGCGACCAACGTAGACACGAACCTGGTAACCGAGGCCGTGACCGATTCTAATGGAGAATACCGCATCCTCTCACTCCCCGCGGGACCGTACAGGGTGCAGGCCACGTTTCCCGGCTTCCAGACGTTTATCGAAACCGGCATTGTCCTAACTGTCAACGAGCAGCGCCGCGTAGACATCGCTTTGAGGATCGGGGCCGCCCAGCAGGAAGTGAGCGTGAATGCCAGCGCCGTCCAGGTTGAAACCGCGAATACTCAATTGGGTGATGTTATTGACCAGAAGAAAATCCTGGAACTGCCTTTGAACGGCCGAAGTTTTATCGATCTGTTCGGTCTGCAGCCCGGCGTTGCGCCCGCAGGTACCCGGAATGAGGGCCCTGGCACCGTCTCTGTCAATGGCCAGCGGGAAAACAGCAATGGATTCCTGGTGAACGGCGGCGACGTGTCGGGCGCCGCCAATTTTGAGGCAGGCGTTCAGCCCAACCTGGATGCGATTCAAGAGTTCCGGTTGATCACCAACAGTTTCGATGCAGAAAACGGGCGCTTCAGCGGCGCTCTCATGAATACCATCACCAAGAGCGGAACGAACAATATCCACGGCGCTGTTTTCGAATTTCTTCGCAACGACGCCATGGATGCCCGCGGCTTTTTTGACACGGACAAAGGGGCATTGAAGAGAAACCAGTTCGGCTATGCAGTGGGCGGACCAGCTATCAAAGACAAATTGTTCTGGTTTACGGATTTTCAGGGTGACAAACTGGTGAACGGCGGAACCGCCAGTGCCGTCCAGGTGCTTTCAAGCGCGGAGCGCCAAGGCGATGTCGGCGTTGAAAACCTGACAAGCAACGTCACCGGATCGTATTGGGCTCAGGTGCTTTCACAGCGCTTGGGACGCCCCGTTCAGTCCGGGGAACCCTACGCAACGGTTTTTCCGGACGGGATCATTCCGACGAGCGCTTTCTCTTCAGCCACCAAGGGCACAATCGGTTTCATCCCAACTGCGAACGTTGGGGATAACACCTACTCCTCCGCCGCCATCTCGACCCATTCCTCGGATTACAAAGCTGGGCAGCGCGTCGATTTTTTGAACAAACTAACGGGGAACTGGACGGGATATTACTACTTCGATGACTACAGCCAGTTGGACCCTTACGGAGCGAGCAGCTTTCCCACCGGTTTCGGATCCGAGGCGCGAAACCGCAACCAGTTATTCACCCTGAGCAATACCTATGTCGTCAACCCGACAGCGGTGAATGATTTTCGCTTGAGCTATACGCGAATCGTCGTCCGATCCGTCCCGGCCGGCAGTGTCCCTCCGAGTTTGGAAAGCATGGGCTTCATCACAGGCCCCGGCACGCTTGGCATCAACAATTCAGGGCCGACGGGCTATCAGGCAGTTCCTGACATTTCCCTGAACAACTTCAGTTTCGGCGATCCCGGCACGAACAATGCAATTCAAAATACTTACCAGGTGGGGGACAACTTCTCCAAAGTCACCGGACGCCATACGCTGAAGTTCGGTGGTGAGATGCGTTACTACCAAATGAATAACCGCAATGGCGGAGGCTTCGTCGGACAGTTCAACTTCTCAGGAGGGGAAACCGGGTCTGACGTAGCCGACTATCTACTTGGTGCGCCTTCGTCCTATTCTCAGGCGAGTCCGCAGGTACTAGATGGCAGAAGCCGCTATGCCGGGGCTTTTGCGCAGGATTCGTTCCGGATTCGTTCCAACCTGACGCTGAATTATGGATTGCGGTGGGAGTTCAGCACGCCATGGTGGGACACACAGAATAAGATTGTCGCGCTCGTTCCGGGCGAGCAGTCCGTGCAGTATCCCAAGGCGCCAAAAGGACTCGTATACCCTGGTGACCCTGGAATTCCGAAGACGCTGGCTCCTACCCGGTACAACAACTTCGGCCCGCGCGTCGGTATCGCCTACTCTCCTGCCATTTCTGACGGATTTCTTGGAAAACTATTCGGCGGACCGGGCAAAACCAGTATTCGAGCGAGTTGGGGCATGTTCTACACGGCGATCCAAGACCAAACTCTCTATTGGATTCTAGGAACCGTGCCTTTTGGCGAATACTGGGGATCTCCTGCGCCCTCGTTCTTCGAAGAACCTTTCCGTACCAGGGCTACGGGAGAGTCTCAAGGCCAGCCGTTCCCTTACGTGATTCCCACTCCGGGAACGCCCGCGGCCAATAACTTCGATTTTTCTCCTTACCTGCCTCTGGTGAGTACGCTCGGCTATGAAATTCACAACAAGCTCCCGTACGCAATGCATCAAAACTTCACGGTCCAGCGGCAGTTGGGCAACTCGACCGTGCTCAGTGTGGGCTATGTAGGAACACTGGGACGCCACATGTTGTCCATCGTGGAAGCGAACCCGGCGGATTCCGCTCTGTGTCTCAGCCTGCGAGGATCCGGAGTGATGGCCGGTACTTTGGAATGCGGCAAATTTCTAGAAGACCAGACCTTCACACGGCCCGATGGGTCGCAGGTGTTCGGGACTCGTCCCATACTTGGCTCTGAAAACTTCGGTTTTTCCTATTACGAGAGCAACTGGGCCAACTCCGATTACAACTCGCTCCAAACGAGCCTGAAAGGGACTACCGGCAATTCCAGCTTCCTGTTCGGGTACACATGGTCGAAGTCGCTGGATAACGGTTCGTTCTTCAACGATCGTATGAACTACGCAAACCATGCGCTCAGCCGGTCGCTTTCGAACTTTGACGTCACCCACAACTTCGTCGCCAGTTACACCTACGCAATACCTTTTGACAGGGCGTTTCCGGGACTCCCCAAGCGGCTGACACAAGGGTGGGAGATCGCGGGCATCACTCGTTTCTCGACCGGATTCCCTATTGGCGTCATCGGGGACTTCGACCAATCGCTGCGCGGCACGCAAGGCCTGGACCCCCCGGATTTCTTTGGTCCTCTCCAACTTGCCGGCGACCCCCGGACCAACGGGCATCTGTGGATGACCACGTCCGGCTTCGGCTTGCCGGCGCTCGGCAACTTCGGCACTGCCAACCGGCGTTTTTTTCACGGACCGGGATTGGACAACTGGAACCTGGCTCTGCACAAGGACACCGTGATCCGGGAGAACATGACGCTGCAGATCCGGGCAGAGTTCTTCAACGCCTTCAATCATGCGCAATTCGCCAACCCGAACGGACTGTTCTCCGGCTCAACCTTCGGACTGATTACGTCCGTGCAGGCGCCTCCCCGCATCGGACAAGTCGCCGCGAAGTTCATCTTCTAATACGGGAGCCCGGTGTTCTGATATTGGACAGAATTGGTGGAGTGGCTCGCCTGAGCGGCGCAGACGAACTCGTCCGTGGAGCTGCCGATCCGGCGCAACCAACGAGCTCGCAGTAAACTACGGATTCGGGACATTCCTTGGCAACACAACCTAAGACGTTTCTGCGTGGCGGGGGCCGGGCCCGCACCGAGGCTCAGCGTATCGCTCGCCTTGCGGAAACTCCCGCATTATCCAACGCTCAGCGCTGGTTTGCCCGGGAACGAGCTTGGATAAACGAAAAACACCTGCAGCTTTGCCGGATTCCAGCTCCGACTTTCTTCGAACGCCAACGAGCGGAATGGTTTCGGGATCAGCTTGCCGAATTGGATTGGAACGCTACGCTCGACCGAGCCGGCAACGTTCTGGCGCGCTTCGGAAACGAACCCGGCGAGGCATCGATAGTGGTCTCTGCTCACCTGGATACCGTCTTTTCGCCTGCCCTTCCGGAAGACATCTCGGTCTCGGCGGATGGCCGGATGGCCGGCCCCGGTGTGGCCGACAACGGGCCTGGCCTTTCAGCATTACTCGCTTTAGCCAGATTGCTCTCGGGAGCCCGTGATCTTCATGATTTGGCCGAATCTCTCCTCCTGATCGCGAATGTCGGCGAAGAGGGCGAGGGCAACTTAAGCGGCATGCGCTACCTGTGCGATCAGGCGATCGGCCAATCGGATGCGAGCGCTCAGCTCACCGGCCTGTGGAACATTCGGGCCTTCATCGTGCTAGACGGTCCGGCTACCGATCACGTCACTGCGCAGGCCCTTGCCAGCAGGCGTTTCGACATTCATTTCACGGGCCCGGGAGGACACAGCTGGAACGATTACGGCACACCGAATCCGGTTCACGCTCTCTCTCAAACGATATGGACTTTTCTCGAAACCGCGGAAGCGCGTCTCGCCGGCGATCTCAAATCCCGCTGCTCTTACAACTTCGGAATTGTCGAAGGAGGAACCAGCATTAACTCCATTCCCGCGAGCGCACGGGCTAAGCTCGATGTGCGATCGAGCGATCCATCCTTACTGGAGGAGTTTGCCGTTCTCGTCACTGCGGCTGTCGAGCGTGGGCTTGAACGCGAGAACCGGCTCGCGCGCTCGGGAAAGCTAACCGCAAGACTCAAAGACCTCGGATCCCGCCCGGGAGGCAAATTGCCAGCTCATTCCCCGCTGCTTCAAACCATTCAAGCGGTGGACAGCTACCTGGGTTTGCGCCCGCGCCTGAATTGTGCCTCAACAGATGCGAATATCCCGCTTTCTCTTGGATTGCCGGCTATCTCGATCGGCGCAGGCGGTCACGGTGGCGGCGCGCATACCGCCCATGAATGGTATCAGCCGGATGGCCGCGACTTGGGATTACGGCGCATCCTGTTGCTGGCAGCCGCCCTGTTCGAGGAGGATCAAAAGCAGGAAACGGAACCGGCGACGGAGGCATGATCGCTCGCCGAACGCCTCGCCGCCGCTGGCAGGCTGACCTGGCGCTTGCGGCGGTTGCGCTTGTCTGGGGATCCACCTTCGTCATTGTCAAGCGCGCCCTCCTCGAGATTTCCCCCACCTATTTCCTCGCTGTACGGTTTGCACTAGCCAGCCTATGCCTGTTCCTGATCTTCCTTCCGGCCTTCAGGCGGACTTCGACTCGTGACATCTTGCGAGGGCTTCGAGGCGGCGCCTCCGCGGGCCTGTTCCTGTGGCTCGGATTCGTACTCCAGACATTGGGCCTGAGATTCACCAGCGCAGGCAACTCCGGGTTCCTGACGGGACTCTATATTGTGCTTGTTCCACTGATTGGGGCCGCTGTGTATCGGCGCTGGCCTGTGATGCGGGAGTTAACTGGGATTACTTTAGCTGCGGCCGGCATGCTCGTGCTCACCGTGCCGTCCCTGGACGCGGATTTTCACATGAATAAAGGTGACCTACTGACGCTCGCTTGCGCGGTGGCGTTCGCCCTCCACCTCCTGGTGCTCGGATACTACTCGCAGCGGGAACGGTTCGAAGCGGTGGCCTTAGGCCAGATCGCATGCGCGACGGTCTTATCGAGCGCCTCATTGTTTCTGGAACCGCCCAGGGCCGTCTGGAGTCCGGCAGTGATTCTAGCCATCGTAATCACGGCTGTTCTTGCAACCGCGGTGGCCTTCGCGCTGCAAACCTGGGCACAACAGTACACCACGCCTACCAGAACCGCGCTCGTCTTCGCACTGGAACCCGTGTTCGCTCTCGCAACGGCCGTCTCAGCCGGCGGCGAAGCGCTCACGCTCGCCGCTGTCACCGGTGGCGTACTGATTCTGGCTGGAATCCTGACCGTCGAGCTGAAACCCGCTGCCAGGGCCTAACATCGGAAAAGAAGGTCCCATGGCGGTTTTTTCTGGAAGCCGGGGGGAGCTTGGTTTCTCTATACTATAGGTACCGCCCTGAAGGGTAATCTCGTGATGCCGTTTGTTCAGAAAATCAAGCAGCAGAAGTTGTTGAGCTTTGCGTTGCTGCTGTTTACTCTGCTCGTGGGAATCGTTATCGGGACAGTCATCAACATCGGCGTAAAAGCCGATCGCCAGAGTGCGGCTGTCGCCCCCGATGCAGTTCCCATCAGTCTCCCTCGAGCGGAACCCATTTCAAACGAATTTACGAAGCTGACGAAGAAGGTAGAGCCCTCAGTGGTCTACATCGAATCGGATTATCTGCCCAAACCGGGAAAACGCGCCTTGCGGCATCCCGACGATTCCGACGATCAGGACAACGGGGACAATCAAGGGCCCAAAGATCCGTCGGACATGTTCAAGCGCTTTTTCGGCAATCAGGATCAGCGCTCGTTTCGCACGGAAGGGTCGGGTGCGGGTTTCGTGGTGGACAAAAACGGTTACATTCTCACCAACCATCACGTGATTGAGAAGGCCGACCGGATCAAAGTCAGAATGCCCGGCGACGACACCGATTACCATGCTCGCGTCATCGGGTTTGATGAAGAAACGGACCTCGCGGTGCTCAAGATCGACCCCAGACAGCCGCTCGTGCCAGTGCAGATCGGCAACTCCGATAGCGTGCAGGTCGGAGATTGGGTGATTGCGATCGGATCTCCTTTCGGCCTGCAAGCCACGGTTACGGCGGGAATCGTTAGCGCGGAACGGACCAGCCGCGATCTTCCCGGCGCGCACCAGTTCCAAAACTTCCTCCAGACGGACGCGGCCATCAATCCGGGAAATAGCGGCGGACCGCTGTTAAATATCCGCGGCGAAGTCATCGGCGTTAACACGATGATTGCAACCCGAAGCGGTTCGTACGAGGGCATCGGGTTCGCGCTTCCGTCCAATATGGCGGTCAAGGTGTACAACGACATCATTCGCCAAGGCCGTGTCGTACGAGGATCTATCGGTATTAAGTGGACCCCGAATGGACACCAATCGGATACGCTCCAGGCGTTTGGATTAGATCACGGCGTGCTCGTTGAGGCTGTTGCGCCGGGCGGTCCCGCGGGAAAGGCCGGCATCAAGCCCGATGACGTGATTCTTTCCATGAACAGCCGGCCAGTGAAGGATGAAGAGGAACTGGTCGCTAAAGTTGCGGATTTGCCGATTGGGTCCACGGCCCAGTTCACGGTCGATCGGGATGGGAAGCGGCTGGATTTCACCGTGCCGATTGAAGAGCGTTCCGTGGTATGGAAGGGCGAGGTTCAGGCCGACGATGGCAAACCCGAAACGCCTAAAGCGGCGAAGGCCCTCCCTCCTGGTAAGTTTGGGATCACGATCATGCGCCTGACTGAGAAAGAGCGGCAGGACATGGGCATCGAAGACAAGAATGGCGTGAAAGTTGTCGCCGTGGATCCTGGTTCCTTTGCCGACGACATCGGTTTGCAGGAGGGAGACGCCATTCTTTCGATTAACCGGCAAACCACGACCTCTCCGGACGATGTAGTCAAGCTTCAGGCGAACTTCAAGCCCGGACAGGCCGTGGCCGTCCATATTGTGCGTAGCGCTTCCATCGCGGGGCGGCACGGGCAACCGCAGCGCTATTACCTGTCCGGCCATCTACCCGAATAGCGTCTCTATCTGGCGGCGCGCCGCCACCTCGCGTCATCATCGATTTCTCCTTTGCAAGATAGAAGAAGGAGTATCCATGAACCGCTTCTTGAATCTCATTGTGTCCGCAGCCTTCACGGGCTGTGTCTTATACGCACAGAGCGCGAGCTCGCTGGTAGACGAGCCGAAACAAGCCTACGATCGAATCAAGGCGAATATCCTGAAGGCGGCTGAAGAGATGCCGGACGACAATTACAGTTTTCAACCGACGCCCGATATCCGCACCTTCGGCCAGCTTGTCGGGCATATTGCCGACGCGCAGGGGCATTTTTGCTCCGCCGTTAACGGAACGCACATGCCGGCCCACGGCTCCCGAAGGTTGAAAGCCGATCTTCTCGCGGCTCTCAGGGAATCGAACAACGAATGCGACAAGGCCTATAATTCGCTCACCGCGGCCAATGCGGACCAGACCGTCGGCAGTGGCCGCATGCAGCGTTCACGGCTCGGCATGTTGTATCTGAACGTGGCGCACGATAACGAAGAATACGGCTATATGTCGGTCTACTTGCGGCTGAAGGGCCTTATACCGCCGTCGAGCCAGGTTCGCCCTGTCCCGGTAAGCTGATCATCCGCTGCTCAAACTGGATTCCACCGGGTTGCCTTTGTCGGCCCAGTCCGTCCGGAAATTTGTCGGCAGATTGAGTGCGTGCAGATCGGTATAGCCCATGCCCTTGAGAAGGGAAAAACCAGGACGAAGGTTGGGGCACTCGGGCATCGGGCAGCAGCCGCAATAGATAACGATCTTTGTGTTCTTCGGCAGCGCCGCGACAGACTGCTTCAACGCTGCGGCTCCCTCGGGCTTGCTGGCTGGGCCAGCCAACCGGGCATGGGCGATGTGTTTCTGCCTGTACAGCACCGGAAAACCAACGCAGAGGATCAGCGGCGATTCGCCCCGCCGCAGGATTTCTGCGAGCACAGCCGGTTCCATCAGTTCGCTGCCCGACCATGGATCCGCTTTTGCTGCGTTGCTCCGGTATGGCTCACTACCGAGCACCATGGCTGCGACTTTCAAAAAATGTCTTCGATGCATGATCATCTACCCTGTTGTTAGGTTTCGCACTCGATTCTATGCGGATCACCCGGCAAACGCGCAACATCGCCACCCTATTCGGAAGCGATCACCGCTACAGGTATCTCGATGCGCTCATTACATTATTCGTAACGGTCCTTCTAATCTCAAATATCATTGCTACAAAATTCTTCGCTATCGGACCTTTGCGCGTCTCCACCGCGCAGATGCTCTTCCCCATTACTTATATCTTCGGTGACGTTTTCACGGAGGTATACGGCTACGCGGCCTCGCGGCGGGCCATCTGGTACGGGTTTTTCGCCTCTTTCATCCTGGTCATGCTGAGCTATGTTGCCGTGATCATTCCACCCGCTCCGGAGTACCTGGATCAGCACGCATTCGAGACAATCTTTAAACCGGTCGGCCGCATCGTTGTAGCCAGTCTGCTCGCCTACTGGTGCGGCGAGTTCGCGAATTCGTTCACGCTGGCAAAACTGAAGCTGCTGACGAAGGGCAAGTATCTTTGGACGCGCACGATCGGTTCAACGGTGGTCGGTCAGGCAGTGGATACCACGGTGGTCATGTTCGCGGCCTTCTATGGTATGCGCTCGACACACGTAATTGTCGAACTGATCGTCTCCGGTTATGTCATCAAGGTCGTATACGAGACCCTGATGACCCCTGTCACCTATGCCGTCGTTAATTTTCTGAAGCGCACCGAGTCCGTCGATTACTTCGATTACGAAACGAATTTCAGTCCCTTCGCAACTAGTGAGAAAAGGCCGGTTCTCGAGACTGAGAACCGCTAGCGGGCGTCCTTTAAGCAACGAATACCTAACGCCTTCTCAAACGGGGCGCGACCAGGGGCCTTCAGGGGCGAGTGGTGTCCACAACCGCCCGCAGCCTCCGAGCGTCTCCCCAAACAGATTCGATGTTGTCCAGAATCTCGTCAGGCGTGAACCAAAATCGCTTCAGTTTGCCATCACTATGCAGGTTTGCCTGATCGCTATAGTGAGGCGATTTGGGATTTTCTGACTCGCCGTAAGGAAGAAGGCTCCAGACCCGTTTGGGATTGCCTTCCATCGCTATCATCAGGTGGCCCCAGCCCTCATTGCAAAAGATCCGGCCGTCCGATTGAACGGGGCCAACATCCGGATGCAGCACATCGAAGACATTTGTGCCATCCAGTGGCAACGCACGCCCGCGGACGACAACGTTGATTTCGCCCCAGCGCACGTCCAGCCTCCCGAACTTGCTCTGAATCCGATCCAGGGCCGTTTGCAAACTCTTTAACGCCCGCTCCTGCTCAAGCCGCGAGTTAATGTCAATCGCGTTCCGCCGGTAGCTGCCAAATCGCGCGAACGCGGAGTCGGAAAAAAGATCGCGATACGCTTGCGCCCAGTAGAACAAATACGTGTAGGCAACCGAATCTTTGCCCGTGCGGCGGTCCCACTGGGCCAGTGTCTTCACTGCGTGGTCCAGGCGGCTGTCATGAAGGGGCTTTCTTTGGCAATGCGCCCGTTTTAAAAGCGGCACGATCACGTCGGCTGCGAGAACATACGTATCCGTTGCCAGGCTCATCATCTGTTCTAGCGTGAACCGGGCGTTAGGGCGCGTGAGCACTCCGAATACACGTTCGCCCCTCGCGTTCAGGGCTTCCTCGCCGGCATCCGGCTTTACCGGATGCGACAGGTAGTAGGGAACAGGCGCAAGCGGCATCAAACCGGACTTTCGCGTGACAACCCAGGGAGGATTGTTACAGTTCTGAACAAAGCCCGATGCGGGGTTTAGGACTTGCGGATTGTCCGAAAACGGCAGATATGCGCCCCACTCGGTGTCCTTCTTCCAGCCGGGCACTGGCTTGCGCCAGTCGTACTGTTCGTTCCTCCGCGCGACCAAGCCGTTGTGAACCCAATACAGATTCTTCGCATCCGTATACAGGAAATTCCAGCGAGGTATGAGTTGATCCGATAAAGCCGCTTTGAAGCTCGAAAGGTCGGAAGCGCTCATCACTCTATATAACCCGGTTGAGTAATTCACGCCATTGAAGTTTGGCAGCTTCACCGAGTAAGCCCGCTGGTTCGCGGCGTCGAAAGAGATGACCGGGCCGTGATGCGTGTAGTAGAGAGGAAGCCTTTCCGTTCTTATTCCTTTTGAGTCGTTTATTTTAAAACTGGCCCATTCGGTGCGCATCTTGCGCCACGTCCCCTCGTACAAGTATTCGAGCTGGTCTGCGGGGTTGATCACTTCTTCGTAAATGTCGGAGATATTCGGTTGGTTCCACGTTACAGACCAGGTAATCGCCTTGTTGAAACCGACGATAAAAAACGGACTCCCGAACCAACTGACACCAGCCACATCGAGCGTGCCGGGAACGGTTAGTTGGGCTTCATACAGTTGAAACTGATTTGCCCACGGCATATGAAGGTTCTCAACGTGGATAATCCGACCATTCGCGGATAATTGGGGCGCAATTGCCCATTGATTTGAGCCGAAGTGTAGAAAAGAATGCTCCCGATTAGGAAACTTGGACAAAGCATCGTTGATGCTGTAAAAGCGCATGTATTCGGCGCGTTCGAGCGCTTCGATGTCTTCCGCCGTCACTTTGTCAATCCAGGAAGGAATCTGAGTGCGATGCTCTGAGATGTACAGGTTTACTCCGCGTGCGAAGGCATCGAGAAGCTCATAGACTACCGGATCAATTTTTTGTTTATTGTCAACGACGCATTGCCAGGTCCGAAGAAGCCGTTGGAGGTAATCTCCACCCCACCGGTAGTTGGCTGAAATGAAGCGCAGCGATTCCGGGTTGAAAGCTGCCGAGCCAACCACTTCGCTTCGCCGCCCTTGCGCGTCGCGATATTGCAGCATCATACGCTTGAGGTGATCCTGCGCTTGCGCGTACCCATAGCCGAAGAAGGCCGCTGGCTTCGTGTCTCCAACTATGTGCGGAATGCCATAGTGGTCGCGGTAAATCGTGACCCGCCTCTTTAAGGAATCAGAAACAGGGTCCGACGCGTATGCGAGCCTTAGACCCCCGGTGAACAGTAAGAGAAGGCAGGGGACACACGCCCCGCGCCTTATATAAGCTCGAACCGTCTTCTGAATTTTGGAAAACACTATTCCGACCTTGCGAGCACACCCCTCTCGCGTGTTCGGTTGCAAATCTATTGCCAGAAGAATCCGAGGAATATACTCCGCTGGGGTGGTTGTGCTTCCCAAAAAATGCCCACATGCGTTCCAAATCTTCGGGATCCATGAACAGAACGTACGCGGAGAGAATCTCCCACTGAAACAGCGGAATGTTCAGACAA
>DATBHS010000164.1:0-4540 GCA_036557345.1 Bryobacteraceae bacterium
TTCACAAACGAGTTTACGGATTCTGGGATGGGGGAAATACTTTTAGAGTCCGAGTGGTGGCGACGAGCCCCGGTAAGTGGACGTGGACGAGTGGCTCCGATCCCCGAACGTCAGGTTTGGCGGGCAAGAGCGGATCGTTCACCGCTCAAGATTGGACAGAGGCGGAGAAGAACGAAAATCCGGTTTGCCGGGGGTTTCTACGGCCGAGCGCCAATCATCACGCGCTCGAAAGCGCGGACGGAACACCATTCTTTGTAATCGGCGATACCTGGTATTCAGCGGCGACAAACCGCTTTCGCTGGTATGACGATGAGAGGGAGCGGCCCATCGGACCCGAAGCAGGCTTCAAAGACTACGTCCGTCTCCGGCGAACGCAAGGATATAACTGGGTCAGCATCATTGCCGCTTTCCCGAACTGGGATAACGACGGGCAACCGTGGCACATCGTGATGGACGATCACGATCACACAACCATTCGTTCGGCATGGCTGGAGTTCGGAACCGGCCCGGACAATCGAACAGGTACGGCCAAGAACATGAAAAACGAAGGGGGCCGTCCGTTTCTGTTCCCGGGCAAAGTGCCAGGCTATGAGAATATCTTCCCCGATGTAGACCGGATCAATCCTGAGTACTTCAAATATCTCGATCGCAAGATCGATTACCTGAATGAGCACGGGTTTATTCCCTTCATCGAGGTCTCACGCCGCGACGCGAGCGAATGTTGGCGAAAGTATTACAACTGGCCGGAATCTTATTCGCGATTTCTCGAATACGTATTTTCGCGCTATCAGGCCAATAACACCGTTTTGAGCCCGATTCATCTCGACATCATTCAAGAGAGCATTACCATTCAGGAGTTTTTGGATGCCATTGATTTCGCCTTTCGAAATTACGGACGCCCACCCTTCGGGAACTTACTATCCGCCAACGCGAATCCATCGACCCTTGTAAATTGGGGTGAAAACTCCTGGGTTACGTTGCAACAAACCGGCAATAAACGCGAGCACGAATATTATTGGTATCTGACTCAGATCTTTCGTAAACCCAACCCGAAGCCAGCGCTCAATGGCGAACCGTATTACGCAGGTTACGTCGATGCGCGCGGCCTGGGAGGCGGCTACAAATTCGGAGCTCCCGGCGGCACGTCAAAGGATGACCAATATGTCAGATCCGCCATGTACGGCAATGTGCTTTCGGGTGGTCTCGCCGGCCATGTCTATGGCGCGGAAGGCATCTGGGGGGCCGACATTGAGCCTGCCGCGCCTACACACATGTGGGAGGCCTTCGGGTGGAAGTCAGGCGAACAAATGAAGTACCTTGCGAAATTCATTCTGTCCTCGGGCAAGCGATACCAGGATCTTGTTCCCGATCAGTTCGTGGTACCGAGCCAGACTCACGTGCTGAAAGGCTATGAAGGATGGGCCTATGCGGCGCGGACACAAGACCAGGCTCTTTTCCTTGCCTACTTTGAAAAGGGCTGCCCGAAAAGCCTTATTCGTGGAGCCAGGTTAATGGCTGTGTATCGGGCAAAGTGGTTCAATCCAAGGACAGGCGAGTGGTCCGATGTGGCTGACGGGAGCGTGAAATCGAATAATATTGGCGAGATTCAGCTTCCCGACTTTCCGTCCGCCGAGGATTGGGCCTTGAGCCTGGCATTCGATCATTCCGCTACTGTCCCGAAGTATTTCTGAATGCCGGATCGGCCCTGCCCGATCCCTACAAAACGCCTGAACTATTTTCCGAACGCCTTCTTCGCTGCCGTTGCGGCTTCGCTATCCTCCATCACCGGGTAGACTTCACATTCCAGCAAGTCGGCCCACTCAGCTACGTGTTCTGCCACAGCGCCTATGTCTCCGTCCACGAGATGCCATCCCAGAGTAGAGCCCGGAGTATGCCAGCGTCCTATGCTCTTGGCCCCAGATGGGACTGGACCTCCAGCACGGAGAAATGCCTCCAGGGCCGTTCTGTATTTGCCTGGAACGGTCTTCCAAACAATCATGATTTTCATTGGGTTATCCAATTCGAGAGAATGGTTCGAAGTCTAGCACAGTTGAGGTACTTTCCGACGTTTTGCAATCAGAATTCCTGGGCAGCGTGTTGTGCTTGCAGGATTGTCCACCGAATTTAGTCCAGCATGTGTGTTTTTAGGACCACCACGTCTCGTTTGCGAACTCGCTGACGCGAGGGACGCTACGGGTGGGCTGCGGATCAGCCGCTCGGACCTAATCAGCGGTCGCGTGTTTGAGCAATAGTGAGGGTCGCCGTGCCGAGCTTCACCTCGTTTTACAGCAACCCCTCCCGGCTCCCTAAGCCCACAGTGTCAACCTCTGGTTGGGACTGGAACCGACTCCGAATTCGATGAGCCATTCTTTGACATTGGCGCCGATAATATCAGGATGATCCTCTTGCAAGTAGTGAAGGCCTGAGCTAAGCAGCACCACTTTGCAGTTCTTGAGCCCTTTGGCAAAGCTCTCAGCGAAACCCGGCGATATTAGAGCACCAGGATTTCCCACGAAAAGCAGCTTCTGGTAAGATGATTCGGCCAGTGCACGGTGTGCTTGCTCCAGTACTGAATACACGTCCGCCGGTTCTCCCGCGATCGGCAGTTCATTGGGGAATCGCAAGGTGGGCCGTCGTGACTCACGGGTGGGAAAAGGTGCTCTATAAACCGACATCTCCTCATCCGTCAGCGTTCGCAGGGTTGCCAAGGGCAGAACCCTCTCCACGAATACGTTGCCTTCCAGAATCATCTCTTCACCGACCCCAGGCGTCCTGAACTTCTGGAATGTCTCGATCTGATCCGGGTGAAAATCCTTCCACGTAGGCATAGGCCGGATGAACTCCATAAAAGCAAGCCCGCGGATAAACTCAGGTCTGCGGGCTGCCAGGTGAAATGCGAGTGCGGTACCCCAGTCGTGCGCGATCACGAACGCTACCTTAATGCCAGCCTGATCGAGAAATGCATCGAGGTACTGCGCGTGATCGGCGAAGCGATACCCAATATCGGGCTTCCCCGATTGACCGAACCCGATGAGATCCGGTGCGATGCAATGCGCCACCGGCGCAACCAGCGGAAGAATGTTCCGCCATATATACGACGAGGTCGGGTTCCCATGCAAAAAAAGCGCGACTGGTGCGTCGCGATCTCCGGCTTCCCGGTAAGCCATAGTGGAATCTAGAACATTGATTTTGGGCAATGCAACATCAGAGAGGACGGTCATCTCAGCTCCTTGAATATGGTTTGGAAAACAATTTTTTGAAAGCGTTCGAGCGGGACAGGGCCGCGTTCGACCTTCATACGGAGAATTGCACCCTCCCAGGAAGCCAGGAGGAATTCGGCGAGATCGACCGGATCGAAGGTTGAATCAATTTCACCGTTTGCCTGGGCCTCAGCGATGCAAGCGACAAACGGAGCGCGCCATTCCTCGAAGATTGCTTCCAGCCTCTGGCGCAAGAGTTTGCTCTGAGAGGCGGTTTCAATGCTGAAATCGCCGATTAGGCAACCGCGGTTCCATTTTGCGTCTGCCAGTACGCCACTGATGATCTCCAGATAACGCTTCAATCGCTGCCGGGGCGTAAGGGACTTGTCGTCCAAAGCCTCCTTGACATACTTCTTCGTATTAGCGAAATAGCGGTCTAGTACCTCCTGGGCGAACGCCTCCTTGGAGCGAAAGTGATTGGTAAAAGAACCGTGGGGAGCGCCGGCGGCAGCGCAGATATCGCGCACTGTCGCTCCTTGGTATCCCGCCCGAAACATTATCTTGAGACCGGCCTTAAGAATGTCTTCCCGAAGTGAATGTTGCACAGAACTAATAATACGCTCGTACGTATTAAATTGTCAAGATCCTTCTGATAAGCAAGGAGAGTGCATTTAGTGGGTCTCAGCGGATTAATGCTGGTACCGGGAAGGGCGCCGCGCCGCGATGCCGAACAACAGCTTGGAGCCGTGGAAAAACGTGCCGCCCGGCAGGATGGCCTCGCTCACGTTGGCGGAGAGGTCGATCGGGTTGCCAATCACGCCGAACTGTAGAGTGCTGGCGTACAAGGTCCCAGGGCAAAACACGGAAACGAAAGCCGCTGTGAGAGCGCCGAGCGCGTAGCGATTGATCATCTTTCCAGTCACCTGCCCGTCCGCGGCACAGCAACATGCAAATGGCAAATGTGCACCGGCTAGCAGTACATACGCAATCCGAGGCAATAATGGGTTATAGTTTTCACCAGCGCCGGCGTGGATCAGTTTCAGACCGAGACGACCGCTGGTGCTGGAGGCTAGTTTGTGATGTCGCTGGTGCGGCTTTCCTCGCGGATTGGCATGTACGCGTCGTAGAAGGCCTTCTGCGCCGGGCTATCCGCATACTTCTGCAGAGCGGACTCATTCGCAAACTCCATGACGATAACTGTGTTGTAGCCCTCGGGAATCTGCTTTTTGATGGGCCTGGTCCATACGTGCTTGATACCCGGATCCTTGGACGGCAATGCGACGACTGCTTGCAGCGCTTTATCGATCTGCGCCTGGGATGCATCGGACTTCCACTTGACC
>DATBHS010000165.1:0-49656 GCA_036557345.1 Bryobacteraceae bacterium
CATTGCGGCGCGCAAGAGAGCCGTCGCCGAGCGGCGAAACAAGTGGAATTCGGCGGAGCGCGCCAATGGCGAAGACAAAGCTGCACGGCGGCTCGATGCCCAGTTGCGCAACTGGGAAGAGGAACACACCGCGTATACCGCATACGCTGGGCATCTGAGAGCGCTTCTGGCGCTACAGCCGGATCCGGTGCGCGTGCTGACACAGAAAATCTCGGCCCTGATTCCGCAGATGAGCTTAGGCGACAATAACACCGTTCACGACTTGCAACATTACGTGGCTGGGCCGGGACCGCTCGGGTTGGTCTTAGATAGCGGCGGAGGCATTGACGAAGAAGAGTCGTTTCGTCATGTGGACTATTTTGCGCTGCTGGCGAGCCAACGAGTGCGAAATAATCCACAAGCCGCGTTGACGGACCGTCCTATCGATTTCACGATGATGCGGCTGCCGGATGAAATAAACACTCGCCGCTATTGGCTGTATCGCAATCGAGACAGCCAGCTTCTCATCCTCACCAATTCTGCGGGCGAGATTGCGGTGCGACCTATCCGCGGACTCGAGCAGGACGAACAAGGGAAAGTCACGTGGCGCGATGAGCCGTGGCGGGCAGGGCTGCCTTTAGCGCTTTCCGAAGATCCGCACCTCAATCTTCCCGCCGGCGTGGATCGAGCACAATGGCTTTCGGGCTGGCATACCGAACGCGAATGGCTCGAAGCTATTTACCAGACCCGGTACTCAAACGGTGTCATTGGAGTTATTGAAGAGCTATCGCCGGTCGAAGACAATGTTCCGGGTCCGCCCGGCGCCAGCCCGGTTTTGTTGCGATACGAAAAGAGGCGGCGAGAACTGGTCCAGGCGGATTTTCATGTATTCGCCTCCGATCATTGGAACTTTAATACGCGATTTCCGAATCCGGGCGGCAATCACGGCAGCTTTCTACGTATATCGACGCATTCCGTTTGGATGATGGCTGGCGCGGGGATTCCAGTGGAGGAAATAGATGAGCCGGTGGATAGCCTGAACTTCGCGTCGACGGTTTTGAATCTGGTTGGGCGAAAGCCGCCGATGCCGGATCGGGTAATAGAATTGACCCACCACGCAGTCACGCCTTGAACATCGGTGGCCGTCAGGCGCTCGGGTTCTCGCGAACAAATCGAATCAGATCGAGCTGCGGTGGAGACTTGCCGAGCGCTCGCAGAAACCCCGAGACCTGGCCGCGGTGATGCGTCGAGTGATTCACGACATGCAGAACGAGTTGCCAGACTGGTTCCGCCGACGGATTGCCGCGGAGATCGGAATACTCGATGAGCCTGTCCACTTCCGGATCCGACAAATCATTTGCCCAACTCTTCCAGCGAGCGTGAAGTGACGGCCATTCGGTAGCGAGCGTTGACATTTGCTCGTCTTCCGGCTGAGCCCAAGGAGCAGCGGGAGAGCCTTGCTGAATTCTCGCCAGCCAGATCCGCTCCGCGCGGTAGATGTGCACGAGTGTTCCCACAACGCTTTTGTCTGCCGTGCCAAAATTGCGGCCCAGTTCCTCCGCGCTGAGGTCTGCCACGGCGTTCAGAAGCCGCGTTGTGGCCCAAGTGGTGTATGAGATGTGATGTTGAACCGCAGACGCGCTCAGATGCATATCGACTAGTTCACAGCGGCATCGAAAATGCCGGTCTCGACGGTAGCGCCATGCTTCATTTGCACGAACACACGGTAGCGCCCGGGCAATGGAAAGCCGTACGGGAAACTGACGTCGTTGGGGAGCGTGCCCGGTCCCTGAACGGAATGATCCATTCCCGCCATATCCATGGCGGCCATGCTCGTCTGCGGTTGCGTCAGCATCAAGGCGGCCATCGAAACCGAACCCTCCGGATGAACGTGTGCAAAAACGGTACCGTCCGTCTTTACGAAGGCGGCGTGGCCGAGCATGCCCATGTAAAGCGCCATGTCGTTCGGCGAATGACCGGCGGTATCCGTCAAGCGAAACCGAAACAACAACGGTTTTTTCGACGACAGGGCAGAAGGCCGGATCCATTCCATTCGATAGCCATCGGGAAGCGCGAACACTGTATTCGTTAGGGGCGATTCGTTCCATGCCTTCGCCGAACCGGCGGCATCGTCTCCGGCCAATGCGCGTCCGTGCAGAGCAGGCACAGCCATGCTCGCGACCAGCGTTTCCGGGAACCCGGTGGCGTGCACGATATCGGCGTAAAGCTTGTAGTTGCCGGACAGCATGGCGGGCAGGCTCAGACGAAATACTCCTGTATTCACCAAGTCGGGATGTAGATGATAAACCGCATCCAGGCCCGGCTGGCGAATCGCGTAAAGATGCATCAAGTGCCCGTGGTCGGGCACAAGGTCATCTATTTTGCGCGTGAATAGCGGGATTCGGCCGGGAAGAGGCTTCAGCCAGCCGGGATCCGTGAGATTCAGAGTAAGGATGCCCGTACCGTCGACCTCGGCTCTCATCTCCAGAGGCTTGTAGACCTTTTGTCCGTAAGAATTGGCTTCGCTCCTCCACCAAGCATTGCCACCCCAGAGCGCTGCGATCACGATTACGAAGGCAACCGACATGGCGATACGCCCGCGGCGCTTCGCATCAGGATTCGGAACGGCGCCGGGCTTCAGTTTCGCCTCGCGCACGGCAGCGCCCGCCATCGCAATCACTCCGCCGATCAGGAATACGCCGAGCACGCTGAGCAGGGCGGCCAGCCCGAATTGCATCTGTTGGGTGGACCTGGCGACCGATGGCACGGGAACGGAGAGCACACCCGTGCCTTGCGAACCATCAACCGTCAGCCGCACTTGCCACGAACCCGTCGTCATCATCCATAGAGAGCCGGTAAAGAACTGCGCGTCCTGGGGCGCAGACTTCAGGTTGTCCGGCACGGGCGCGAACTGCGCCCCCGGCCCCGAGATCGGCAACGGCACGGCGCGGATCTCGTGGACACCGGCTGTTTCCGAGCGAATTTCGAGCTCGGCGACTCCGGGAATGACCACCGGAGGACGTATGGTCACAAAGAGCTGATACGGCCCGGCTTTACCGTCAACGTAAATGTCGGGGCTGCCGACGTGCGCTTGAGCGCAGATGGTCAGCAGCATCAGCGCAAGCATTGTTTTCAAAAAGCGCATGTGAGATCAGCGGGCTATCTTGCGCATCCACTCACCGCGCGAAATGCCCCAACGAATAGCAAGGCAGCAGAGCAGCACCGCAAGCGCGATCCCGCGCCAGAACTCCGCAGTGGTTTCAAACGGCAGGAACAGATTGCGGGCGAGAAAGCTGGTCGGCGGCAAGCTGTACCAGAGATACATCGTTCCGAAAAAGCGGTTGCGTGCAGCCGGAGACATTAGGAAGCTGGCAAACGGCCACTCCACGGCAAGCAGCAAGCCGACGTAGACAATAGCGCTCACAACCGCGGTCTTCCAGGCATTCCATGCTTTAGTACGGTTCCAAATGAGGTCCATGGCAAGCGCCGGCACGATCAGCAACATCGGAAATTCCGGCGGGATAAATTGTGTTACCGGCTGATACACCGGGCCGAGTTTCGGCTCGGCCGGGAACAGCGGGAGTACGAGAATCAACCCAATCAGGAACAGCGTGTAGAAGCCCGTAATATACGTAGCCGCAAATCGTATGCCGGTCGTTCGGGAACCGACAGCCAGCACAATGGGCGTGAGAGTGCACACGAGGACATAGGGCAATGAAGTGTGTAGAGCTGATCGCTCCGTATACTCCATCAGCATGATCATCGCCATGACGAGCATGATTCCGCCGCCATAGAGAAACAGCCAGCGCGCGGCTTGCCGGGTTTTCCCGGCGCTGCGGTTCATGTGCCCGGCGATCAAGACCAGAGTTCCCAAAATGACCGCGTACACGCCGATGAAAAGTAGTATGTGGGGCGGACTCACGATCTTTACATCCAGACCGTAGGCGCCGTGCCACCAGTTGTCGAAGGGCGCCGACGTCAGCATGGCGATGCCGCCCCAGGATGCGATGAATGCGCCAAGTGGAGCGCGGAAACCCCAGATGTGAACGGCGGCATCCGCCAGAGGCGATGCTTTGGAGAACGTTGTCGCCAGAATAATGTAGCCGAAGGCCACGCCCGCCAGGACGCCACACAGATATATGGCCATGTGGGCGGGTGTCCAGAAGGTATCACGCCCGATCGAGCTGTGCCATGAGATGTCCCAATGCGCGCCGATGGTTGCGGACGTCACTGCGAGGGTCGCGCACCAAATGTACCAGGGCAGGCCGGCAACTCGCTCGGAACTCTTCGATGCTTCGGACGGGACTGCGGGCAGGCTTCCGGCAGCGGCGGTCGTAGCCATCGATACCTCCTGACAGGCTTAACCCTTATCTTCCCAAGGTTTATTCGTTTCGTGTGCGAACGTAGTCTTCTTTTTGTAAAAGAAAGAAAACGACAGTATTCGCAAAAAGAGCTTGCTTTTGAGGCATCCTAATGTAAGATAGCCACAGCACAAAGGAGAGCTTTGCTCTGCATCCTGGACGATGAATTTTACTGCAGACCATGCCTAATCGAAAGCCCACCCGGCTGCTGGCTGAAGAGCGTCGCCGTGAGATTTTGGGCGTGCTCGGCCAAAATGGACGTGTAACAGTTGAAGAGGTAGTGAAGCGCTTCGGCGTTTCAGCGGTTACGGCGCGTGGCGATCTGGACGCCCTGTCCGAAAGCGGCGCGTTGGTGCGCTCTCACGGCGGTGGAATCCGGCCGCTCGAGCAGGTTCCTGAACACCCGCTGAAAGTTCGCGAAGAGATGCACCACGAAGAAAAGGTGCGCATCGCGGAGGCAGCTTTGCAACTGATCCACCCGGTGCAGACCGTCATTCTTTGTACAGGCTCGACGTCCGCCGCCTTGGCGGGGCAGATAAGGCGTAACTGTCCCGACGGCATCACGGTGATTACGTACGCGCTGAATGTGGCGGCACAGCTCGCGGATTTGCCGAAGGTTTCTCTCGTGATGCTGGGGGGATTTTTGCGGCACCCCTCGACCGCTTTTGTGGGGCCGCACGCCGAACAGATGATGCACTCCCTGCATGCGGATCACTGCTTCATGAGCACGGTCGGGTTACACGTGGACGCCGGACTGACCACACTAGACATCATGGAGGCGCAACTGAACCGGCGCATGATGGAGTCCGCCGCCCAGGTCACCGTCCTCGCCGATTCGAGCAAATTCGGTCACCGGAGCCTCTCCCTGATTTCGGACCTTCGCGCCATTCACCGCGTCATTACAGACACGAATGCGCCAGGGGACGATGTGGAGAAACTGCGATCGCGCGGCATCGAAGTAGTGCTTGTCTAGTATCTCGATCGCCAATCGAAAGCGAAAGTAGCCTTACAGATTAGTACTTTCCTTCCTTTACTTTCTTCTGCTTTCTTTTTTGCCTTGACAGGTTTTCGATTCGACCCTACAATCACACTAACTTTCGAAATGAGCGTTGGCCTTTGTTCGTCGTAGCGGACAAAGACTCTGACTGGAGGTCAGCAAATGGGGCAGGTCTGGAAGACTCGGAAATGCTTGTGGAGTGCGTGCGCGGCGCTCGCTCTAGGAATAATTGGGTTTATCAGCGCGGCCGCGACCGCTCGCGGGCAGGCCGTTACGGCGACGATTAACGGCACGGTGACGGATCCTTCCGGAGCCGCTGTTGCCAGCGCAAAGATCACTGCGACAGACACCCAGCGTGGCACTCAGTACACAGGGACAACCAATTCGGACGGCCGCTACTCGATTCCGAATCTTCTGGTTGGGACATACGACGTAAAAGTCGAGAATCCCGGGTTCCAGACGGCTACGCAGTCGAATATCACCCTGCAATTGAACCAGGTTGCCAAGCTCGATTTTTCGCTGCAAGTCGGCAATGTTTCGACTACCGTTGAGGTGACTGGTGCCGCGCCGGTCTTACAGACGGAATCGACGCAGCTCGGCCAGGTGATCGACTCGCGGACGAATACAACCTTGCCTTTGGCGACGCGCAACTACGTGCAGTTGACCTTGCTCGCCCCGGGAAGCGTCCATCCGGATCCTTCCAGCTTCACGAACGGCCAAACTACATCCGGCAGCGGCCGTCCCTATGTGAACGGCAACCGCGAGCAGGCGAACAATTTCATTCTGGACGGAATGGACAACAACCAGGTCTCCGATAACCTGGTGGGCTATGCGCCCAGCGTGGATGCCATTCAGGAATTCAACGAGATCACACAGAATGCGCCGGCGGAATTCGGCAACTTCATGGGCGGCATTATCAGCACGCAGATCAAGTCGGGCGCAAACCAATTCCATGGAAACGCATTCGAGTTTTTCCGTAACGACGTCCTGAACGCGAATACCTGGGATAACAAGTTCAACGGCGCGCCAAGAAAGAAATTGCGATGGAACGAGTTCGGCGGGAGCTTGGGAGGCCGGATCATCCGAGACAAGCTCTTCTTTTTCGCCGACTATCAGGGCCAACGCTTCGATACGCCCACCAGCACCACCGCCACCAGCGTGTTCACGGCGAACGAGCGAAGCGGAGATTTTTCTGAGTTGCTCCAGGGCTCCAAGCCCATCCAACTCTACAATCCGCATTCGATCGTGAACGGGCAGCGCGTTCCGTTTCCAGGGAACAAAATCCCAGCAAGCCTGCTTGATCCGGTAGCCATGAACATTATCAATTCCTCGGTGTATCCGCTACCCACGAGCCCGGGATTGCTCAACAACTATCTGTATACGCAGCATACTGCTATCAACGGCGATCAGGGAGACGTCCGGGTCGATTGGAATGCGTCGGAGAAGAACCGCATATTTGGCCGGTATTCGCAAAGTCTGGTTGACAACCCAACCACCAACAACATGCCGCTCTTTTACAACGGGTTTGCCACTTATCCGACTTATAACGGCGTGCTCGATTGGGTGCGAACTATCTCGCCTTCAATAGTGAATGATGCCCGCGTGGGCGTGAACTACGTGCGGGTGAACAACGGCGCGGCGGCAAACGGGACAAACGACTTCCCGGCGACCGTAGGTCTGCCCGGCATCCCGTCGAGCATTTTGCCGGCTATGAACTTCAGCGGAGGCAACGCTGCAACCGTTGGGAACGCCGACATCTACCAGTTATTCGCCGACACGGTGATTCAATACGAGGACACCATGACGATCAGCAAGGGTGTACACACGATGCACCTTGGGTTTCAGGGCTGGCGAAACCGTATTAACACCTTCTACTCCGGCAATAACGGGCGTGCAGGGACATTTACCTTCGATGGCCGGTACACCGCTGGTCCCAACCCCGACGCGACAGCGGGAGGTGGTTCCGGCCAGGCGGAAGCGGACTTCATGCTCGGTTTGCCGAGCGAGATCGGCGGAGGCGTGAACGGTGGTACCTGGGGCCAACGGGGCAACATTTTTGGGGCCTTTTTCCAGGACGACTGGCACGTGACACCTTCACTCACGCTTAACCTCGGTTTACGGTGGGAACTTCATACCCCGTGGGTTGAGGTGAAGGACCGGCAGGCGAACTTCGGCTTGTTCTCCGGCGCGGTAGAACTCGCCGGCCAGGATGGCAACAGCCGGGCCTTGTACAACCAGTACAACGGGATCACAAATTACCAGCCCCGGATCGGAGTTGCGTGGAATGCCAGGAGGAACACTGTCGTTCGCGCAGCTTACACGTTATCGAGCTACCTAGAGGGGACCGGCACGAACCTGCGCCTGCCCATCAATCCTCCGTTCGCACACGAGAACGATGCGAACTATACCTCGGACACGTTTCCGGGTTCCACGCTAAGTGACGGTTTTCTGCCGTTCCTGGCGAACCCAGGCGATCCATTCAATGGGTCCTTGATCCGCCTCTGGGATCCGAATATTCGTCCCGCTGTTTCGAACCAGTGGAATTTCACGGTGCAGCAACAGTTCGGGAATGCGACGACGTTGCAGGTCGGCTATGTTGGCCAGCGCACCACGCATCTGGCAGTACCGATGCCTTACTTCCAAAAGCAGCTACTGCCCGACGGTACGGTCATAGGCAGTCCATACCTCGCGGGAAACACGACGCTATATAACGAAATCAGCCAGATTTCGGGAACCGCGACGAATGGCAATCAGGCGTACGACGCATTACAGGCCGTCCTGCAAAAACGACTCGGGAACGGTTTAGAGTACTCGGTTGCTTATACCTACTCGAAGTGCATGACGGACTCGAGCGGATACTACGGCTCCTGGGGCGGTCAGACGACTCCGACCTCGCCCTATTGGCAGAATCTCTACGACAAGAAAGCCGAATGGGGTCCCTGTTACTACGACGCGACGCACGTTTTGACCAGTTATGCGACCTATGATCTTCCCTTTGGGCGCGGCCGCAAATTCGGGAAAGATATGAACAAGGTGGTCAACGCAATCGTTGGCGATTGGCAGATTAACGGTATCTTGAGCTTGCATACCGGGTTCCCACTCACGATTTCGGCATCGGACGCATCCGGCACGAATTCCCGAGGCGCTCGTGCAAACTGTATTTCTTCTGTCGATATCCTCGGCAAACAAAATTCTCCGTCCGGCGGCTACCAATGGTTCGATCCAAGCGCGTTTGCCCCCGCTGCTCCGGGCAGCTTCGGGACTTGCGGTGTAGGAACGGTTCGCGGCCCGGGTCTGCACAACCTGGATCTCAGCCTCGCGAAATTCTTCAACATCACCGAACGGCAGAAAATCGAGTTTAGGGCTGAGTCTATCAACTTTACGAACACGCCCATTCTGAATTCCCCGAGTGCCGGCTTAGGCAGTACACTCGGCCTGCTTAATAGCTCGCAGGGTGCCCGAAACGTACAATTCGGCTTGAAGTATCTTTTCTAATAGTGGGAAGGCAGACGACCCAACCCGATCGTCTGCCCACCCGCTGATGCTATGAACCGGGCTTTGTTTCTGCTAGGTCTGGGCGCAGTCCTGGTTTACGGGCACGCTCAGGCCCCACGCACTCCTGAGGCGGAAGTGAAAGCCGCGCTCATTCTAGCGCAAGCGGGACACTGCCCCGAAGCCATTCCTCGCCTGAGAAAACTGAACACACAGGCCTTGAGCGAGGATCTCAAGAAGGATATAGGCAAAGCCGGTGTACGCTGCGCCATGATGCTGAATCGGCAAGACGATGCCCTGGTTTTTCTGGGGACGCTGCGGCGTCAGTTTCCGCGCGATCCGGACGTTCAGTTCCTAAGCGTGCACGTCTTCTCGGACCTTTCGATTCGCGCCTCGCAGGACCTCCTGTTCACCAATCCGTCCGCCTACCAGGTGCATCAGCTGAATGCCGAAGCGATGGAAGCGCAGGGGCGCTGGGATGACGCGCTGTCGGAGTATCGCCTCGTTTTGGACAAGGACCCAGTTCTCCCTGGGATTCACTATCGTATCGGACGCCTGATTCTTTCCAAGCCGAAGACTGCAACGACCTTCGATGATGCAAAGAAGGAGTTCGAAGCCGAACTGGCCGTCGATCCGAACAATGCAGGCGCCGAGTACGTGCTCGGCGAAATGGCGCGCGAACAGGATCACTGGCCGGATGCCATTCAACATTTCGGGAAAGCGGTGCGGCTTGACGGCAATTTTGCGGATGCGCTCATCGGTTGGGGACGTTCGTTGACGGAGGGGGGAAAGCCTGCAGATGCGATTTCGCCCCTGCAACGGGCTGTGAAGCTACAGCCCGACAATCCAGCGGCTCATTATCATCTGGCAATTGCGTTACGCCGCGCGGGCCAAAAGGATCAGGCGGACAAAGAGTTCGCGGTATACAAAGAAGCATCCGAGCGGGCGCGGCAATTGACGCACAACGTTCAGGCGGGCGTCTTGGGGCCCCAGCAGGTGGATCCGCAAGCGCAGCAGTAACGCGGGAGATAGAGTTGCGCGCCGCGATTCTGCTATGGCTGTGGCCTGCTGTTGCTGTGCCTCCGCCGGTGCAATTCACAAATGTCACAAGCGCGGCGGGCATTCGCTGGGTTCACTCCAAGGCGAATAACGGAACTTCTACGATCCTCGAGGAAGCCGGTCCCGGCGTTTGTGTCGCCGACTTTGACGGCGATGGATACCAGGACATCTACTTCGTGAACGGCCGCGATCGTTACAACCGAGGCAATCGCCTGCAAAACGCGCTCTACCGTAATAATGGCGACGGCACTTTCGCGGATGTCACGGGTAAGGCTGGCGTGCCCGGAAATGCCTACGGCCTGGGCTGTGTCTGGGGCGACTACGACAACGACGGCCACCCGGACCTGTATGTCACGCAATACGGAAAGAACATCCTGTATCACAACAACGGTAACGGAACATTCATCGACGTCACCGAAAGTGCGCACGTAGGTGGCATTGACTTCGGCACAGTGTTCCACAGCGGAGCTACCTTCTTCGACTACGACCGCGATGGGAAACTCGACCTGTACGTCGGCGGGTACGCCAACTTCACGCCCACAAGCCAGCAGCATTGCAAGATCGGAATCGGCGTGCTAACCAGTTGCTTGCCCGCGGTGTATGGCGGCACAGCCGATGTGCTCTATCACAACAACGGAGACGGCACCTTCACGAACGTGACGAAGAAGGCGAAGATCTATCAGCCGAAGGGTTTAAACTTATCGCTCCAGGCGATCGACTATGACAACGACGGCTGGCCGGATCTGTTTGTGGCGAATGACGGGCTCGAAGCGTATCTTTACCACAACAATCGCAACGGGACATTTACGGAGACTGGACTTCCGAGTGGAATGGCCCTGACCTCCGACGGCGCGACCATGGCGGCCATGTGCACATCGCTCGGGGACTACGACAACGACGGACAGCTTGATCTGTATATGTCCGATTTTCAACTGGCATCCGATCATCTCTGGCGCAATGACGGTAAAGGCTTCTTTCAAGAGGTGAGCGAATCGGCGGGCGTGCGCGAAGCTACCCGGAATGTCTTGAGCTTTGGCGGCGGTTTTTTCGACTACGACAACGATGGCTGGCTCGACCTTTTCGTCGCTAACGGTCATGTCTACGAAGAAGTCGAGAAGACCACGCCGGATATTCGCTATAAGCAAATCAATTCGTTATTTCACAATGAGCGAAACGGCAAATTTCTCGAAGTGGCAAAATCCTCAGGCAACGGTTTCGCCATTCCTCACGCCGGGCGTGGGGTAGGCTTCGTGGATTTCGACAATGATGGAAATATCGATGCCGTGATCGCGAACAACAACGATCCTCCGCTGCTGCTTCATAACTCCGGAGGCCAAGGAAGGCACTTTGTGAACTTTCGCCTCATCGGCGTGAAGAGTAATCGCGACGCCCTAGGCTCGCGCGTGACATTGACAGCAGGAGGCCTGACGCAGATTCGCGAAATTGCGGGCGGCGGCAGTTATTTGTCACAGAGCGATCTGCGCGCGCACTTCGGCCTGGGCGAAACCGTCAAAGTGGACAGCCTCGAAGTCCGCTGGCCAAGCGGGCTGAGGCAGGTGTTCCGGGATGTTACGGCGGATCATTTCTATGTGATCGAGGAAGGGAAAGACCGCTTGAAATAGGCGAGGCATGTCTCGCCACTACAAAAGCGGTCCCGCCTTTTCCGCGTTCAACATCTTCTCCGCGTTCAAGGCGCCGGCCGGCGTGTCTTCGTGTTTGAAAATGGCGAATGTCGGGTAACCGTTTCCGCGATACTGCCGGATGCGGTAATCGATGCTGCCCAATTCCGATTCGCTATACTCGGGCCTCCTCAAACGCAGATAGACGAAGTTGGCCGTGATGACATGAGGCGTTTCCAAGTTTTCATTCTCCGCATGGCAGAGACTGATGTTGGCATCGCGTAGAACCTGGTAGATCGCTTCATCGAACCAGGTTGCGTTGCGAAACTCGAACGCGAACCGGACGTTCTTCGGCAGCACCTTCAAGAATTCCGCGAGGCGCTCACGATCGGCTTTGAACGAAGGCCCAAGCTGAAAGAGAATCGGGCCGAGGCGTCCGGGCCCGCACAATGGCTCAAGCGACTGCAGAAACGCCCGCGTGAAGTCTTCGGCGCCCTTCAGTTTCAGCACGTGCGTAATCTTCATGTGCGCCTTGGGGAGGAACAGAAAGCCGTTGGGCGTGGCGGCGATCCACTTTTCCAGTGTGCCGGGCGATACCAGGCGCCGGTAGGTGTAGTTGATCTCAACCGCGTTTAGCCGCGTTGCGTAAAAGGAGAGAAATTTCGCACTAGGGAGCTTTTCAGGATAGAAGCCCGGCTTCCAGGAGTTATAAGCAAACCCCGAGGTTCCGCAATAAAGTGGAGCGTCTGTCACGCGTCAGAGACCGGCGAACCAGTCGTAACCCTCTTCAGCCCAGTAGTCGTCGGGCCTGTCATCCGTGTACCGGATCAGCCCGATGCGCTTAATGTTTTTTATACCGTACTTCACCGGGATGATGAGCCGGAGCGGGGCGCCATGTTCCCGCTCGAGCGGCTGCCCGTTGCGCTCGTAGGCCAGAAGGGTCTGGGGATGGAGCACACTTTTCATGTCCAGGCCGACGTAATAATCCTCATCCGGTGTAGCCATATAAACGTACTGCGGCAGGTGTTGACCGGGAGGGAAGTATTTCTTCGTGAAATCCGAGAACCGCGCGCCGGCCCAAGACTGTACGACACTCCAGCCCTCGATACAACAGAAGAGCGTGGTCATTTCGATTTTGGGAAGCGCCGCGATATCAGCCATGGACAGGGTGAGGAGTGGCGTCGCGTCCTCGGCGCCATTTGCGACCTGCAGCCGCCAAGCTCCTGGATCGAAGTCGTTGCTGACGCCGATATCGCCATTGACCTTGATGGGGCTGATCTTGCTTTTGGGATATTCCGGCATCAGATGCGAGTCGCTCAGATAGGCGTGCGAGATCCTGCCGTTCAGATCCAGCACTTTGCGCTGTGGCCAGGGCGCATTATCAACCTGCTGTGCCTTGGTGATCCATTCGTAAGCGCCGAACCCTCCGACCGCAGCAAGTCCTGCCATCAGAAAGCCTCGTCGCGTACGGCGGGCCAACTCGTGTTGCGCTTCGTTATCGGAGAGCACGATCTCGCGTCGTCGGTTAGTCATGGTCACCTACCACGTCGTAACCGATCACCATGCTGCGAAAATTATTCCAGCCGGCGAGCGCCACCTGTACGATGTGAACCACAAAGAACATGACGAACCCGGCCGCCAAGAGGAAATGAACAGCGCGCGCGCCCTGATACCCGCCGAACAGCATCGCCAGCCAGGACAGTTGCGCCGGCTTGTAGATGGCTAATCCGCTCAGCACTGACCCTGCGCCCATCACGATGATCGCCGTATATGTGATTTGCTGGGCGGCGTTGTACTTGTCTTGCGGCGGGAGATCTTTGCGGAGACGAAGATCATGGAGGGCGACGTGCCAGGCATCGCGAAATGCCGACCATGAGCGTGGCACCAGATAGCGCCACTCGCCGGATGCCAGCGTATACGTTACATAGGCAATCCCGTTGACTACGAAGAGCCACATAAAAAAGAAATGCAGAGCCATGCCTTCCGCAAGCCGCTGCTCAATGCCGAAAAGGGAGTAGAACCACTTGGGAAAGAAGTGCAGCGGACCCAAACTATAGATCGGATAGGCCCAGTAAATCAGGATTCCGCTCCAGATCATTAGGAACAGCAGCGGAACGTTGATCCAGTGGAACCACCGGATCGCCAACAAATGCTTGAGCTTGAGCTTCTGCATTCTACAATTTGTTTCGCTCTTTCGCGCGCCGGAGTTACAAGCTTAAAGTAATTAAGAGTAGATGATGCGGTTTCTGAACCTGCTGTGCCTGGCCAGTTACGAGAAAGGACACCGTTTCTTAGAGGAAGCCAAGCGCCAGGGTTGCCGCGTTTTCCTCCTTACCTCGCTCAGTCTTCAGGATACGGCGAAATGGCCACGGGAAAGCCTGCAGGATATTTTCTACATGCCCGACGAGGCGCACGAATGGAATCTGCAGCATATGCTGCTGGCTGTGAGTCATCTGGCGAGAAACACGCAGATCGACAGGATTGTTCCGCTTGACGATTTCGATCTGGAGAAGGCGGCGCTGCTGCGCGAGCACCTGCGTCTGCCCGGGCTGGGTGAGACGGCCACGCGATACTTTCGCGACAAGCTGGCCATGCGCATGCGCGCCGCCGAGAATGGCATCCGGGTACCGGAGTTTACCGCGACATTCAATTACGAAAAGATCACTGAGTTTGTAGACACAATACGGCCGCCCTGGGTCCTCAAGCCACGGTTGATGGCGGGCGCGATTGGGATCAAGAAATTCGAGCAGCAGCAAGACGTTTGGGACCGCATTCACGCTACCGGCGATCAACAGTCGTTTTTCGTATTGGAACGCTTTATCCCAGGCGACATTTTTCACGTCGATTCCATCTGGTTCCGCGGCGAGATGGTCTATGCCATAGCGAGTGCGTATGGAACGCCGCCGCTGGAGGTCACCACGTCCGGAGGTATCTTTACCACCCGCATCCTCGAGCGCGGGTCTGAAGCGGATCGGGCTCTACGGGCCATGAATGAGCGGGTACTCAAGGCCTTTCAGTTGAGGGATGGGGTCTCGCATACCGAGTTCATTCGCGCGCGCGAAGGTGGCGCGTTTTACTTTCTTGAAACTTCGGCGCGTGTCGGGGGCGCGCATATCTCAGATTTGATCGAAGCAGCAACCGGGATCAATTTATGGGAGGAGTGGGCAAAAATCGAAGTCGCCGCCGCGTGCGGAACCGATTACGCGCTACCCCGCGAGAGTGGTAACTATGGCGGGCTGCTGGTTTCGCTAGCCCGACAGGAATGGCCCGATACGTCGGATTTTCAGGAGCCCGAACTGGTCTGGCGCATGAACCGCAGACACCACGTCGGGTTTATTGTAAAATCACCCTATCGCGAACGTGTAGAGGACTTGCTGGCGCTGTACACTGAGCGCGTACGTGCACATTTTCACGCGTGGGCTCCGCCACGCGAAAGAGCTAACGATTAGTAAGGTGCGGGAAAACGTTTCAAAGGGGTGTTAGGTTGGGTTGAATGCGTGCATTGACGGTAGCAGGATTCACTGCGGGAGCCATGCTGGGAGGAGTCACCGCGGCCGCTGCCTATGGCAGCGTCTCCAGAACGTCGCAACTGTTTGGGCCATCGGTATATCGCGGTCACAGCGGCCGAAGGTCGATCGCACTGACCTTCGATGATGGACCCACGGAAAGTACGCTGGCGCTGCTGGATTACCTCGAATCGGAAGGCGCCATGGCAACCTTCTTCCAATGCGGCATGAATGTCCGGCGATTGCCTCATATCGCCGGCAGGGTCGTTGCCGCCGGTCACGAGCTAGGAAATCATACGTTCTCTCATCCCCGGCTTACCTTCCGCTCGCCGGAGTTCATCGACCGGGAGATTAGCGAAGCTCAGAAGGTTATTCAGTTCGAAACAGGCATCACGCCGATGCTGTTCCGCCCTCCCTACGGTTTCCGCTGGCCTGGTATTCGGGCGGTTCAGCAGAAGCTCTCACTTCTGGGCGTGATGTGGACGGTGATCGGCTATGACTGGCGGTGGCCAGCAGCACGCATAGCCGATTACGTGCTGGCGCGCTCGTTTCCTGGCGGGATTATTTGCCTGCACGATGGCCGCGGTGTGCAGCCAAATCCGGACGTTAGTCAAACCTTGATGGCCGTCCGGAAGATCGTCCCCGTGCTCAAGGACCTCGGATACAGGTTTGAAGTCGTGAGCGACCTGATTCGCGACACGCCGCCCGCCCGGTAATCTGGGAGTTAGGGCGAAACACGTTTGCAAATCGGAACAAAGAAAGGCAAGTTGTACCTGGTAGGCGCCGGCCCCGGGGACCCGGAGTTGCTGACATTGAAGGCCGCGCGCATTCTGTCGGAATGCGATGTGATTCTGTACGACCGGCTGGTGAGCAAAGACATCTTGGGCAGGGCGCGCCCGGATGCCGAGCTGATTTATGTCGGCAAACACGAGGGCGAGCAGGATACCCAAGCCAGAATCTCTGACCTGATTCAGACCCACGCTCTTGCCGGAAAAACGGTTGTGCGACTCAAGGGCGGCGATCCGCTGGTATTTGGGCGAGGGGCAGAGGAATGGGCTGTGGCAGTTGAGCAGGGTATTGATGTGGAATTAATTCCAGGGGTAAGCTCCGCCATTGCGGTCCCAGGCCTGGCGGGCATCCCGTTGACCTATCGTGGTGTTGCTCAAAGCTTCGCGGTCATAACAGCTCACTGTCACGAAGGCAGGACCGAGGAATGGAGCAAATATGCAGGAGTGGACACGATCGTCGTTCTAATGGGCGTAAGGAACCGCGAGTTCATCGCCCACTCCCTGATCGCTGCCGGGCGCAGTCGGAATCAGCCGGTTGCTTTCGTCGAGCGCGGAACAATGCCGGACGAGGTAATCATCGAAAGCACGCTGGGAGCGATGGCCTCGGGCCAAGTCAATGTGCAAAGCCCCGCAGTGCTGGTGATCGGCGAAGTGGTTCGGGTTCGCGAGCGCCTTACCGCCCCTTCGGCACCTCGACAACCGCTAGAGTCTGCGGAGCGAGTGTGATCGGCCTCTCGATCGAGTCTGTCTGAGGCGGCACCATCTCAGAGGCTCGCACCAGTTCCCGAATCTGAGTGATCGACGGATAAGCGGGGCTCCCCATTTTCTTCCAACTTTCCAGTGCTGAGCCGTTCCCGGGGCCGACGGCCTGCATCCGGTAATGGTTTGGCTGCACGCCCTTGAAATCCAGGTGAAACGTCTTGGACGGGACCGCCTCCCCAGGTTCTGCATAATTCCAGAGTGCGATGACCAGGGTGCCGTCTTCCCGCTCGGTCAGGAGAGCATCCTCGGAAGCATTCTGTAGGCGGCGATCGCCGAGCCGGTGCAATAACTCGAACGCCCGTAAAGCTGCTTTGGGAATACCACGTTCCGCGACCAGGCCATACCCTCCATAGAACGGCGTCCTTACCACGCCTTGCTCCTCGAACACGTCCGAGAAGCACCAGTAGGCCATAATGTTCGCGAGCCCGTCACTTTCGCGGATATGGTTCGCGAGCCACGGGCCCATAAAGGCGCTGTCGGTGACTTCGACCTGGTTCATGTAAGTGGCGTTGTACTCGGACCAGATAATGGCGGCGTTTGGCGCGGCCGATGCCCTTACCTGGTCGAAGACCTTCTTTGCGGCGCGGGCGACCATGTCACGGCGCGGTATTGCCTCTGAGCGGCCGAAAACATCTTGGGAGGTATCGTTGCCGTACACGTGCGTTGACACAAAGTCGAAGGGGACGTGGTTCTGCGTGCAGTGGGCGATGAAGGCATCCACCCACGCCGCCTGCGCCGTGGCGGGGCCGCCGACGCGCAGCTTTGAATCCACCGCTTTGATAGCTTTCGCCGTTTCATCGTAGAGCGCGAAGTAGGTTTGCTGTTTCGGCTCGCCGTTCCAGAAGTCGATGTTCGGCTCGTTCCAGACTTCAAAATACCAGCGCTCTACCTCATTTTTCCCGTAGCGGTTCTCCAGATGACTTATGAAGGCTTGAATCAACGCAGCCCATTTTCCCGGGTTGTTCGGAGGAGACGGCAGTGGCTTGTACCAGAAAGGATGAGGCGTGAGATTGGCGGCGAGTTTCCGGGGCATGAAGCTTAGCTCGACGAAGGGCCTGAGCCCGTTCTGAAGAAGACCGTCGTAGATCTGGTCGACATAAGAGAAGTTGTAGACGGGCTTCCCCGTGCGATCTTCGCCGTAGACGCCGATGTCGTCATCCAGGATCCCGTGGAAGCGGATGTACTCGAATCCCGTGGCTTCCTTTACTTTTCGGAGATCGGAACGGTAATCCTGACGGAGGCTCAAGACTGCGCGGCCGGAGCCGAACATCTGCTCCCAGAAATGGGGGAATGGTCGCGCCGGCGCGCTTGTATCTATGGTGATCGTTTCGTCGGCCGCTGATAACGGCTGCGCACCGATTAAAGCGAAAACCGCACTCACGGTCCAGGCAATGCACAAGCGATTCACGGCTGTTAGAAGCGAATCCATCACGTCCGTTTCTGTTCCGCGAACTTCGCCGCCGCTTCGCGCACGAGAATGCCCATCTTGGGATGGCTTGGCTCGAGAGCAGGTGTCAGCCCGCATTGTTCCAGCGATTCCGTACAGGTAGGCCCTATAGATGCAACTAGCAGCCCGCGAAGCGCTCCAATGGCAGCCTCGCGCTGTTTCCGGCGCTCTGCAAAATCCAGAAAGTGCTCAATCTGCACCCCTGTCGTGAAGAGAGCAGCACCGAACTTTCCATCGAGCAATTCTCGCAGAGCTTCTTCCAACGGACTTGTATCATCCGGCAGGCGCCATTGGTAAACCGGAATCGTTGTAACGCGTCGCCCTTGCTGTTCCAAGCCTTCATTCAGTTCGCGGTTAGGGCGGCCATACTCCTGGACTGCAACCGACTTCTCCGGTCGTGACTCAACGGCATTCAGCAATTCGCGCCACGTGTTCGGTTCGGGGACCGTGACCGTGACCGGTACTTGCCACTCGCGAAGAACAGCAACCGGTTTCGGGCCGCGGGCGACGATGGCGATCTTTCGCAGAGCGGCCAGGAACCGCTCTTCGGGTTCACGTGACGCGACGACGCGATATAGAAGCCTGGCACCCACGCCGGTCAGAAAGATCATCATGTCAAATTCCCCTCCGTACAAGCGGTGCGCGAAGGTGAGTGCCGCCTCGTTGTGCTCCAGCGGAACCTCGATCAGCGCCGGAGCAACAAATGGTTCGCCGCCGTTAATGCGGATCAGTTCCGCAATCTCCTTGGACCGGCGGCTTTCAAACGACAAGACCTTAGCGCCACGGAAGGACATGATCACGAATCGTAGCGCAGCCCGTCGAGCGCAACCCGTCGTAGCCCTCTGGCTGCTACGATACGAGAAAGCGGTCATTTATGAAGTACAAGAAGCCTGCGGCTTTGGTGATCCCGATATTTGCGATGCTGGCTGTCACGGCAGACGCTCGACAGGCCACCAATAACAATCCGGCCGACGCGCCCACTGTGTTCCTGGATAACCATCGGCCCCTTGTTCAGAAGAAACAGAAGCCGGCCACTTCACGAACGGTTACCGGCCACGTTGTTGACGAATCAGGTGCGGCAGTTGAAGGCGCCGTAGTAACGCTGACCAACACGAAAACCCATGAGAAGGAGACGTTTTTCACCAAGAAAGACGGGCGGTACAGTTTTGAGGATCTCAGTTTTACTATCGATTACGAGGTCCAGGCCAAATACAAAAGCCTTCTGAGCGAAGCGCGAAAATTGAGTCAGTACGACCGCACGCCGCGCCCGGTACGCATCCTCGAAGTCGGGTCGGCACCCGCGATCAATCAGAGCGTGACAACCGAAGCGCGGAAAGAAACCGCAGCGCCAAAAAAGTAGAAGCTACCGCTTACAGAGCTGCGGGTAATACTTTTTCAGAGCCGCGATCTTCGGCAGGTCGTTGTACACAATGTACGGGTACGTCATGTTGTTGTCCAGGAAATGCTGATGGTATTTTTCCGCAGGATAAAAGCCATTTAGCGGGACAACTTGCGTGACAATCGCGTGTCGGAAGATTTTCGCCTCATCCAATTGCTTGATATACGCCTCGGCTACCTTTTTCTGGTCTTCATTGGCGTAAAAGATTGCCGAACGGTACTGAGTGCCTGTATCAGGCCCTTGCCGGTTAAGCTGCGTGGGATCGTGCACGACTGAAAAGAAAACCTTGAGTAACTGCCCGTAGGTGATCTGCGAAGGATCATATGTGATGCGCACCGATTCCGCGTGGCCCGTCCTGCCGGTGCTTACCTCTTCGTAGTGAGCAGTCGATTTTGCGCCGCCGGCGAATCCGGAGATCGCGCCAGTGACGCCCTTGATTCGTTCGAAGACGCCTTCGACACCCCAGAAGCAGCCGCCGGCCAGCACAGCCGTTTGCGGTCCCTCGGCAGCCGGACCCGTGACATCCACAGCCGGATCCGGAAATTCGACCTTGGTTTTGGCGAAGACACAAGATGCGCCCGCCAGCAGCACGGGCAAGGCAAACAGCAACAACGGTCGCGACATGGCAAGTACCTAACACGATAGATTACGCCAACCGGTAAAAGGGTGCGAAATGCAAACTAGGCGATCTCTTACTTCCACTCCGGATTCTTCGCCGCGCTGACCAGGTTCGCCAAAATCCGGTATGCTCCCGGAACCCCTGCCGGGAGCTGCCGGTACAGGGCAAAGGCATCGTAGACGTAAATACCACGGCCATAATGGGCCAGCAGCAATCCGCCTGATTGCGGATTCTGGTTCGGATCGTGCGTCTCTATCAAGGCCTTGTAGCGCGGATCCCACTTTTCCATGAACCCGTGCCCGCGTTCCTCCTGCCACCCGTGGAAATCGCCGGCGGTAATCCTGTTCGGCCAGTTAAGGGCTGGATTTTGAGGATCAAGCAGCCTGACGGTTGAGTTTTCATCCACGACTTTCTGAGGGCTTTCGCCCAGCGTGAACGGGTACGGTCCGTAATTGTCATCGAAGTTCTGCAAGTTATACTGCACGATCAGAACACCGCCAGACTTCACATAGTCAAGCAGCCGGTTATTCGCGCCTCTCAGTTCGGGGCGCACTGCATACGCCCGCACACCCAGCACGATGGCGTCAAATTGGCTCAGGTTGGTCGATTGCAGATCACCGGCGGCCAGAATATGCGGACGAATGCCGAGATCCTCGAGGGCGCGTGGCACGTCGTCGCCCGTGCCGGGAAAAAATCCGACGCGGAGGTTTGGAGCGGTTTTCACATTCACGCCGACGGCTTTGTACTCGGATGGCCGGTAGCAAGGATACGACCGCACGCCCGGATAACCCACGAGCCGGTAACCTTGCTCATATGTCTTATTCCGGTACTCGGCAATCGCCTTGATTTCATAGTCCTGCTCTTTGATCGATTGCGGCTTCACTTGGAACGTCATATCCTCGCTTTCCCCGTCACGGGAAAAATTGAACGGGCACTCAGGCGGGGTCGCTTTCCAGTTTGGCGGCAGGCTGAGGCGCAGCACTCCCTTCGCTGGACCTTTTACGTTGCTGTGGAGAGTGCAGGTAAACGCAAACGAGCTGGCGGTTAGCGGCACCGCGCCCCGCGCGCGCGCAACCCAAACCGAGATCGGCGGACCCATCAGGAGCGGCTGCTGCACCATACCGGTGCCCTCTATCCGCTCATTGGTTTGGACTACTTTGCTGATTTCAAAATTCGCGCCGCGATAGTTGATCCTGGCGCTTGCAGCGAGAGGATACGGTGCCAGAGACAAATTGAGAAAGCGTTCATCGCTGATGTTGTAGTAGGGCTGCTCCTCATCCGGGCGCCAGAAATAAGCTTTGGTGAGGTTGGCGTCTTCCGGGGCGGTGACCGCAAACCGCAGCCGTATGTCTTTGCCGCCGTCCAGTTCCGCCGGGCCAGGCTTCTCAAGTCGGATCTTCCAAGGTTTTTCGTAGGCGGGACGTACATTGATGCCTTCAATGCGAACAGTTTGATCGCTCGCGTTCAGCAAGTGAGTTTCAACGCCAAACGACTGCCCCGGTATTGCCATCGTGAACGTTTGCGATCCGCCGCGAAAGGCGGCAAAGCGTCCGGTAGGCTGCCTTTCTGGCGCCACTACTGCATCGAACGAAAGCCCCAAGGCGAGCGCCAAGGCCTTCTCGAACTGCTTCTCCTTCACCTGCAGTTCGAATAAGACATCGCTCTTTCCTGGATCTGCCAAGCTGCTGGATTGAACACGCTGGATCAGTGCGCGAGTAACCTGCAAGCCGTCAGCGAGCATCGGGGCAATAGTTGCCGGAGTAGCGGGTCTGTATTGATCGACAGCGTCATCGGCGATTTTGGAGAGGCGTGCCAGTTCCGATTTCAGAAACCCGGTATCTCCGGAGGCGAGCGAGGCGATACCCGTCAGCGATATTTCGATGCCGTCGTAGAAGGACTTTTCCTTCTCGGCTGCCGGAACGCGCGCGGCATAGCGATGGTATGGAGCGCTGTAAAGGTATGATTGCGGAATAGTTCCCCCGCCATTTTGACTTTTCTGATATCCCCAGCCGTACCGTCCGATCTGCTGGAAGCTCAATCCGGCCGCGTGATCGGCTGTGCCCTCCGGGATCGACACATTCGTGGCTGGTTGCTCTGTCATCCAGGTCTTGTTTACGTAGTTGAAGAACCGAATGGGCACATATTTGTCGGTTGCGTAGTCGTAGATGGTATGAGCCTTTGTCGGCTCAAAGAAGGGAACGCGCGCATAAACTTTCAAAGGCTTCCATGGACGCAATCCTTCGCGGATCTGTTCGGGAAACCGGTTCGGGTCGCCGGCGGCAACATAGGCCTCCTGGGCCATCTGTCCCGATACCTGGTGATTGCCGTGGCCATCGGTGGGTGCGCCCGCGAATACGGCCGTAATCACTAGCGGACGAGTCATTCGCACCACGCGTACGACATCGGAAAGGACGCGATCGTAACCCCATTTATCGAGCGCTTCTTCGCGGGTCTTCGAAAAGCCGTAGTCAATGACACGTGTCCAGTACTGATCCACTCCGTAGTAGCGGTCCGCGGTCATCAGCTCTTGTGTTCGCACCAGACCAAGCGCATCGTAGAGATCCTCCGACATCGCGTTTTGTCCGCCTTCGCCGCGATTCAGCGTCAGCAGCGTACCGCGCGCGCCCAGTCCACGAGTTTCGTAGGCCAGCATGCCCCCGTCTTCGTCGTCGGGATGCGCCGTCACCATCAGGATGCTGGCTCGCGTGCGAATCGCGGCAAGGTAGCGCGACAAGCCACTTGCGCCGCGATCCAGGTCTATCGGCATGGCATTGGAATCGATTTGCGCCGCTTCCCGGGCCGAATCCGGTCTGGAGTTCGCCCAGATCACGGCGGTGAGAAGCGCACCGACAAGTAGCGTGCACGATGTTTTGACAGGGAACCGCCTATGATGCCGGCTACCGGATGTGATCATGTGGTCTCGAATTTTCGACTGCTGTGATACCGCAACCCTTTCACATCGTAGCGTTAGGCCCGCTGCCGTTCATCCCGTTAATGAGAAACCGTTGGATGGAGTCCCGAACTTCGGAACGAGCAGCTACAAACGATTAAATGTTCGCTCCGATTTACATTAGCTATCTCGACGTCGGCGAAATGTAGCTTACGCTCCAGGGTGCTGGGCAAAGAAATTGCATACCCCCACGCTGTTGACGGGAATACAAAATCTTTGTTCACCTCAGAATTCGGCCATTGTTGCTGAGGGTCTGCGCTTCGGATTCCAGACGAATCGAGGGGATTTGGCCGCGGAGTTCTCGAGCGCTTTCGCTCCTGGATCGGTTCCAACCGAGTTCGCGGATCTGGATTTTGTTTACGCGCTCGAGCAGGAATCCCGGGGTGGGCTGTACGCTGCCTATCTTGAATCGCGGGCATTGGTGCGAGGGGCGAGTCTCAAAGACGCGCTTGATTCCATTGCATCCGACCTTCAACATACAATTGCCAGCCACTCGCGCAAACGCCTCTTTTTGCACGCGGGAGTAATTGGATGGCGGGACAGGGCTGTGCTCTTCCCGGGGCGCACGTGGAGCGGCAAATCAACTTTGGTTCATGCGCTGATCCAGGCAGGCGCGGTGTATTTCTCGGACGAATTTGCAGCGATCGATGCCCGCGGATACGTGCATCCTTTTGCGCGCCCGCTCTGTCTCCGTTCAGGTGTCGGAAGGTCAGCCGTCCGGCCGGAAGACGAAGGGCTGAAGATCGCTTCCAGTCCGTGCCGGGCCTGTGCGATCGTCGCCACTGAATACAAAATGGACGGAGTGTGGCGGCCGGAGCCCCTCTCTCCCGGTCAAGCCGCTCTCAAGCTGCTAAGCAACACGATAGCCGTTCGTTCAGACCCGGTAAAGGCGGTCCGCTATGTCGGGCGGCTGGTATCCTCTGCGACTGCAATTGCATCCTCTCGCGGGGACGCCCGGGTTACTGCTCCCCTTCTCTTGGAGACATTGGACAGACTTCTCAGTTGATTTAAGAAAGGACCTACACATGAAAAAGTCACCCCTCGGGCCACTTGCCCGGAAGGAGGATTTAACGATCGAAGATCTTCCGTCGGAAACGGTCGTCTACGATCGCACACGGAATCGAATGCACTGCTTGAACCGGAGCACGTCATTTATCTGGAAGCGCTGCAACGGCGATACAAAGGTCGAGGAGATTGCGGCTCAGCTACCGGAAGTGGGCCTTCCGGCGGATTTGGATCTCGTGCGACGAGCGCTGAAAGCTCTCGACCGTGCTCATCTGCTTGCGGGCGGGCCGGCATCCTTTGACGCCGCCTTGCCCTCACGGCGGCAGTTGGTGCAAAGGCTGGGATTGGCCGCCGGTACTGCAGCCGCACTCCTTCCTGCAATCACATCCGCTGTCGCGCCCACGCCGGCGATGGCGAAATCCAAAGATGACCACGACAAGCCCAAGAAACCAAAGAAGGCAAAGAAGAGCGACCTGAGATTTGACTAGATGCAGCCCAATTTGGGTGTCACCATCCGGCGAAATCGCGCTGATTCTCGCCTGCCTGCAATCTCGTTACAATCCGGGTGACCATAACGATCTCAAGGCGTCCGCCGGCGGAGTAGCTTGGGCTGGGGTTCTATCGATTGCCCGGCGACACGGAATTGTGCCGCTGGTTCATGTAAGCCTGTCGGCGGGTCAGGCGCAGCTTCCAGAGAGCGTCGAGAGCGATCTGCGGCGCGAATTTCATGAAAGCGCGGCCAACATGTTTCTGCATGCAGCCGAACTGCTTCGCTTGTTGAATCGCCTGACGGAACGAGACATTCCGGCACTTGCCCTTAAGGGCCCGGCGCTGGCAGCCTTGCTATATGGAAAGCTGTCTCTCCGGACGGTTCGCGATCTCGACATTCTTGTGGACAAGAATCAAGTTGGTCCGGCGTTAGACATTCTTCGGGCGTGCGGATATGCGCCGGTTGCAGGCGTGGAGGGCGCTGGACCATCCGTTTCCGGCAAGTTGAGAAAGCACATCCTACTCACCCATCAGGAGGCCGGCTTCAGTGTTGAGCTTCACTGGGCGGTAGCAGATCCGTCTTTTGCCCTAGAGCTCAGCTTCGAAAAGCTCTGGGTGGACCGGCAAATCGTAATGGTGCTGGACCAGCCCGTTGCGACACCCGGTAATGAAGACGCGCTCCTGATGATGTGCGCGCATGGAACAAGTCATTGCTGGGGAAGTCTGAAGTGGATTTGCGACATCGCTCAGGCCGTGTCAGTCCAGCCGGGCCTCGATTGGAGCAGGATCTTGGTTCAGGCGCACGGGTTTGGCTGCTCTCGGATGCTATTTCTCGGACTCGCCCTGGCGCGAGAACTTTGCGGCGTGAGTCTGCCCGAGGAACTCGAACCGGGCGTCAATTCAGAGAAGGTCGTTCGGTTATCTCGCGAAGTGAAATCGGCGATGTTTGTCGAAAAAGCACCGCTTGTCAATCTCGAGCGAACGTTGACTTTCATCCGGAGCCGGGAGCGCTTTCGCGATCGAATACGTATCGCGCTGCGGTTTATCGCACCGGAACTCAGGCCGAATGCGCGCGACCGTGCACTGGTTCGTCTACCTGATTCCTTGCAGTTCCTGTATTCCCCGTTCCGTCTCGTCCGAGTGTTGCTGTTTTGTTGGAAGCGCGCGATCCTGCCGATCTTACGAACCGCTCTCGACTCGCCGCGCTTCCGCGATTGGGCCGCGTCCCCGCCGAAGTAGTTGACCACAAGATTTTACTCCGCTGCCAACAGGTGGGATATGGTTCAGTAGTAGCGATGAGACTCTATCGCACACCGGACGGAATCGTGGCAGAGAAGGAAGGCCGGCTGTTTCTGATCGAGAGAGGCGGCATCGAAGCCTGGGACGCGCTGCTTAAGCGCGACGATCTCTCCGATCATCTGGAAGGAGCGGTTCAGCGTTCATCCGGCACGAACAAAGAAGCACTCGATCATTTACTCGCTCCGATCGGCACGCAAGAGGTCTGGGCGGCAGGCGTTACATACTACCGGAGCCGCGATGCGCGCATGCAGGAATCGCGGTCGGCCGGCGGAGGCGATTTCTACGATCGTGTCTATTCCGCCACTCGTCCGGAGTTGTTCTTCAAAGCCACGCCGCACCGCGTAGTCGGACCAAACGGCAAGGTAGCCATACGCGGTGATGCCAAATGGTCGGTTCCCGAACCTGAACTGACCCTGCTGATCACGCCGAGCGGGCGCATCACGGGCTACACAGTCGGCAATGATATGAGCTCGCGCGACATAGAAGGCGAAAACCCGCTGTATCTTCCGCAGGCGAAGGTGTACAGCCGCAGTTGCGCACTGGGGCCATGCATCCTGGTGGCAGACGGGCGGCTCCCAGGCACCACCGAGATTCGCCTCGAGATTCTCCGCTCCGGACGGAGCGAGTTTTCCGCTTCGACTTCGCTCGACGCGATGAAACGAGAACCGGCAGAGCTTGTCGAATTCTTGTACCGCCATAACAGTTTCCCGAACGGCTGTTTCTTACTGACCGGCACCGGCATCGTTCCGCCCGACTCGTTCACTCTGCATTCCGGCGATGAGATTCGGATCACCATACCGCCTGTCGGAACACTCGTGAACCAGGTTGGTTGAAGGTTCTATCGACGTTCGTCGTTAGAATACGGTAGCGGCACAGCCTCGGCTAGACAGCACTACCGGCTTGCGAAACGAAGACCAGAAATCTGGCGAGCCGGAAGCGGAATGTCGCTTAGAGCTTGGGACGCGAGATTGACACTTAAGAGCAACCGCCGGATCAATGATCAGAGCGGTTGGTCGGCCAACTGGACACTGAAAATCAAACCCACGCTCGCAAGGCCATGTTCCCGTCAGTTTCAAATCCGCAACCGCCCACTCCGCAACGGCTCATCCCCTCGACCGATTGGACACTAATTCGGTGTTTGTCCTTTGAGGTATTTCTCAAACCACTCCACAGTGCGGCGAAGTGAGTCGATCTGGTTCTCGCGCTTCTCAAAGCCATGGCCCTCGTTCGAGTAGTAATGTGCAGCCACCGTCTTGCCGTCCTCTTTTAGGAGGTCAACAACCTGCATGGCCTCCTCTTTCGGCACGCGCGGATCATTCTCCCCCTGCAGAACCAATAAGGGGGCTTTGACGTTGTGGATATACGCGATCGGGGAAGTCGCTTCATACACTTTCCTGTCCTTCACGGGATCCCCGAGGAGCGCTTTTTCGTACTGCTGCAGTAGCGCATCGGAGTGTTGCAGCATAGTCATCCAATCGATAATTCCGAACAGTTCCACGGCGGCGCCCCAAATATCGGGCACTTTGCCAATTGCCATCAGGGTCATAAAGCCACCGTAGGAGCCCCCTGTAATCCCTATTTTTTTGGAATCAACGTAGCCGCCGGCTTCCAGGAACTTGACTGCGTAAACTTCATCTTGCAGGTCTCCGCCACCCAGATCCTGATAATTGGCACGTTGAAAATCCATGCCGTATCCGGTTGACCCCCGCACGTTGGGATACGAGCGCGGCAACGCGCGGACTCCAGGAGTCGACCACCTGTCCGGTAGGCCCCCCGTGGGGGAGGACCAGCGCTGGATTGGAACTGTCTCGCTTCAGATTGAACGGAACCCACATCAGCGCGCTAATGGTCTTGCCGTCAAACGCCTTGTAGTGCACAATTTGCGATTGCGGTATCGGGGCCACGCTCAAGCTCGCGATGGCGCTATGTGTAAGCTGGTTTATTTTTCCGGACGCGATGTCGTACACGAGGTAATCGGCCGGCTGGACTGAACTTTCATGGGACAGCAACAAACGATCCCCAGACGGAGAGTAAGAACTGGGATAGGAAGGAAACCCGTTTACGCCAGTTTTCACAGGAAGCTTTTCCGAACGTAGCGTTCTCATGTCGACTAGGTAAGCGTCGCTAAGGCCGTCCCCATTGATTAAGTAGGTGAATGACTTGCCGGAGGGGGAGAAATCGCCGGCGCTCGCTTCCCACTTGGTGTCCGTTATCCACTTCAGTTTCTTTGTCGGAGTATCCAGGAACGCAACGTTCTGGTATCCACCCTTCTGGTTGGAAGTAATCAGCAGGGTCTTTCCGTTCGGCGACAAGGAAGAAGCGAGGTTCAAGACCTTGCCTTCATGAGGCGTCAGATTGGTCGTCTTTCCGCTACTCACGTCCACGGCATAAACATCCGAATCCACGAAACTCACTTCGACTCGGTTGGCATACAGCGTTTTTCCATTCGGGCTCCAAGCAACTGAATTCCAGGAATGATTTGAAGTCTCCTCATGGGTCAATTTTCTAACCCGATGGGTGGCCCAGTCCATGAGCGCCAAGTCGTAAACCGTACCGTCCTTTGGTTTGTAATTCAGCGCGATCGTCTTGCCGTCGGGAGACCAGCGTGGCGACTCCTCTCGGATATTCGGAGTATTGGTGAGATTGACCGCTTCTCCACCATCACTGGGTACAGCGAAAATGTCCCAGAGTTCGTTGCCCGCGGTGTCTTGCTGGAAAACGATCCACCTGCCGTCGGGAGACCATGTTGCACCGTACTGCCGTTCGTCGGACTGCACCAGTTGGATCGGCCAACCCCCAGCCGAACCGACTTTCCATAAATTCGCCCGGCCCGACATGTCCATTGTGAACGCGATTTCTTTCCCATCTGGCGACCACGATGCACCCCCAAGCGAGCGCGTGAAAAACAGATCGTCGATCGGAACAGGTCGGGCCTTCGAATTTTCAGGCGACCCGATTGATTGTGGATCAGTGATCGGGCGATCGTCAGGTCCCGACGACAGAGCCAGTAAACAGCTCGAAAATAGCAGGAAAACGAAAACGGTGGGGAAAGGGCCAAGCTTCACAGTGAACCTCCTAAGACGTTGGGTCACAGCTTCGATAATGCTAAATCGGATGTTCAGGTTGCCGGACTGATCGCGATTCTACAACAAGAATTACGAAACAAGAAGTACGATAGACGGGTGCCCGGGGAAGACGCAATTACTCTGGTTTGGGCTGGTACATTAGTGAGCACCGTGGCCACCATCCCGGCGACAAACCGCGTTCGGCGATGCGCGTTTCCACAACGATCAGAAGACCACTGCACACATGGCTGCAGTATAGGCAGTCCAAATGCGAATAGATCCTTCGTGAAGAGCATTCAGTAGCCGTCGGGGACCGGCTTCACCGATTGCTCGACCGCCTTCGGAAGGCTGATTTCTCGTTGCATGGAAAATGGACCGGCGCTCCACTCTCGTGCTGTACGATACGAAACGAGCAACATGCGAACGAACCGGCGTACTTTCTTAATGGCAAGCGGCTTGACCGCCGCTGCGGCTACCCGAGCGGCAAGCGCCTCGGATACGATCCGGCTGGGATTGATCGGGTGCGGCGGCCGAATGCGGGACCTGGCAAGCTCAGCTCAGAAAGCAGGCTGTCAGATCCTTGCCGTCTGCGACGTCTATGAGCCCCGCAGAGACGAGTTTCGCGAGAGGTCGAACAATCTCGCCAGCACGCACCTCGATTACCGGCCGCTGCTCGACTCGAAAGACATCGACGCAGTCATCATCGCCTCACCGAACCACTGGCACGTGCGCATGGCCACCGACGCGATTGCGGCCGGGAAGGACGTCTACCTCGAAAAGCCGGTTACACACAGCGTTGAAGAAGGGGCCGCTTTGCTTCAGGCCGTACGCTCCTCCAACCGGATTCTCCAGTCCGGAATGCAGCAAAGAAGCTGGGTACATTTCCAGAGTGCTGCTGAGCTGATTCAGGCCGGAAATATTGGGCGGGTCACGCGAGTCCGGACCTATTGGTTCCAGAATTACCAGGAGCAAGCGCCTAAGAAGCCGATCCGGGTTGAATTACTGGACTGGAAGCGATGGCTCGGGTCCACACCTGACCAGCCGTTCACTGAAGAGAAGTTCCGCAACTGGCGCTGGTTCTGGGATTTTGGGGGCGGCGCGATGACAGATCTCTTCACGCACTGGATCGATGTTGTGCATTGGGCCATGAAATCGCCCGAGCCAAATCTTGCCTACATGATGGGCGATCGTTATGTGTTCGATGTCTGGCAATGCCCCGATACCGTACAAGCCGTGTTTCGCTATCCCGGATTCGAGGTCGGTTACGAAGGAACGATGGTCTCCTCCATCGACGATGGCGGGCTGGAGTTTCGGGGCACGGAAGCAACCCTCAAGATCGATCGGGGTGGATTTACCGTGTTTCGCGAAGGGGCACGGAACGGCAATCCCGTGCTAAGCGAGCGCAGTTTTCAGGACGGGACCATCTCGCACATGCAAAACTTCGTCGATTCCGTGCGGAGCCGCAAGGAGCCGAACGCACCGGTGCAGACCGGAATCAGCGCGGCCCAGGCCGGTCAAATCGGTAATTTGGCCCTGCGCCGCGGCAGTCCGCTCACCTGGCCGCAGAAGACCTGAGAGGCTGCGGAACGGACGTTATAGCCGTGAGGCCAGCCCCTGAAGAAATTCCCCGAATCAGCCGATGTGTTCAGTAAGGAATGGCGCGAATGGGAACACATTCTGACCGGAATAGCCGGAAATACGAACGAAAACCCGCCCCGCAGGTGGGACTCCTCGATGTATCCTGCGAACGATCGGGCCGCAGGCAAAGGATCGCAACGTCGATTTTGTTAGACATTTCACGAGGCGGCGTGGGAATCCAGCTTGACCGCCGCGTGTATACCGGCGAGATCCTTTTCCTCGCCAATAGATTTGTGACTTACACGGCGCGCGTATGCCACTGCACGCCTACGAAGGTAGGGTATAAGGTGGGGCTTGAGTTTCCTTCGGTGGATGAAGCGATTTTCGGCAAGCCCAAGCAAAAGGGCTAGCGCGTTTAAGCGGTTGTCGGATACATATTCATCAGAGCCTGCATCATCTGGTCGATCACCGTAACGAGTTTGCTTGTGGCTTCAAAAGCCTGCTGATACTCGGTCAATTCAGTCGCTTCCTGATCAAGGGAAATACCCGAAATATTCGATCGTAGAGTTTGGGCCTGGCTCAGTATCTGCTGATTCGTTGTCTGATCGCTCTGTGCTTTGCTCGAATCTGTTCCCACAACTGAAGCGAGATTCCCGTAGTAGCTGGTAAACGTAAAACCGCCAAGCGATGCCTGTTGAACGTTGTCGAGATTTGACAATAGAAGGGCGTTTCCATTGCCTCCAGGATTCAAAGCCAATGCCGCAGCAATTTTCTTAGGATCCGTCATGACTACGGCAAGTGTCTGGGCTGGCGCTGTTGGGTTATAAGAAAACAGGGGAGCGCCGGCCGTCCCATTCTGGTCGACGCCGCTGCTCAGCGTTGTGTTGATCGTGTCGGCCACGCTTTGAGCGAGAACATTTAGCTGATTGATGTAGCCGGGCAGAGTCTGGTTCGCAAGTGTCACCAGGGCTCCCAACTTTCCGCTTGCGGCATAACCGCTGATATCGTTCCCGTTTGTATCGAGCACCTCGAGGTTGCCGCTGGCCGAAGTAGCGGATATCGAATACTGCTCAGCTCCTACCACGAGAGGCGCGCGCCCGCCGAGAAAGACGCTGGTCGTACCGTCGTTCGCGGTTTGCGTCGTGATATCAACGAGTTGTGACAACGTCTCCAGATACGAATGCAACTGGGCATCTAATCCGGGATCTGTCAGTGCCGAAGCTTGTTTCTGCTTGGCTATATTGATTTGCTGGATTTGAGTGACCAGTGAATTAATTTGCTGGACATAGGACCCGGCCTGGCTCACGGTATTCTGCTTAGCCGTTGTCAGGCCGCCGTATGTCTCGTTGAACGCTGTCGCCAGATTTCCGGCAGCATTGAGAACGGATTGGCGCGATGCGGCATCGTTCGGATTGGTCGTCAGACTCGAGAACGCCGAAAGCAGGTCATTGAGTTCTCCTCCTATTCCGCGCGCGGTCAATGAACTTGAAGAGCTGGTCGCCAGCGGAAAAAATCCTTCCACGGCTTGAAGATTGGTCGCCATCTGGGAAGAGAAGTTCTCTGCCGATTGCGCAACCCTGACAGTTTGCTCGGCATATTCATCCCGTGAACTCATCAGTCCGGCCATGGTGACTCCGCCGGCGCCGCCGCCCGAAGGATTGAACGAATCGGCCGTGAAGTGCGCGCCTTGATTCGCGTAATCGGGAGTTGCGGAATTGGTCGTATCGTTCGAAACGACCTGCATCGCCTGCTGATACGAATTGAGCGAGTGCGCTGCGGCTGCGAGAGAGTCAACAAGACTGGGCATAGAGTCTCCTTATCTGTGTACGGGGCATGCCTTCCCCTACGTTTTACGCAAGATAGTCAAACAGGCTTTTTTTCGGAAACGAGGCGTATGCCGATTCGGCTGCGGTCAGCGCGGTGTTGTCGGTCTGCTGCTGGGTGATCGCCTGGGCTACATCGGCATCCTGCAAATTGCTCAGCTGGGAGCGCAGGCTTGTATCGAGACTTGCTTGGGCAGTCAGCCCGTCCGAGAGCTTGTTTTGAATATCTCCGTAATGGGCTTGCTGCGTGTTCAGATAACTTGCTGCCGTTTCGAGGTCCGCGCCCGCTTGGGCGATAGCCGTCATATTGTTCGCGTTCAAGGCTGCATACAACTCCGCTAACGTTTGAAAAACGCTGTTTGCAGTCGTCCCGCCTCCACCGTCAAAGATATCCTGAGCGGTGGAAGCGACGGAAATCGACACTCCGTAGGAATCGATAACTGACCGCGTGCTGGCGCTTCCCTGGTACAGTCCCACGCCATTTGAAGGATTGGTAGTGAAATCGACGGGCAGAAAGGGAGCCACCTGGTCGGAATCGCCGGAAAACACGTAGCGACCGGAAACCTGGGTGTTTGCCAGCTGCTGCATTTCATCGGCGATATCGCGAATTTGGAGCGCGAGCTGCTGGCGATCGACGCTTGAAATCGAAGAACTTCCCTGGGTTGCAATTTGAGCCGCGCGATCCATCAAGGTTGTCGCCGTATTGATGGCCTGCTCGGCCGCATTCACCTCGGTCTGAACTCCGCCCAGGTTTGTCTTGATTTGATCGTTGCTGGAAATACTCGCATTCAACTGCAGGATCTCGGAAACGACAGCCGGATCGTCGGACACGGTCTGGACGCGCAGTCCGCTGCTCACTTGCTGGTTCGATCTGTTCAGGCGCTGCTCGAGTGCCGACAGGTTCGCCAGAAACTGGTTCGCCGCTGTCTGTATGGAGAACATAGATTCGCTCATAAGCCTTATCGGCACACAAAGCGAGTTCTTTCAATCTCAATCGCGTCTGTTAGTGTGAGCGGCGGGATGCGAGCCGCTCTAACCGGAGGCGACCAGGGATTCTAGGCTTTTCAGCTTGGCAGCAAGCGTGGTTCGCTTCAGTCCGAGAATGTCGGCCGCAACCTTCTTGTTGCCCTCCGCGCGCTGCAGAGCTTGCTCCAGCAGGTTCAGTTCGATGCGCCCGATCACCTGCTCGAAATCCAATCCATCTTCGGGCAGCGATATGATCTGCTCGCTATCCAGATCGAGCAGCCGCTTCCGGGCGCCGTCGGCAGGCAAGGCAAAATCGACGGATCCTAAGACTGTACGCTCCGCTGAGAGCACGACGGCCATTTCCACCGTATTCTCCAACTGGCGCACATTGCCCGGCCATCCGTATTCGGATAGTCGCATCATGGCCTCTTCAGAAACGGACTTTAGCGGGAGGCGCTCCTGCCCACACACCTTCTTAATGAAATGATGGACAAGCCGTGGGATATCGGGCCGGCGGCTCCGGAGCGGAGGCACATGGATTGGCACAACATGCAGCCGGTAGTACAGGTCTTCCCGGAACTTGCCTCGCTTCACCTTATCCATGAGGTCACTGTTCGTGGCCGCGATGACCCGGACATCCACCTTGATTGTTTCTGTTCCGCCAACGCGCCGGAATTCCCGCTCCTGAAGCGCTCGCAGCAGTTTCGCTTGCAATTCCAGGGGCAGATCGCCAATCTCATCAATGAAAAGCGTGCTCTCATGCGCCTGCTCAAAAAGGCCGATCCGACTATTCGTGGCGCCGGTAAAGGCGCCCTTCACGTGTCCGAAAAGTTCCGCCTCGAGCAGGTCTTGTGGGATTGCCGGGCAGTTCACGGCGATCATCGAATGTCCGCTTCTGGGGCTCGCCTGGTGGATACAGCGGGCGACCACCTCTTTGCCGCTTCCCGTTTCGCCCAGGATAAGGATGGTCGACCGTCGAGGGGCGATCAATTCGATGAGTGAACGGACCTGATCCATGGCAGGACAATCCCCCACCAGATCGTTATGCCATTCACCTCGTATCGCGTCCTCCGGAGAGGATTCTATCTCCTGGATCTCTTCCGCGTTTGACGAACAGAGTATGTTCATACTGCCAATAAAGTTATCGACGCCAAAAGTTTGTCACTCCAATGTGTTCTAGGAAAAAACAGGAGAGCAACCTACCGTTTAATCTGACTTGGGAGCGCACGAGAATTTCTTACCGGTGGGTCCACTTTAGTCGATAAGCCCAACATAAGAGTCGGGTCAGAGGCCAGGCTGGCAGTATGCGTCTTCCTCCCTCCGGAGGGACGAAAACACCCGATAACTTCCTATTCTAGTTACGACTACTAAAACGAATGTTCGCGCTGATCGGTATCTTTGTCGTCATCGGGGCGATTGTCGGCGGATACCTGCTCGAAAAAGGAAATCTCGCGGTGCTGGTACAGCCTGCCGAGCTGCTGATCATCGGCGGGGCTGCGGTTGGAACCCTTCTGATTGCAAACCCGTTGCATATCTTGAAGGGCATTCTGAGCCAGGTGCTAAGCATCCTGAAAGGCTCGAAGTATAACAAAGCTGCTTATCTGGAAGCGCTGAATCTACTGAACGACCTGTTCAACCTCGCACGAAAAGAAGGCGCGGCAAAGCTCGAGCAGGAGATCGAGGCGCCCGAACAGGGGCAGGTGTTCAGCCGTTACACGCTGCTCGCGAAAGATCATTTTGCGGCGACCTACATCTGTGACACTTTGCGGATGTCGCTGGTAGGTGGAATTACTCCGCACGATCTTGAAATGCTGATGGAGACCGATGCCGAAATTCATCACCATGAGGAAGAGAAGGCGGTGACCGCTCTGAGCACCACGGCCGATTCACTTCCGGGTCTGGGGATCGTTGCGGCGGTGCTCGGAGTCGTAATTACGATGGGAGCAATTGGCGGACCGCCGGAGGAGATTGGACATAAGGTGGCCGCTGCTCTGGTTGGCACATTTCTCGGTATTCTGCTTTGCTATGGGTTCATCGGTCCACTGGCATCAAATATTTCCAAATTGAATGGCGATGCGAACGACTTCTATCGGGTTCTCCGTGTAGGGATCGCAGGGTACGTAAAGGGCATGCCCCCGTTTCTTGCCGCCGAGAGCGCCCGCCGTATGGTCCCGCCGCGCTTGCGCCCTTCGATGCAGGAGATGGAAGAATCCTTTAAAGCCTCGAAGGCCGGTGCCACTGCAGCGCCGGCCGAGGCGGCCGAACCGGCTGCTTGAACCATGGCCGATTCTCATTCAAACCCGCACCCGCCCATCATCATCCGAAAAAAGCATGCCGGACACGCTGCGCATGGCGGCGCCTGGAAAGTTGCCTATGCCGATTTTGTGACAGCCATGATGGCACTCTTCATCGTGCTCTGGCTAATGTCAAGCAGCGAGAAAGTGCGGGATGCCGTGGCCGAGTATTTCCTTGACCCGCAGGGGAAGAAGCAGTTGAGCGGCAGCGGACTGGTCGGCTCCGGCGAATCCATGGCCTTCTCGAAGGAAGATCTCGAAAAGCTTAAAGAAAGAATCAGGCAGGCGCTTCTGCACGTCCCCGACTTCAAAAAGCTCAAGAACCAGGTCACAATGACCGTCACCGGAGAAGGATTGCGTATCGAACTGCTCGAGAACGCCAAGGGAGTCTTTTTTGAGTTGGGCAGTCCTCATCCGACGCCGCTGGGCGTTGAAATCATCAGTACCCTTGCGAAGCAGTTGGGAGAATTTCCCAACCGCATCCTGGTGGAGGGCCACACGGACTCCAAACCGTACCAGGATCTGACGGCTTATTCCAACTGGGAGCTTTCGGCCGATCGCGCGAATGTAGCTCGTAAGCTGATGCAGGAGCACGGCGTGCGCCGCGACCAAATAAAGGAAGTGCGCGGGTTTGCGGATCAGCATCTGCGAAACACGAAGGACCCCTTTGATGCCTCCAACCGGCGTATTTCCGTTGTTGTGGAATACCGCGATTTGGATGAGAAAACGATACCGCTTACGGACGCGCCCGGTGCGGCCAGGAAGACGGAGAATAAGCGCTAAGCTGCGATGCTCTTGCCGAGCCCCGTGCGTCAGTAAGCGTTCCTGAACTTGCGTTACGTCTGTGTCACCGCCGTCCGTTCTTCATTATGGTGGCGGACATCGATGCCTTTGACCAGGAAAAGCACGTCTTCGGCAATGTTTGTCGAATGATCGGCGATACGCTCCAGGTTTCTGACGACGGAGAGAAGATAGAGCGCCTGCGGAATGTGCTGCGGGTTTGACTCCATGAAGCTGATCAGTTCGTGATAGCTGGCCGTGCGCATATTGTCTACGGCATCGTCCGAGGCGAGCACGCTGCGGGCTAGTTCCGCGTCGCGATTTACAAAAGCGTCCAACGCTTTCCGGACCATTCCCTGCGCCAATCCCGCGATGTGGGGAATGTCGATCAGCGGCCGTATGACCGGCTCCCTCACCAGAGCGAGAGCGCTTTGGGCAATACTAACCGAAAGATCGCCCATTCGCTCCAGGTCATTATTGATCTTGATGGCGGCGGTCACCAGCCGAAGATCAGCCGCTAGCGGCGCTTGCAGCGCAAGCAGGCTGATCGCCATGTCATCGATTTCGATCTCGAGCTGATTGATGCGGCTTTCGTTCCTGATGACCTGTTGTGCCAACTCCTCGTTTTTCTCGACAACACCCTGAATGCTGCGATACACGGCGCTTTCGACGAGAGCGCTCATCTCCAGAAGCTTAGCCTTGAGTTGTTCCAATTCCTGTTCGAAATGACGCACAGTTGTTTCCCGATCGAATAAAAAATCACCCAAAGCGGCCCGTTACATAGTCCTCTGTCTCTTTCTTACTGGGATTTTGAAAAATCTTGCGGGTATCGTCAAACTCGATCAACCTGCCCAGTAGAAAGAAACCCGTGTAATCGGCCAGCCGCGCTGCCTGCTGCATGTTGTGGGTCACAATCACTATCGTTGTCATGTCCTTGAGCTGGAACAGCAATTCTTCGATCTTGAGAGTCGCGATGGGATCCAATGCTGAGCACGGCTCATCGAGCAGCAGAACCTCGGGCTCGACGGCCAGTGCGCGAGCAATGCATAGGCGCTGCTGCTGTCCGCCGGACAGCGCCGTTGCGGGCTTGTGCAGTTTGTCTTTTACTTCATCCCACAATGCGGCATGACTCAGGCTACGTTCGACGGCTTCCTCGACGATTGATTTTTTGCGAATGCTGTTCACTCGCAGGCCGTATGCGACATTATCGAAGATGCTCTTGGGGAACGGATTCGATTTCTGAAAAACCATTCCAATCCTGCGCCGAACGTCGGTGACGTCCATCCTCATAAGATCTTGGCCGTCTAGCAGGAGCTCACCTTTGACACGTGTATTCCGGAGTGCTTCATTCATCCGGTTCATCGTGCGTAAGAACGTGGATTTACCACATCCCGATGGCCCGATGAACGCGGTTATCTTGTTGGAAGCCACATCAATACTGATAGCGTGCAGCGCTTGAAACGATCCGTAATAAAAATCGATATCCCTCGCGTTCAATTTGAACGCTGGTGACACCCGATTCGCTTCTGAACTGCCGGCGGACGGTGGAATACTTTCTCTCAGTACTTGTTGCTGAGGACTTGACAAGCGTTATCTCCTTGAGGACGCAGGCCCTCTAGCGATTATCATTCTGGCTGTTATGTTGATCACCAAAACCAATGTAAGCAGGACAAAACCGGCCGCCCAGGCCTGCTGATGAAGGTCCTCCTCGGGAGCAATCGCATAATTGTAAATCATGACGGGCAGAGTGGCGATCGGTTGAAGCCAGCCACGACTCCAAAACATATTGCCCAGAGCGGTGAAGAGCAGAGGGGCGGTTTCGCCCGCAACGCGCGCCAAATTCAGCATCATCCCAGATGCCAACCCGGAAATAGCGGCGGGAACAACCACGGTGAAAATTGTTTTGGCCTTCGTGGCGCCGAGCGCCATCGCGCCTTCGCGCAACGGATTCGGTACTGCGCGGAGAAACTCCTCCGTTGTGCGAACGGCAATGGGGATCATCATGATACCCAACGCGACCCCGCCGGCCAACGCAGAAAAGTGCCTCATCGGACGTACCACCAGAGCATAAGCAACAATGCCTACGACAATTGATGGGACGCCGTTCAGAAGGTCTACAGTGTACCTGACGACAAACGCAAATGTCTTGCCGCTGTATTCGGCAAGGAACACTCCCGCGAGAAATCCCACCGGCACGCCAATGAGCGTCGCGAGCAGCAGCACTTTGCCGCTGCCGACGATGGCATTCGCCATGCCGCCTCCAATCTCACCTGAAGGTTTCGGCAACTGGGTGAAGAACGCCCAGTTCAGTGATCTGATGCCGTGTGCAAAGAGATAACCGAGGATGAAAAAAAGGACGCCAACGACCAGAATCGTGCAGACACCAGATAGCGACAACATGACGACATTCACTATTCGGCGCCCGTGCGAAATCTCCATCATCATAACTAGGCATTCCTTTGCGAGGTCGTCAAAATCAGGATTCGCGCCACCGCGTTAATGACAATCGTCAACCCGAATAAGACCAGACCTAAAAAGATCAGCGAAGATACGTAAAGTTGGCCGCTTGCTTCAGCGAACTCATTCGCAATCACCGCCGCAATCGAATAACCAGGCGAAAACAACGAAGCGGCAATAGCTGGCGTATTCCCGATTACCATCGTGACTGCCATTGTTTCACCCAGAGCGCGAGCCAGTGACAGAAACACCGATCCGACAATCCCCGTGCTGGCGTAAGGAAGAACAATCTGCCACGTGGTCTCCCATTTTGTGGCACCCAGGGCCAAGGCAGCTTCCCGCTGCTCGACTGGAACTGCGAGCAGAACTTCTCGGGAGACCGAAACAATGAACGGCACCACCATGACGGATAAAACCAATCCAGCGGACAGGAGACTCACTCCATAGAACGGGCCCCGAAAGATTGGCAGAAATCCGAGTGTAGAGCGTAGGAATGGTACAAGGTACTCGCGAATGATTGGCAGGAGAATGAAAATTCCGAGCAGGCCGTATATCACGCTCGGCACCGCGGCAAGCAGTTCGATAAGAAAGGTCAGGAAGTTTGAAATTTTGGGGGGCGCCATCTCTGCCAGGAAGATTGCTGAGGCGACACCCAGCGGAATTGCGATTAGCAGGGCTAGAAAGGACGTAACGCAGGTTCCATAAATGAACGGTAGTGCGCCGAATGTTCCGCCATTTGGGTCCCACGTGGAAGTGTGTAGGAAATGCCACCCAAATGTTTTTACTGTTGGTTGAGAATTTTGCCAAAGCTCGGCAACAATCAGCCCGACAACCGCCAGAATTGAGACGGTAGCGACCAGCGTAATGAGGTACGCGATTTCGTTACCGGCTCTTAGGCGGCTGACAAAGGATCGGCTCGCGGGGCGCCGAAGCACATCCGTTATGGAACTGGGCGTTGCCATGAAGTCGGGAATGCCTGACCAGATCGTCGCTATTTGATTTCGGCGATCTGCTTCTTCTCCTGGGATACCACGCTAGCAGGTAGGCGAGCGTACTCGAGCGATTCCACCTGGCTCTGTCCGCTGGTAATAGCCCAGTTCAGAAACCCGACGATTGCCTTTTTCTTGGCTGGATCGGAGCAGCGCGAAGGAACCAATAACCAAGTGAAGGTGGAAATCGGATATACACCTTTCCCGCTGCCATTGGTGATGGACACGCGGAAATCGGCTGGCATCTCCTTTAAGGCTCCCGCGGCTGCTGTTACGGACTGGAGATCTGCCTTCACAAATTCGCCCGATGCATTCTTCACCTTCCCGTACGGCAGGTGATTCTTGACCGCATAGATCAGTTCAACATAGCCAATCGCTCCGTGCTGCTGCTTTAGCAGGCCGGCGACTCCGTCATTGCCCTTCGCCCCGAGACCCGTTGGCCAATTGACAGATGTATTCTTGCCCACTTTTGAACTCCATTCGGGGCTGACCTTTGACAGATAATCGGTCCAGCAATATGTGGTCCCGCTCCCGTCTGAGCGGTGGATCACGACAATATCGTCAGCAGGCAGCTTCACGCCTGGATTGGCGCTGGCGATCTCCGACGCGTCCCACTTCGTGATTTTGCCCAAATATATTCCAGCCAAGGTCTCAGGTGTGAACTTGAGCCCCTGCGATACGCCTGGCAGATTGTAACTTGGAACGGCGGCGCCTAACACTGTTGGGAACAACAGCACTGTGTGCCCGTTCTTCTCCTTGTACGCTTGAAGCTGAGCGTCCGTTAGAGGCGCATCACTTGCGCCGAAATCGACTGTTCCTTCGGTAACTGACTTAATGCCACCACCGGAACCAATTGCCTGATAGTTGATCTGAACGTTACCGATCGATTGGTAATCGCTGAACCATTTCTGATAGATAGGAGCGGGGAACGTAGCACCCGCCCCCGTAAGAGAGGTCTGTGCGTTAAGAGGAACCGCTGCGGCGATGGCCGAAATCGCCACTACTGCGGCCAGATTCTTTTTCAAGGTCATTCAACTCAGTATCCAAGGCGTGTCATCACTTCCTCGTGACAAAACGGTTACAAACGGATTAATGGGCTAAGGCCAATCGACTAGAAAAGAAGCTTCAGCGCGAACTGGACCTCTCGGTTGTCATGTTTTGTCGATGTGATTGTGCCGAAGGCAGTAGTGCCGTAGGTAGAGTTCGGATTGCTGAAAGCCGGCGTATTAAAGAAGTTGAAAAACTCCGAGCGAAACTGGACAGTTGTGCGCTCACGGATGCGAAAGTTCTTGAAGAGCGAAAAGTCGACGTTATAAAGACCGGGACCGTATAAAAGGTTTCTACCTGCATTTCCATAGGCGTAGCGGGCGGGGGGCGCAAAAGCGTTTGCGTCGATGCAAGCCGAAAGATGGCCGTCTCCGCAGTTGTCCGAGGGCTTGCCCACCAAGTTTGGCCGCTCGTTGCTTCTGCCCGTATTGGCAGGATCTCCCGAGACGATCACGTTAAACGGAAACCCTGTTTGCAGATTCACAATTCCGTTTGTTTGCCATCCGCCTAGAATTTGGCGGACGAAGCCATTGGAGGCAGCGGTAAAGAACGGAAGAGCATAATTGAAGCTGGCAACAAAGCGGTGCCGCACATCCCAATTGGAATTGCCGTAATCCGCGCGCCAGTTGTATGGATTCATCGGGGCGCCGCCGCCATTCGAGTCGGTGGTCACGTCGAGATTGTGAGACCACGTGTAGGAAACGAGAGCCGACAGACCGTGCGAAAGACGCTGGCGGAGGATAAGACTCAATCCGTGGTAGTTCCCCTCTTCGTCGTTCTGAATGATCCGGATGTCGCCGAAGATCGGGTTTGGGCGGCGCAGACTAACGGCGCCCGGTCCCGGAAGCGGCGTATTGATGTAATAGCTCCGATCCAGGTGCGTACTGTGAGAGCCGAGGTACTGCACATCGAGGGCGGCGTTATTCCAGAGGGAACGCTCCACATCGCCGCTCCATTGGTTCATGTACTGGGTCGGCAGATACGGATTCGGTGAAACGATTGTGGTGTTCGATAAAGCAGTTTTCGTCCGCAGAGCGGCCGGCGTGGGATCGCTCAGGCTGATCAGGTCTGTGCCGGTTGAGTTAAATGTTGCCACGGAACTAAATGGAGGATTGTTGCTCAAGAAGGTGAACGTATTCGTTTGGTTGGGATTGTAATAAATTCCGTATCCGGCGCGGAAAACGGTTTTGCTGTTGATGCGATAGGCTAGGCCGATGCGGGGCGCGAAGTCGTTGTGATTTGGATCGATGAACTCAAATCCGGGAACAGGCGCGTTCGGCGGTATCAGTGCTGTCTGCTCGCGGTTGAGGATGGTCGCGTAGCCGTTCGCCGTATAAGGAACGGTCGGCAGCTCGTATCGAAAGCCAAGATTCAGAGTCAGGTTCTTGGTCGCATGCCAGTTGTCGACGATGAAGAAGCCGTCGCGCCACTCGGCCACTTTGTTGTGAATCTCCGGCCCGGGAGTGGAGTCGCTTTGCGCGTATCCGAGCATGAAATCCGAAGCGGCATATCCGGTGATAGCGGGCGTGTTCGCGAAAGTAAACAGTCCGTTTGGCTGATTCACTGCCGAGCGGGACGTAATCAATTTTCTTAGCTCCGCGCCGAAGATCAATGTGTGCGCGCCCTTCGTCCAGTTGAACGAATCGGTTCCTTGCCACGTCGTGTCTTCCTGAAGCCAGTTTGTTCCGGCGTTTCCGAGCGTCATGAATCCGCTTATCGAGAACACCGGGATTCCGGGATCATTGAACAACGTGTCGCCAGTGAATCCAGGTATGCCGAGATCGGTACCGGCTGTATTCAGCCCGTTGACCGCCCAATAGTTCAACGCGTCCGTCTTTAAATTCTGACGCCCGATCCGGAAATCATTGACCATGTTGGCGCTAATGGTCTGCGTGTATCCGAAGACCCAATTGCGTGTCGCTACCGGCAGGAACGTGGAGTTGAAGGGACTCGTAGCGCCGGTCAGGATCGCCTCGTTCTGCCAGGCATACCGGTAGAAGAGCCGGATCTTGTCCCCGATGTTCTGGTCGATTCGGTCGATGGTTTGGTTGAAATGGTCGTTATTCGGGTAGCTTGCCGACAAGTTGGACGTTATGCCCGGCAGGTTGGGCAGCGGCATGTATTGAAGGGTCTTCAGGGCCTGCGGCGACAGCTCCGAAGGTTGGAAGACGTTTCCGGGGACCACCGAGCCACCGTTATTCGGATCGTGGAGCGCGGTCGGGTATTCGGAGAAGTTGCCCTGCCGCATCAGCGGGGTCAGGACAGTATCGAGAGAGGTGACATCCTTGACCAGCCTGAGGCCCTCGTAATCGGCCATAAAGAACGTCTTGTTGCGTCCGTCGTAGAGCTTGGGAATGTAGACCGGGCCGCCCAATTCGAAACCGAACTGGTTTAGGCGCAGCGGCGCCTTCGGCGTACCGGGCTTCTGGAAAAAGTTGCGTGCGTCCAGCACGTCATTACGAAAGAACTCGAACAAGGCACCGTGCAGATCGTTCGTGCCGGTTTTCGTGATCAGGTTCAAATGCGCGCCGAGATAAGAGCCATACTGCGCGGAATAAGTTCCCGTCTGAACTTCGAATTCCTGAATGGAATCGACTGACGGATGGAACGGAGTAGTAGTGATCAGGTTATTTACGATCGAGATGCCATCGAGCGAAATGCTGTTCTGGATTTCCCGGGTTCCGGCCCCAATGAAGTCTTCGCCTGGAGGAACACCGTTTGCCGCCTTTTGCCCGGGCAGAACGCCCGGCGTAATTGCGGCGAGCTGCAATGGATCGCGGCCGTTCAGAGGAAGCTCCGCCACCGAACGCGTTCCAACTGTCTCCCTGATGCTCGCATCATCAGTGGTTATAGGTGGCGCTGCGGCGGTGACCACAATGCGCTCGGAAACCTGCCCGACAGGCAAGGTGAAATCGCTGCGCACGGTCTGGTTGTAGTCAACCGCAACTCCGCCTCTGGTGATTGTCTGGAATCCCGTGTGGGAAATGGTGATGTTGTAGGTTCCGGTCTTGACGAACTGAATCGTATAGTCGCCTTGCGCGTTGCTGATCGCCGTGTATTGATCTTGCGTGGCGCTGTTAACCGCCCGGATGGTTGCGCCGGGAATAACCGCTCCCACCGAATCGACGACGGTTCCAACCAGGGAGGTAGTATTCGCCAGTTGTCCATACAAGCTGGCGCTACACCCAAGCGTGATTGCGCAAAACAGAAATAGATTTCGCAAGTGAATTTCCCCCTGAAACCGAATAATGGTTAGAGAATATCACCTATTTCCGTTCCGGTCATTTCGGTAAACAGTACCTTCTTTCATGACAAAGAGAACGCTTTGTGTCACTTTGATGTTTTCGAGCGGATTTCCGGGAACGGCGACAATGTCGGCCAGTTTGCCGGATTCGAGAGTCCCGATCTTGTTCTGCAGTCCGAGCAGATCCGCCGCTGCCACTGTTCCTGCCCTGAGAGATTGGGCAGGCGTCATGCCGTCGTTCGCCATCAGCACAAACTCGAGAGCATTGTTTCCGTGCGGGTAGACGGCCGCATCGGTTCCAAGCGCGATTTTCACGCCCATCGCCAGCGCCCGGCGTACCATGTTGTCCTGGGCCTTCATGGCTAGATCGGCTTTTTGACGGACGAGCGGAGGTAATTTGGACTCGGCGATACCGCTGCGCACGGCGAGCGTCGGAACCAGATAGGTCCCGTGCTCGCGCATCATGCGCAACGTCTCATCATCAATGAAGGTTCCATGCTCGATAGAATCTATACCTGCTCGTATGGCGCGTTTTGCTCCCTCGGATCCGTGCGCGTGAGCCGCTGTCTTACGCCGCAATTCGTGCGCCGCAGACACAAGCGCGTCCAGTTCGGTTTGGCTCAACTGGGGCACATCGACATCGTCAGTGGGCGACAGTACGCCTCCCGTGGCGCAGGTTTTGATCACATCGGCTCCATATTTGATGTTGAAGCGAACTGCGAAGCGAGCCTGGTCGGGGGAGTTGATTACGCCGTCCTCGGGTCCTGTTTCGTGATTCAGCAGTCCAAAGCGGAATCCCTGGCCGTCATCGCAGTGACCTCCCGTTGCGCCGATGGCATGCACGGCCACGAGCATGCGAGGCCCAGGCACGATACCGGCATTAATTGAATTACGCAAACCGATGTCAAGAAAGTCTTCCGAGCCGACATCGCGTACGGTTGTGAACCCAGCCATGAGGGTCTTTCGAGCATTCGCCGTGGCGCGAATCGCGTATTCGGGAATGGTCCGGCTCAGGCCAGTAAGCCTCGCGCCGTTGTAATCGGGATTGAAGTCCATCGTCAGGTGCGTGTGGGCGTCAACAAATCCCGGCAGCAATGTAGCGTCGCCGAGATCGATGACCGTGGTATTCGATGGAACCTGCCCACCTACCGACCGAATCTTGTTGCCCGACACTACCACGAGGCCGGGCTGCACAAGTGAGTTGCTTTTGCCGTCGAAGAGCCTCGCTGCTTTCAAAATGTATATGGTCTGGGCGCTGAGGCTCGAAGCGGCGAGCAGAAGACTGAGAAGACCAAATCGCATAAAGGTCTGAGGATAGCGCAATCCCGGTCTCAGACCCCACTGCGGGGCGCTACAACTCGGCTTCTACTTCTATTTCAATGAGCATCGCGGGATCGATGAGTGCCCGGACTTCGATCATGGTCGCGCACGGGCGGATACTGCCGAAGAACTCGCGGTGTGCGCGGCCATACTCTTCCCATCTCCGAATATCGGTTACGAACATACGGGTGCGAACGACGTTTTCGAGAGTCGCGCCCGCTTGTTTCAAGGCGCGCTCGATGTTACGAATGATCTGAACCGTTTGCAAATATGCGTCGCCAGTGCCGACGAGCTGACCCTTCTCGTCGATTGCGGTTGTACCGGTGAGATAAATTCTGCCTCCCACGCGTACGGCACGGCTGTAGCCGACAATGTCCTCCCATTTTGCGCCGGAAGAGATGTTCTGGCGATCGTTCATCATGTACTCATCTTACGGGCCGATTCGAGCAGAATCGTAAAACGCGAACCCCGCCCTAGCTGGCTTTCCACGCCAACAGTTCCGCCCATGCGTTCGATCACCTGTTTCACGATCGGCAACCCGAGCCCAGTCCCCCCTCCGGGACGCGATCGGGCTTTATCTACGCGATAGAAGCGGTCAAAGATTCGTTTCAGGTCTTCCTGTGGAATGCCGATACCGGTATCGCTAATCACAATGCGCACTCGCCCTTCGGACGTGCACTCGCATTCGATAGTCACGGACCCCTCCGGGCGGTTGAACTTCACGGCGTTATCCAACAGATTGACGAGCGCCTGCTCCAGGCGGAAGCGATGCCCGATGACGCTCGAATCCCGACACCTCTCGCTGTTTAGCCGGACGCCGCGGAGAGCGGCCGCATTTGCCACGGTGTGCATAGCAGAGTCGACCACTTCGAGCACTTGGACGGGTTCGGGGGACACTTCTGCTTGAGCATTGGAATCCAGTTCCGAGATCACTAGTAGATCAGTAGCGATGTTATTCAGCCGCACCGCATGAGAAAGAATCACCTCCACAAAATTCCGGTTATTCGCGGTGTCCTCCAGTGCGCCGTCGAGAAGCGTCTCCGCATAGCCGCGAATGGCTGCCAATGGCGTCCGAAGCTCGTGCGACACATCCGCCACAAAGTCTTTTCTTGCCTGCTCTTGCCGCTCAATATCCGTGATATCGTGCAGTACTATAACTGCGCCTCGGTTTGGCTCTTCGCCGAGCGGCAGGGCGCGCGCTGCGAACGACCGCCCGGCCGCGCTCGGCAATTGAAAACGCTGCGTCTCCGCTGCTCCGCTGAGCGCCACGCGTCCGAGAATGTCACGCAAGGCAGGTTCCCGCACCACCTCGTACAGTGTCTTGCCCTCGACCACCGGAGTACGGGTGCTGAATGCCTGGGCGAAAGCATCGTTGCAGAAGATCACTTTCAGGTTGCGATCGACCGCGAGCACACCTTCGGCCAAACAGGCCAGTATCGTTTCGCGCCGGGCGGCTTCCATGCCGGCGCGATTCACAAGGTCTCGCACCCGGCCCGCCATGTCTCGCATCGCTCGCGCCAGACTCTGTAATTCGGGCGGACCATCCTCGGGCAAATACGTTTCAGCTGAGGGCAATGCTGCAGCGAAGCGCTCGAGCCGCCCGGTTGTCTTCGACCAACCTCGATAAACCAGGAAAATGGAACACACTGCCAACGCATTAAACAGCGCGGCTACAACGACCAGTTTCAGGGCCACCCAAATCCGACTGCCAGGCTCGAGGTCCGGAAGAATCCACCAGAGAGCGATGGGAACCGAAAGCATCAGACCGGCCCAGGCTCCGATGAGCTTGCCGGGCCTCACGCTTCGTGCTTCAGAAACCAAGCCTGGCAGCTGAGCAGCCTCTTGCCGTTCCGGGGAGGATGAGTGTAGGTTCCATCGGGCTGCATGATGCGGGCACCTGCCTCGTCCTCGAGCTTTTTCTGCAGAATCCGGTCGCGCACGCGGCGGACCAGGCGCTGATCCTCTACGGGGAACAGAACTTCAACACGGCGGTTGAGATTTCGAGGCATCAGGTCGGCGCTACCCATGTAGACACGCTCATCCCCGCCATTGTGGAAATAATAAATGCGGCTGTGTTCGAGAAAGCGGCCAAGTATGCTTCTCACGCGAATCGTCTCGCTTACGCCGGGAACTCCGGGGCGCAGTGAGCAGACCCCACGCACAATGAGATCAATCTCAACGCCCACCTGAGAAGCCTCATACAGAAGCCTGATCATACCCGGGTCCTCGAGCGCGTTCATTTTGAAGATGAGATGGCCGTCACCATGCCGCTTGTGACGCTCAATTTCGGCGCGCACCAGGCGCTCCAGACCGCTGCGGATGCTGAACGGCGCAACCAGTAATTTGCGATAGGCCTTCTTGGCTGAGTAGCCGGTGAGGTAATTGAATAGATCGCTGACATCTTCTCCGATTTCCTCATTCGCCGTAAAGAGACCCAGATCCGTGTAGATCCGTGCCGTACCCGGATTGTAATTTCCGGTTCCCAAATGGATATAGCGCCGGATCGCATCACCCTCGCGCCGGATCACCATCGCCATCTTGGCGTGCACCTTCACGCCCGGCAGCCCGTAGACTACGTGTACTCCTTCGCGCTCCAGCGTCTGCGCCCACTCGATATTACTCTCCTCGTCAAATCGAGCCTTCAATTCCACCAGGACCGCCACCTGTTTTCCGTTCTGGCTGGCTTCGAGCAATGACTCGACAATCGGCGAGTTGCGCCCTACGCGATACAGAGTCATCTTGATCGCCAACACGTCCGGATCGTCAGCCGCTGCACGGAGGAAATCGATCATCGGCTGAAACGATTCATATGGATGATGTACGAGTATGTCGGATTCCCGAATGGCGGTGAAAACTTCGCTGCCAGTTGCAGCGGCAAAAGGTGCAGGCAGCGACGGAATGAAAGGTTTGTCCTTCAGGCGTGGCCGCTGAATGGTGAGCAACGCCCGCACGCGGCTGATATCCACCGGCCCGTCTACCCGATAAACATCGTTTTGATCCAGTTCCAGGTTGCTCGTCAATAAGTCGATGAGTTTTTGCCGCATGCCGATATTCACCTGGAGGCGCACCGCATCGCGGAATCTCCGCCGCCACACGGCCTCTTGCACGCTCTCGAGCAGATCGTCGGCTTCGAGCTCCTGTATCGCCAACTCGGCGTCCCGTGTGACATGAAACATGTCGGCCTTCAAAATCTCCATTTCGGGAAACAGCATGCGGAGATTGGTGATAATAGCCTGCTCCAGCCACACGAAGGCCAGCTCGCCGGCTTCGGGGGGGATCGACACAAGTTGGGGTAGCGAGTCCGGCACTTTGATACGGGCAAAACGCTCCTGGCCGTCCCCGTTGCTGACCACCGCTGCCACATTGAGGCTCAGGTTTGAGATATGCGGGAAAGGCCGGCTCTGGTCAACGGCGAGCGGCGTCAGTACGGGATACACAACCCGCCGGAAATAGTCGTCAACTGCAGTCTTCTGCTGGGCATTCAGTTCGTCAGTTCGCAGGATGAAGATACCGGCGTCCTTAAGTTCCGGCATCAGCTCTTCACGCCAGAGGCGATAAATGTCGGCCATGATGCTAGTCACCTCATGGCGAATCAGTTCCAATTGTTCGCCGGGCGACCGCCCGTCCATGCTGATTTCAGTCGTTCGGGTTTCAATCTGCTGCCACAATCCCGCGACACGAACCATAAAAAACTCATCGATGTTCGACCCGAGTATCGAGACAAACTTTACGCGTTCCAGCAGAGGCGTTGAGGGATTCTGCGCTTCTTCAAGGACGCGGCGTTGAAACTCCAACAGGCTCAAGTGAGGGTTCAAATACAGGTCGGCGGAGTCCAGGCGAGGAGCCGGGGCCGCGAGTCGCGCGGCCGCAGCGGACCGCCTGCGTCCGGAGCGTGAGTTTGCCATAGAAAGGCTGATTCGGCCGGAAGAGCCTCCTTATACTGTAGCCTTCCCAGCAGCGGGATTCAGATCGCAAGGAATGCTAACATCGAAGTGCGGGGTGGAGCAGTCAGGTAGCTCGTTGGGCTCATAACCCAAAGGTCGCAAGTTCAAATCTTGCCCCCGCAACCAATTCCAGATTTGTCACGCGTCTCCAAAAAGCCCTACTGGGTGTATGTCCTGTGGAGCGCGTCGGCGCGCTGCTATTACATCGGGATCAGCCAGGATCCGCAGGCCAGATTGCAACAACACAACGCCGGTAGTTTGCGCGGCTGGACCGCTCGCCATCGCCCGTGGGAGTTGGCCTTTGTGGAGGAACATCCCCACTATCAAGCGGCCCGAAAACGAGAGCTGGAATTAAAGGCGCAAAAGGGCGGCAGGGGC
>DATBHS010000166.1:0-6398 GCA_036557345.1 Bryobacteraceae bacterium
GTCTTCGCGTTCAGCCCGAGTTCCTCGACTGCCCAGCCGGTACGTTGCGGATCGTGTGCGAATGTGGGCCAGTCAGCCGGCCTCGCTGCGGGCGGCATCAGAACGGTCCATAGAATCGCGCTCGCGATACTGGAAAACAGAGAATGAGATGGGAACCAACTTACGTTAGGAGGCAAGTCGATAGCTTATCGCGCCCAGGAGCTAAAGTCATCGGCCTTCTCGGCGTTTGAATGCCGTCCGTCAACGCCGGAACCGTCCGCCGCCGAAACGTTCGAAACTCTGGAAGCGTTGCGTCTGAAACTGTGCGCGTGCCCGGTCCGAGTTGTTGAGTCCTTGCCAAGTCTGTCGTTCTCGTAAATGTCGAACTGGGTTCAGATCATGAGGGTTGCAGACATTCCAAAGACTCCTTCGTTCGACATGGGAGTGGAGTTCGGCCAGTCCTGCACAGGATGTAAACCGACTGTAGGGCCTGCGAATATACCGAGTGAAACAGCCGATTCCTCATTGGAGCCTGCGCTGTTCCAACCTGCGATCCATAGCGGCTGCCCCGTCAGACTCGACCCCACCGAAAAGCGAGATAGCGATGGCGCGGTAGATGCATTGTTCATCCCGTAAACTCAGACCGCCCTGTTTTCAGTGAGTTAGCCGCGTCCGCCCGCGCCGTTATAAGCGCTCACTTAGCCGTTAAATACGACTAACATTCGAGTTCCGCGCTAAACGAGGTAACCGGTTTCGTACGCTTTCTCAAGTCGCGTTCTCCCATTTCGATCCCGCGGCGCAATAACATCCCAATCAGGAGCGGATGCATGCCTGAATATGTCCATCGATTTCTCTGTAGGCACAGTACGGATTTCTTGACCATACGGCCATATGCCGGCGGAGTGCTTTTCGGATCACAGGCCACCTCAAAATATGTCTATGAATTGGAGGGCCAATGATTCGGAAACTACAAAGCGGCGAATTCAGGTTGTACTCAGGGGGAAAGGACACTAAAACGGGAAAACGAAGGAATCTCGGGACGTTCAAGACTCGCGCGGCAGCGGAAAAGCATGAACGAGCGGTTCAGTATTTTAAGCGTGCTCACTGAGCAAAGGCAAACCATATCTCTTCATCACTTCAGTTTTCGCGGTCTGCGGGTTCACCTACGAATTCTGATCTCTAGACCTTGAGTTCTGAAATCGGGAATATTTGGAGGCACAATGTGCCAGTAAGGCCGGATCAGGTTAGTTGCGCTCTACGAGCAGGCGGCCGCGTTTGGCGTTACGGCCGTTTCGAGGATGATGCACGAGATATCCGCCGGTCCCACTTATCAGGGAAAAACTATTCCCAGTCACGTCGCCTGCCAAAAGCACACGTTCTTCAGAAGCCAAAATCAAGTAGCTCATCAATCGTTGCGGACGACAGCTGCAGTCTGTTGCAGGGAGTGTCGGAAAAACGACGGCGTTAGGTTCGACTTTCAAATGAAGTCAACGTAACTGTGCTGGTGGAGAAACTTGAAATATCCCACGAAGTCAAAAGTTTGAGGGCCGAGTTCGAACTCGGTCAGCCGGATGACCTCGGCGAGATTACGTTTTCCGTCGCACCAGTACTGGGCACATAAAGGTGCGCTCCAAAAAGACGCAGCAGGATAGCCTTCGCGCTGATCCTCCGGCAGATCGTCCAGCGTGATGCTACCCATTCGTTTACGGCGTACCACAATCTTTTCGGCCTCCGGATTTCTGGGCGGCGGGATTGGTTCAACCAAGCCAAGCTTTAAGGCCGTGGCTTGTTGTCGTACCGCGGATTGCACCAGAGATTTCTGTTGTTGTGCAAAAGCGGAAAGATCGGCCAGTCCCTCTATCAAGTTCCAGGCGGATCGTACCGACTGAGATTCGCGGCCGAGCGAATATTCTATTTGCTCGCTTCCTTGATGCAGCAGGCGTCCGAGCTGATTGGCAGTTTTCGCAGCGGCGATTCTATCCAGGGTCTTCTGCGCTGAGGCGCTGATTTGTGTGTATCCCCTCGCTAATGCCACTTCGGCCATCCAGCGATATTCGGCTGGACCAGCGGCGGCAACAAAGTAGACAAATGCGGCATTCATCACTATCAGGTCTCGCAGCGACATCGGGTCCGAGATGGCGGGCGTGTCGTGGCTGTTATGGTGCGACATTACTCCGTATCCGCCGCGCGGTAGTACTGTGGGAATTCCAATCGTCGGATCTCCCAGATAATTGTCTGTACCGCTCCTATGCTCGCTCCAATCCCAATGCCGCCGGACGCTAGGATAGTACTCCGCCGCCAGGTGTAGGACAAATGCATCCACGTACGACTTAGCCACGTGCGGATTCATCACCCACGTGTATTCGGTTCCCGACAGGTCCTGCAATCCGGCAGGCGCATCAATGCACATGGCCGCAACGGTTCTCTTCGTGCGGTCCTTGTAACGCTCCAAATAAGCGAGCGTGCCGTAGCATTCGCCCATTGCCAGCACGCGTATCGAACGCTTCGGGCGCGTCAAGCCGCCTGTATTGATAAGACGATTTAGAGTCTCCACTGCTCCAATGATCGACGCCACTCCGGTCGCATTATCGTTGGCGCCTTGTTCGAACAGGTGCCCCAGCGACAGCACTTCTTCACCATTGGGGCCATCGGTCCCGCGGAGGACGCCAGTGACATAGGGATAAACACCCGAATAGTAGCGGCTATCAACGTTGGCTCTGGCCCTGACCGGTCCTTTCGCCAAAAGTTCTCGAAGCAAGTAAGATGACCTCGGCGTAATCGAGAAACAAACCAACGGCGCACTTCCTTTTGTAAAACTCCAGCCGTTGTCGCCGAACGAATTTACCCAACCCCGTTCGTCGATCAATGCAAGATTTTCCGTGTCCTCGCTAATCATGCCTAAAGCGCCGGCTCTTGCCAGAGCCATTTTCATGCTTCGCGGAGCAATCACTAGCTTGCCTTTGAGATCCGCTTTCTCAACGCCTGCCGATGGAGCTAGAACGATTTCTGTTTCCACGCCTCCGGCCGGCGTGGGCCCGCTCCACATCCCAATGGATGTTGGGACCCGCTGATAATCGGCAAGTAGGCGTGCATCGGCGGGTACGTGCGGATCGAGGATCTCCAGCGTTCCTATTTTGACGTCCCAGGCTAGCGGCATCGTCCAAAATCCGTATTGCGTCACTCCATCCGCGGGAGGCCTTCCAGTCTCGATATCTTCCAAACCCGCCCGCCTCATAATTGCCGCGGCACTCTTTGTCGTTTCCTCGAACTTGGGAAATGTGAACCACCGATCCGTCTCCCAGATCGTCCGGACGTCGCGCATTGCCTGATACGGGTTCACTTCCCGAGTCAGCAGCCATAATAGGGGCGAAACGGGAGACGTTTCATTCGAGGATATTGTCTTAGGCCCTGCTTTTCCTTTAGCCGCGCGAGAGCCCGCAAGTGCGGCGGCAGCACCGAGAAATTCGCGTCTGTTCAACATGGCCGATTCAAGTACTATGATCCGGCTCACCAGTCTACAAAATAACTGTGATCGCACTACCAGACATAGTTCGAGCCTCCGGGTAAGCCAGGATAAGTCGTCGGCCCGGACCGGTCCGGAGCCAGATGCAGATAAGTATGAGAGACATACGTGTTTGCCCTTTCGTGGAGATGGAGAGCGAAAAAAGCGACGAACATTAGGGGCTGAAAATCTGCGTATCCCATAAACTTAGGCAGCGCTGTTTTCAGTGAGTTAGCCCTTCCGCGCCGTTAAGAGCGCTCACTTAACGGTTAAATACCGCTCCATCCGAGTTTCGAGCCAAACGGCGCCGGGCTTCTGCAAAGCGAGCGCACGCGTGTCCTTCCCTAGGATCCAGGCGTCGTGAGAGTGCGAAATCCGAAAACAGGATCCGTTTGGCCATAGTATATTCGTGTTTGCACGATCCTCGCATGGCGGAAGCTCCCGGCGACTAGAGAGATCATCGTATCTATGAGAGCTCTTGGTGCGTGCCTCTCTATCTTGCTGCTGGACTTTGTAATGGACGCCGGGGAACTCCAACCGCACATCATCGTACTCGACCCCGGCCACTCGCACGCTTCTGCTGTTTTCGCTCAGTCCATTCCGGGCATTTCGAACGATGTGAATATCTATGCTCCTCCCGGCCCGGAAGTGAGAGCGTTCCTGAATAGTGTTTCGCAATTCAACCTTCGGTCCCAAAACCCGACTCATTGGAACCTCAAACCTTATATTGGCTCTGATTTTCTAAAACGAGCTTTGCTGGAACCGCCAGGGAATATCGTGGTCATTTCCGGACGGAACGAACCTAAGATTGGCCGGATCTTGTCCTGCTTGCAGGCTGGGCAAAACGTCCTGGCAGATAAACCCTGGATTATTGACAGCAAGGATCTGCCGCTTCTCGAAATCGTGCTCAATACAGCAGAGGAGGTGCATCGTGTCGCGTATGACGGTATGACGGAGCGGTTCAACATCGCGTATCAGATTCAGCGGGAGCTGTTGCGTGATCCCGATATTTTTGGGCGGCCGATGCCGGGAACACCGGTGGAGCCGGCCGTGCAGTTGGAAAACCTGCATTCGCTCGTGAAGTTCAACTCTGGAAAGGTCAACCTTCGACCTGCTTGGTTCTTTGACGTGCGCCAGCAGGGAGAGGGCGTCGCCGATGTAGGCACACATCTGATCGACTTAGAGATGTGGACGCTGTTTCCGGATCGGAGTATCGACTATCGGCGCGACGTTAAGGTACTAAAGGCCGGTCGTACTCCCCTTCTGCTGACACGCTCTCAGTTTGAGCGGGTAACCGGTGAAAAAGCCTGGCCAGCGTTCCTGCATCCAGCGATCAAGAACGATCAGCTCGAATACTATTGCAACAATACAGCCCTCTTCACCATTCGTGGTATCTATGCTTCGATCAGGGATCAATGGGAGTATGAAAGCTCGGGGGCGCTCGACGACAGCTACCTAGTCCTTTACCGGGGCAGCCGCTCCACTGTTCGTGTGCGCCAAACAAAGGAAGAGAGCTACATTCCCGAAGTAGATGTGATCCCCAACCCCGGAATGAATCGAGCGACTATCGTCGCTGCCCTGCAAAAGAGGCTCAGCCGGTTGTCAACCACTTTTCCCACTCTGTCCCTTCGAGACAGGGGGGCAGAGATCCGCATCGTAATTCCAAAAGAGGTTCGCACCAGGGGCGGCCCTTCTTTCGCCCAGTTGGTGAACCGATTTCTCGAATACGTGCGCGAGCCGCGGTACCTTCCCCCTTGGGAAAAAACCAACATGCTCGCCAAGTACTACATCACGACCGCTGCTGTCGCGCTGGCACGCAGTACGCCTGAAGACGCTCTTAAGTAATCCGGCATCACGCCATTATTGGTTCCGCGCCGCGATATCACATGAACAACGACGTTACACATCGGGTAGGATCAAAATATTCATGCGGCGCGTTGATAGAACCTAAGCAGTCCGCCGAGGCGTTCGCGACATGGGACGCAACCCAGGATTGGGTGATGCTGGCGGAACGGGGGTCGGGAAGAGCAGCTGATTGCCTTTGCCTTGGTGGGGGCGTTCGAGATGATAATGCTCGATGAATTGAGTTACTTCACGGCACAGAGAGGCTTCACCGAGGAGAATCAGCTTCGATAAACACTGAGCGAGCGTACCCAGCGTTCGGCGAACGCATTCAGATTGGGACTGCGAGCCGGCAGTCTGAGAGGTCGAATGCCGGCCGAATCGAAGCGTGTCTTGAAAGGAAGCGCAGAACTTGCTGTCGCGATCGTGCAGAACAAAACGGATCGGAAGTAAGCTACCGTCGATCTCATCGAGCACGGGCGATGCGATCGTATCCCCAGCCGCTATTCTCGCGAGCCATCCGGACGATCAGTTCTATAACCTCACGGCAGACCGCAGACCGTCCAGGGTAGCCGCGATGTTTGGAACCATCGAATTTGCGTGCTATCACCTTGCGATACCAGGCCAGGATGGTCTCCGGCTTCGCAATTGAGGCAACCTGTTCAAGCGCTCGACGGCCCATCCGTTTGGCGATTTCCGCCCGAGTTGTTCGTTGTGCGTTGGTCAATGGCACTCGGCGACGCAAATGTGATCGTAGGATTCTGTTTTCCGCGATCAGATATTCATTCTGAAGCAGAAGTCCACCATCATACTTGCCGCCCTTTATCAATAGCTCCATTTCTTGACCGTACGAATAAACGCCAATGTTGGCGCCTGGAAATTGTCTCCCATGGCCGCCGAAATGGCGGGCCTCGGTACGCAGGCGATTCATCCTGTAGGAAGATGAAGCATGTATAACCCGCGTCAAGTCGCGATTTGTGGGGTGATTCTTCTGTTAGTTGCTTCCGGAAGAGCCCAAGTATCCAGCGTTAGCTCATCCGAGTTGTCTGATCTTCCGAGATTAAAAACCTTCTCC
>DATBHS010000167.1:0-10197 GCA_036557345.1 Bryobacteraceae bacterium
CCACCAGTAGAGCAACCGGAACTCGTACGATAATCGCGCCTCCAGGGAGCTTGGCGGAAAATACCAAACAGCACAGGGTTCGCGGTCACGCGTTTGATAGCCGCAAAAATCGCAATTGGAAAGTTGACACACCGCTGACGAGCCTTAATGCCGGCCAACTGGTTCGGAGTTCGCTGGTGATCTCCAGACGCCAGCGTCGGACGGCGGCTTAAGCTCATCTGTACTGAAGAGATGCCATTTTTCAGAAGGGCCTGCGATGTGCAGAGTCAAAGCAACTGTAAAACGTGGGCCCTGGAAATAAGATACCCTTATGCGATGAACGCCAAGGCTCAGCTTTACACTCCCCTTTCGGGAGACAGGTGGATGCTGGCCATTGTTGTCGATGACCAGCGTATCGTCAACATAGAGCATCGACCCGTCATCTGAGTTCAAAGCAAATTTGTATTTGCCGGGCCTTGCAATCCAAAAGTTCCCGGTGTAGTCGATAGCAAACCATTCAAATCTGTTGCTAATTCCCGGAAAACCCTCCATAAAATCCTGAGGCGGAACATTCAATACGGTGGTATAGATAGTCGCTACCGGCCGCATCGATTCCAACTCGGGCAACATTGTGGTGTCCGGCTCCAACTCGTAAACCAGACCCTTAAGACCGGCGGGGATAACAACGGTTGTTCCAAAAACCGTGGTTGAGAAGGTGTAGACCGATTCCTGACCGGCGAGTGCGTGGACGCCGACCTCGGTGAAGAGAATCATCGCCAATGAAACTCTGAGCCCCACAGCTCAAATTACGGGCGAGCGCTGCAAAAGTTTCACTTTTTGAAGCCGCCAGCTTCGCTCCTCGCTTCCGGCTATCGACAGAATGGGAATTGGCCAGGGCAGAGAGTCATTGATTATGACGGAAGGTTGTCTCGAACGGTGCGGTCGCTCAGTCTGCGGCGTCCTAACAGGGCCCTTTGGGTCTGGAACGCATGAGCAATTGGGGCGGGTGAGAAATGCGGATTAGTGTCGGTTTTTCCGCTTGTCGAAATACTGCAACGCCCATTGCGCGGCCCAGTACCCGCACATACCATGCACGGCTCCTCCTGGCGGAGTCGATGAGGAGCATAAATACACGCCCTTGAGCGGCGTGCCGTAGCGGCGCCAGGTGGGCCGGAGCGCAAACTGCTTGATGTTTGGTACTCCGCCATTGATGTCGCCTCCCACCAGGTTCGAGTTCCAACACTGCATGTCAGCGGGGCCGCGGATCGATCTCCCCAGAATGCATTCACGGAAACCGGGAGCAAAACGTTCAATCTGCGATTCGATCTGGGTAACCGCCGATCCGGTCCAGCCGTTTGGAACGTGGCAGTAACTCCACGCGGTGTGTTTTCCGGCCGGAGCCCGGGTGGAATCAAAGAGGCTTGGCTGGGCCAGCAACACGAACGGCCGTTCGGGGGGGCGTCCTTCATTCGCGGCGCGCTCAGAGACGGCAAGTTCTTCGAGCGATCCGCCCAGGTGAACGGTTATCGCCCGGGCGCACTCCTTCGCGCGCCAGGGAATCGGCTCGCGTAGAGCCCAGTCCACTTTGCACACTCCCGGCCCATACTCGTATTGCTCGAGGAGCTGCCGGAAAGGGCGGCGCAATTCGCCGTCTGCGAGCTCGAGAAATTGCCGCGGCGTGACATCGCACAGCGTCAGATCGTAGCCACGGATCTCGCGCAGATGGCGAACCGGAGCGGCCGTGACCAGGCGGCCTCCAAGCGAGTTCAAGAGAGAGATAAGGGCGTCGGAGATCCGCTGCGCTCCGCTCTGCGGAATGGGCCAACCCACTGCGTGGCCGGCCGCACCAAGGATCATGCCGAAGGCGGCGCTTAAAGGCGCTTCGAGCTTCAGGGTGGAATGAGCACAGATCCCCGCAAACAGAACTTGCGCCCTGTTGCTCCGAAACAGTCTTTTCGCCACAACCGTGCAGGGCTGGATGGCGCGTATGCCAAACCGGGAAAGCAAGAGCGGATGCTGCGGCAATCGAAGCGGGCGAAGCACCTCGCGCGCCAGACGGGGCCAATCCTTCACCAGAGGCTCAAACAGCTTGCGGTAAGCGGTACCATCATGGCCAAGCTGCGATGCGGTTTGCCCGATGTCGGATTCCAGCGTGACTGCGCTCCCGTCATCCAGAGGATGGGCTAACTGGGCCTCCGGCCAGATCCACTTGAGACCGTGATCCTGCAGTGAGAGGCTGGAAAAGAAAGGCGAACCAACTGCCAGCGGATGGACCGCGGACCCGAGATCATGAATGAAACCGGGGAGCGTCAGATCGCCGGAACGAGCGCCGCCGCCGGGCTGTTCTGACGCCTCGCGAACCTCGACTTCAAATCCGGCTTGGGCTAGGGCGATTGCCCCGGCAAGTCCGTTGGGTCCGCTGCCGATTACGATCGCGCTCGGTTTCATGCCCATCTCCATTATCGAGGCGAGTTATCTTTTGGGTCTTTTGCTCCTCCAATAGAGTGAAGATGCTACCGAACATGAACCTCCGGTCATGCACCGTACCGAAGATCCTGCTCTTGCTGAGCGCCTTTCTGATTCAATCCCAAAGCGGCAGCGCTCGCGTCGAGATTCAACCCTGTAAGAACAATTACTCGCCCGAACAGCAGATTCAACTTGGTCAAAAGGCGGAACAGCAGGTCTACAAGCAAATGCCTGTGCTTCCAGCGTCGGATCCGGTAACAAAATATATCCAACAACTCGGGCAAAAGCTTGCCGTGCAAGCTCCAGGCAAAAGGTGGCCGTACAACTTCCATGTTGCAAACGTCGCTGAGATCAATGCTTTCGCGCTTCCGGGAGGCGCTATCTTTGTGAACTTAGGAACGATCCAGGCCGCCGCAAACGAAGCTCAGTTAGCGGGCGTGATGGCGCACGAAATCTCGCATGTTGTACTTCAGCATTCGGTATGTAACACAGTGAAGGAGCAGAAGGTTGGGATGATCGCCGGCATCGGACAAATTGCGGCAGGCGTGTTGTTGGGCGGCGCAGCCGGCCAACTCGCGCAACAGGGCATCGGAATGACTGCTGGTCTGGGGTTTCTAAAGATGTCGCGAAGCGCGGAGAAGGAAGCGGATCTCCTGGGCGTCGGTATTCTTTACGACGCGGGCTATGATCCACATGGCATGTCGCAGTTTTTTGAGACGATCCGGACCAAGTACGGCGAGGGCAGCGCGCAGTTCCTCAGTGATCACCCGAACCCCGGTAATCGGACTGAGTATGTGGATCAGGAGATTGCAACGTTCGTGCCGAAGTCGAGCTATACAACAACCACTCCGGCATTTGCGAGTGTCCACAAGCAGGTGAGCGGTATGCACGCTTACACGGCTCGCGAAATTTCGTCCGGAGCCTGGAAACAGGGGAGCCCGAATCAGACAGTCGGAGGAGCAGTGAATCAGCCGGTTGGGGAAAGCGCTTCTCCGGCAACCGTGGACCTGAATACATCAGGCGCATGGAAGACGTTTCGCGGGGCGGGATTTTCCATCGACGCTCCCGCCAACTGGCAAGCCTACGGAAGCCAGAGTGCCGCCATGCTGGCGCCCAGTGGGGGCGTTGCGCGATCAGCAGATGGCGGCGCCGGCAATGTTGTTTATGGAGTACTGACCGATCGCTATCAGCCGCAAGGCAACATGAGCGTGAGCGCGGCGCTCGATGCGCTCGTTAACGAGATCACTCGTGAGAACCCCGGATTGACGCCGGGCCGCCATACCGACGTAACGGTGAATGGTGTTTCCGGGCACAGCGTCGAATGCAGCAATCCTTCAGGTAACAACGGCAAAGGAGAGCGCGATTGGATTGTCGCGTTTCCGCAGAGGGACGGCTCATTGCGTTACTTTGTCTTTATCGCTCCGGCACCAGATTTCGGCAAACTGCAGCCCGCATTCCAAAGAATGCTCAAGACCGTTCGGTTTGGATAGGCGATAAACGGATCAGGTTTGGTGAAAACTGACGCCTTTGAGAATACTCTTCATGGCTTCGCGCAGAAGGCCGGCCTGGCTCTCGAGAGCAGTGGCGGTGAAGACGCCTACGATCTCCTTGTGCAGCGCATAGATCTGGTTCTGTAGCGCCTGTCCTTTGCCCCGGACGGGTGCGCTTAGTGACAAGGCGAGAGCCTGGTCCGCGCCGCGCACTTTCGTTTCAACGGGTCCTTTAAACTCTGCTCCTTTTATGTGCTGGCGGCCGAGTTGCATTTGCAGATCGACATACGCCGGCAGCGTGTAGCCTTTCGGGAGGGCCTCTTCGACGGCAGACATATTAGGCCGAAATGGCTCCTGAACAGTGTGCTTGAATCCGACACCGTCGACGAATTGCCATCCGCCGGGCAGCTGCTCGAAGCTCCAGCCGCCAATCCTGAACTGAGCGGGGAACGGACTCGCCGGAGATGCCATTACGGAAAAGGCAGTTTGGCCGGCCTTGATGGTATCGCCCGTTTTCAAAGCGGCCCATTCAGTACGCTCGCCATTCAGTTCCGTGCCATTGGTCTTGCTGAGATTAGACAAGAACAGCGTGCCGTTTCTCAAACCGATGGCAAAGTGCATACCAGACATCCACTCATCCTCGGCGAAGCTCACCATCGAGCGGTTCGTACGGCCCACCGTTACCGCTTTGCCGATAGGAATTTCCACTTTGCGGCCCTTCGCGGGGCCTTCGACTACTTCCAGATAAGGCGGCATGTGACAGGGCTATCCGCTCAGGCCGGAACTCATCGACGCAAATCCGGCGCCGCCGCCCACCATGCCTACCAGGACCGTGGGGCAACCCATCAGGATCGTGTCCGGAGGCCCGACACACGTGAGCATGTCAGTCTGGCGAGCCTGAGGAAGTCCGCCGACCAGGACCGTGAAGGAGCCAAGAATGATCGGGCCGCCAACGTGTGGAACGATGCCGGTGACCATGGGACACGTATGTATATCCGTGATACGCGCTGCTGGGAGTCCGCCGATGAGCACGGTGGGACAACCCGGCGCAGTAATCACTCCGCCGTGAACTGTCGGATCCGTCAGGCGTGCAGCAGGAAGACCCAATCTGATTTCTCCTCAAGCAATATCTTAAACGCTCAAGCCGACTACGCGCATCAGTTCAAGAGCGTTACTGCGCGTGACCACGCCGGGCCTCAGCTTGTAATCGAAGTGGATCTCACCGTTCGCAATCTGGTCTTCGAAGTGGACGTTCCTTACGCCTGGGCCGAGATCCTGCTCCATCCTGGCGAGAGCGAGGTCGTGCGTGGTGATCAAGCCTATAGCGCCCGATTGGACCAGCGCCCGGGCGATTCCCGCGGCTCCAATTGCGCGATCGTGCGAATTCGTACCGCTGAGAAGCTCATCAAGGAGAAAAAAGACAGCGGTGCCAGTCCGCGTACGATCGACGATCTCGCGGAGACGCGTAATCTCGGTAAAGAAGCGGGAACGGTTGTCCTGAAGAGAATCGACGACACGCATGGAAGCGGCCACCTGAAGCGGCGAAATTCGCAGCGCAGCGGCCGAAACAGGCGCGCCGGCCCACGCCAGGACCGCATTCAGGCCGGCAGCACGCAGCAGCGTGCTCTTGCCCGACATGTTTGATCCGCTGATGATGAGCAATTGAACCTCACCACCGACCGCCAGGCCGTTCGGAACACACCTGGCGGTTGGAAGCAATGGGTGCCGTAGTCCTTCCGCGTCGAAACAGGCGGTTTGTTGCGTGAGCAGCGTTGGGAATGTCCAATCCGGCCGCTCGAAGGCGAGCGTCGCGAACGAGGAGAGCGCCTCAAATTCGGCCACAGCACGAATCCAGCGGCCGATGTGTGGTCCGGATTCACGCCGCCATACTTCCACTGCCATGGCCGCCTGCTCCCGCGACATGATGACGGGCCGCAATACCCGCAAAAGCATGTGGTCGCCGGAATCGAGGAGCTCGATCCAACGCTTCAGCCGCATGATCCGTCGCGAAGCCGGCAACCCGGCAACGTCGAGCGCGGAACGCAGATTCCTGAGCAAGGGCGACTCAAATGATTCCCGTTCCAGGCGTCCCAGAATGAGCGAGAGCAGCAGCAGATCCTGTCCCGGTGTTTCGACCGCGCCGATCACGTGAGCGACGCGCTTTCGCGTGGCGTAGAGAAATAAAAGATTACAGCCGATGACGGCGGCAAGGGGATAAATCGGCCATATCTGCGCGAAAAAAGCTGCTAATGTCAGAAGCCCGGCGAATGCGAGCGCTACCGCAAGCAGCCGCAACAGCGTAGAGAACCCGGCGGGCACTGCCGAGCCCCAATGAGCAAGTGCAGCCGCCTTGATCTGAGAGCGAACGTCCTCGCCCATTAGCGCGAGATCCTCGCGGAAATCTAGCCGCGGCCGGAGTTCGCTAATGGCGCTCTGCCTTTCAAGGACGATCTCCCTTGCCGCCGGAGCCAGCAGCCACGAAGCAAGCGTCTGCTCCCCGGCCGCTGTCCGAGCCGTTGAGATCAATTCAAAAAGCGAGCCGCGCCCGAAGACATCGAGATCGTCGGCATAGATATGCGCCGGGTCGCGGAGATCTTCGCCAGTCGCTCCTTTGCCTGCCCAATCATCGTTAACGCGCGCTACGGCATGATCATAGTACCGGAGAGCGCGTTCGGCCACCGTTCGTGCCCGTATGACGCGTGAATGCCAGGCAACCAGTCCAATGAAAGCAATGACGGCAAGCGCAAGCCACCATGGGCTGATCACGCGGCTCGCGAATGCGAGCCAGGCGAGGGCGGCTGCAGTAATTCCCACTGCCAGGCGCCAGTTGCCGATGGCAATGAATCTCTTCTGCAGGAAGTCGTGCTCATGCTGCCAGCGGTTGCGGCGCGCGGCATACTCCTCTAACGGAGTCACGTTTCTACGATAAACCGCGAACGCTCTGATTCCGGAAGAACCTCGATTGTCTTTAAGCTGATCCCTTCCGGGTTATCCCTGACTTATCAGAAATTCTCCATCAGCCAGGCATCGTTGGTCTTGGTCCCTCTCGTAATTGATAAATAGCGCCCATCGGGAGAAGCGTAAACAGCTCCCCCAAAGTTGCCCTCCCCTTGCCAGGCCACCTGAACCTTACCCAGAAGGTCGGTGTAGAGAAGTGTCGAAGTTCCTGCGTATGGTGCGGTCGCCAAATAGAGGCCCTTGCCGTCGGCGGAACAATAGACTGTTTCAATCCCTAAGCCCCCCACAGCAAACTCCCGCTCGAGTTCGCCAGTTAGCCGCACGATCCGAATGCGACTTCCCGTGCCGGTGTTGATCAACACTGCAATGCGCGAACCGTCAAAGAACAGATCCCAATCGACCGCGTGCTCTACGTTTGCGAATTCGCGTCTCTCGCGCGTTTGCAGATCATATTTGGAAAAGGTCCAGCCCCGTTTGCCGACGTTGACGAATGCGCATGCCGTGGAGGGTGGCCGCTTGGCGCACGTGATTTCCTCAAAAGCGCCAACTCCAATAACTGGTTCAGATGGGCCACCCTGAATAGGGATACGCATTAACCTCATCTGGGCGGAAGTCGTTTTTTCGTTTTGCGAGGCATAGAGCAGCCACGTGCCATCTGGTGTCACAGCCTTCGCAATTTTCACATCCGGGCCGCTGACTAAGAGTTCCGCAGAGGGCTGATGAATCGCCTGCTTGAAGAGATCCCAGGTGCCGTTTCTGTTTGACGTAAAAACAATGGCTTTGCTATCAGGCATCCAGGGACCGGGCCAGTCGAAGCGTTCATCGAGGGTTAGGCGCCGCGGCGTCTTCAACCTGGTTCCGTTCGCTTCGAGTTCGCTAATGTAAACATCGGTTTGTACATTCTCCTTCAGGATCGAGAGAATTTTGCCTTCCGCACTAGCACTTATGGCTTCAATGTTAATTCCGCTCCAATGCGTGAGCTTTCTTGGAGTACCCGCCGGGTGGCCCGTTCTGGAGTTAATGCGCAGTTCCCAGAGATTACTCTCCAAATTGTGGGGGAACGGCTCACGCAGGGAATAGATCAGACGCCCGCCCGTGAGACAAGCTCTTCCGCTCGACCAGTCCAAAGGGCCAAGCGCGAGTTCGGGATCTCTCACAAGCTGGATGACCTTTCGTCCGGCCAGGTCCAGCGTTTCCAGGGCAGGGGTCAGAGCAGGGGCTGCGGCCGAGCTCGCAGAACTGTGTCGAAAGTACAAAAGACGCCGCCCGTCACTGGACCAACCACGCAGACCGGCAACCTCAGGTGATGCAATCGCTAAGAACTTTCTGCGCCTGTTCCCCGCCTGTGCCCATGACCCAGATTTCCGAGAACCCTTGTTCAGGGATGCTGTGTTCGCCGTATGCGATGTGCGAGCCGTCCGGCGATACAAAGCCTGAGCCCCCGTGAACGTTTAAGTTATGCCGTGTTCCACTCAAGACGGAGATTGCCCATATACCTGGGTTGGCAGCGTCACCATCGGCCAGCAGTTTTGTACCGTCGGGAAACCAGGAAGTCACCGTCCAGGATTTGGTTTGTGGGATAGTGCGCGTCTCTCCGGTCGCAGTCAGCCGTAAGTGAATTCCATCGACATCGGAATAGGCGACATATTTTCCGTCGGACGAAATCACGGCACCGCTAACAGGGTTGTCCTCAGGATTTGCGGTCAGTCGCCGTTCGAGCGGTTGTAACGCAGCCGGCTGCTTCCGCGTTATAAGCCACGTGGTGAAGATCGCACCTGCCACTACGCCCACACAGGCCGTGATTATGACCCGACGATATTTTTTGACCGAGCCGGCTGCGGTTCTCCCTTGGGCCGTGTCCAGGACCAGGCCTCTCAGATCGGCGTGCAATGCCGACGCGGTTTGGTAGCGTGACCGGCGGTCCTTGGCCAGCGCCTTGTCTATGATGCGGCCCAACCCAGCCGGCAGGTCCGGCCTTAACTGGATGGCCGGGACAGGAGTCTTGTTGAGAATGGCGTCGAAAATGACGGCGTTCGTATTTCCTCGAAAGGGCTGTTGACCCGTGGCCATCTCGTACAGCACGGCGCCCAAGGAAAACAGATCTGTGCGTGAATCGAGTGGCTCACCGCATACCTGCTCCGGTGACATGTAGGCCGCGGTGCCGACGGGCGACCCTGGACTCGTCAGCGCTTCCGGGGTCCTGGCCTCACTCCCGGCTGGAGCCACCTCCGTATCCGAACGCTTCGCCACACCGAAGTCCATGATCTTGGCGTGTCCTCGCGCATTCACGAAAATATTCGCCGGCTTAATATCCCGATGCAGAATGCCTTTGCTGTGCGCGGCGTCGAGCCCATCGGCAACCTGCATCCCAATATTGCGAATCTGCTCGATGGTCAAGGGGCCGGCCGCCAGGCGCTCGCTTAACGTCTGGCCTTCGAGATACTCCATCGCAAGAAAAGGGCGACCATCTTTTTGGCCGATGTCGTACAACGCACAAATATGGGGATGGCTCAACGCCGATGCAGCGCGCCCTTCGCTTTGAAACCGGTTCAACGCAGCTTTGTCGTGGGTGAATTCATCCGGGAGGAACTTCAAAGCTACGGTTCGACCAAGGCGTGTATCTTCGGCTTTATAAACCACACCCATAGCGCCGCTTCCGATGATCCCCAGAATGCGGAAATGACCGACGGCCTCCCGCGCGCTCTCCTCCGAGACAACGACCTCCTCGTCAGCGGGTGTTCCTTTTGCCTCGGCGATGAACCGGTAACCCAGCCGAGGTAACGTTTCGATATAGTGCGGCTGCTCTGAAGAGTCTTCCAGCGCCTGGCGTAATCGTTTGATAGCCGAATTGATGCTGTGGTCAAACTCGACAATGGTCCCGTTTGGCCAGAGTCTTCGGTGCAATTCCTCGCGCGTAACCAGATCGCCGCGCCGCTCCAGCAGCATCGCGAGAATTTCGACCGATTGATCGGGAACCCGAACTTTGATGCCGTTCCGCGCCAATTCTCTCGATCGCAGGTCGAGTTGGAACGCACCAAACCGGACAAAACGCGTGGACGCGTAGGCGCTCATCGCCAGCTCTTCTTGGCTCGAAAAGTCTAGCACAGCAGGAGTGGAACTTTTCGGACCTGTATTTACAGCTGTTTAGCTTGTCACCGGGATATCAGAGGAATTCCAGAAGCGCTGCATCGAAGGAACCACTTCGCCCGACCCATGATGGCTCTCGCTGGCGAGGGCGACATGATTCTTACGAAATGCGGGCTGCGATGTTTGGGCCTTCTTCTGACCTTGAGAAGTTCGGATG
>DATBHS010000168.1:0-63464 GCA_036557345.1 Bryobacteraceae bacterium
GCGAATCCGTAGCAAGAAAAGGAGTGCTCTTCCCGGAATTCAAGGGTCCTTCGATGGAGTCGAGGACGGAAGGGCCTATGGCTGGGCTTTTGATCCAACCCGGCCCTCGAAGCCGGTTTTCCTGACTGTTCGGGTGGATCAACAGCCGGTTGCGTGCGTTGCCGCGGTTCATTATCGTCCCGACCTTGTGCGGCTTAGGATCGGTTCAGGCAATTATGCATTTTATGCGGATTTGGCGTGGCTCTTTCCGGTAGAGCGAGAAGCTGTGATCGATGTCCGGTTGCCATCCGGAGCGTCGCTGGCGGGTTCGCCACGCACGGTACGAGTTTTGCTTAGCGCTCGGCCTCAACGGCCCGCCGTGCTCTTCATGCACATTCCAAAAACGGCCGGCACGGCATTTCGCCAAGCCATCGCCGCCAACTACAAACATCCCGAAATCGCGTACTTGTATCCAACTCTTCCCGGCTTTCTCGTCGGAGACTTGCGCGCCTTGCCGGTGGAACAACGCCGTTCCTATCGCATCGTAATCGGCCATTTCCAATTTGGAATGCATGAAGCACTGCCACAACAATCCGAATACATCACAATTGTCCGCGAACCTGTGGCGCGCGTCTTGTCGCAATATGCGTACTTCCTGCAGACTGAACCTAGTCGGCTCAGCCCGTCTGGATCGCTGATGCCCTTGGAGGAAGTTTTCGAGCGGCGCCTGGCAGTCGACTTTGATAACGCGATGGTACGTTGTTTCAGCGGGATAGATCAGCGTGTTTTTCCTCCCGGAACCCTGACGCGGGACGTGTTTGACCTGGCTGTCCGCAATCTTCGAACGGCCTTCACGTTTGTGGGCCATCAGGAGTCTTCCTCGGCTTCATTTGAATGGTTGCAAAACCACTACGGCTGGCATGCCACCGCCAAACTGGAGCACGTTAACCCCGGCGCGATGCGCTCTCACTTTGAAACCAGTCCAGGTTTACTCGCCGCGGTCAGACACTATAACCATTGGGACTGCCTTTTTTATGAAGAGGTCTTGCGCGTTTTCCCCCGAACATAGCCCGTACATCGAACCCATCGCTCCGGACCCATGCGGGCGGCTACACAATTTAGCATTCTGTTAGACAGGGGCCCTTTGTTTCCGTGGTAGAATCCACCACATCCAAGTTCTGCTTGCTGCTTCAGGATGGCAACCAGGAGGTTCTTGCTTGAAGGCGCTGACGAAAACTCTCCTTCTTTCTCTACTTGCGGCGGCCATTCTTGCCGGTTTACTTCAGGGGGACCCTCCCGCCGCGAGCAAGTTCACGGTGCCTGTCACCTACTACAAACTTCCCAATGGGCTGCGGGTTGTCCTTTCGCCTGACTCTACGGCTCCTACCGTCGTTGTCGCGGTGTATTACCGCATTGGATTCCGGGTCGAACCCAAGGATCGAACCGGATTCGCTCATCTCTTCGAACACATGATGTTTCAGGGCTCGCAGAACATGGGGAAGATGGCCTTCGTGCGGCTGGTTCAAGAGAACGGCGGAATTCTGAACGGCTCGACGCGCTTCGATTTCACAAACTATTTTGAATTGCTTCCCTCCAGCAAGCTCGAGACCGCTCTTTGGGCGGAAGCCGATCGGATGAAAGGTTTGGCCATCACACAAGAGAACCTGACGAATCAGCAGGGTGTAGTTGGAAACGAGGTCAAGGTTAACGTTCTCAACCGGCCCTATGGGGGCTTCCCGTGGCTTTGGATGCCGCAATACGCGAACACCAATTGGTACAATTCGCACAACTTCTACGGCGATTTGAAAGATATAGAAGCGGCGAAACTGCAAGAAGTTCAGACGTTTTTTAAGACTTATTATGCTCCGAACAATGCCGCATTATCAGTAGTCGGCGACTTCGAGCCCGACGCGGCGAAGGCGATGATTGCCAAATATTTCGGCGGCATTCCGGCGTCTAAATTGCTTCCAGCGCCAGATCTCAGTGAGCCCCGTCAAGAGAAGGAAATTCGCGCGTCCCGCACAGATTCGCACGCAAATCGCCCCGCCCTGGCGATCGGTTATCACATGCCGGCTCGCAACACGCCGGAATACTATGCCATGGGGCTGCTCGACCAGATGCTGGCGCAAGGCGATGACAGCCTCCTAAGCCAGGAACTGGTCAAGAAGCGAGGTTTCACCGGCTCCGTTTCGGGCGGCATCAATGTCGATCTCGGCGATATGTTCGATTACTCCGGCCCTATGCTTTGGACCGCTTACCTCACTCACGATGCATCGACGAAGCCTGACGACATCTTGAACGCCATCGATGGCGTGATGAGCGGTTTGCAGGCGAAGCCTGTCGATCGGGATTTATTAGCTAGAAATTTGGTCAAAATGAGGTCTTACCTCTACGATTCGATGACGCAGTTCGGCGGATTTGGCCGCGCCAATTTGCTTTCCTGTTTCGCGCTGTTCGACGACAATCCAGCCAGGATCAATTCCCTTGAAGCGAATTTTCGGAGCGTCACGCCGGAATTGATTCAGAGCACCGCTCGGGAGTACTTGCGGCGCACAAACCGGACCGTCTTGATGGTCGAGCCTGGCGCGGTGAAGGCGTCCGCTGCAGGGAAGGGGGCAGCGCAATGAAAGTCCTCTTCGCCGTCCTAGCGATGGCATCCCTTCCGCTTGCCGCCCAAAAGGAAACGCCTCCTCCCGGAGGTCCGCCAAAGCCTTTTCATCTTCCAAAGACTGAAGATTTTAGCCTACCGAATGGCATGAAGGTGACGATTGTGCCGTTCGGGATCGTGCCCCGAACGGCGATTCGAGCCTTCGTCGAGGCAGGCGGTGTAAATGAGGCCGCCAATGAGGTCTGGCTCTCCCGCCTCACGGGCTTGCTCATGAAAGAAGGCACCACCTCGCGATCCGGCGAGCAACTGGCGCAAGAAGCCGCGGGTATGGGAGGCCAGCTCGAAATCGACGCCCGCGCCGAGGAGACCATCGCGGGCGGTATTGTGCTCTCCGAATTCGCCCCAAGATTCATCGGACTGCTCGCGGACGCACTGCGCAATCCGTCATTTCCCGAATCTCAATTGGCGAGACTCAAAGCCGATCTCGGGCGCGAGCTCGCGATCGCGAAAACGCAGCCCGGCGACCTGGCTCGCGAGCGTTTCTTTCAGGTCCTGTTTCCCGACAATCCGTACGGGCGGCAGTTCCCGTCCGAAGATGACCTGAAATCCTACACCGTAGAAAAGGTCCGAATGTTCTACCGCGATAATTTCGGCGCTGCTCGAACGCACCTGTACATCGCCGGGAAGTTGGAGGGCGATCTTCACGGCGCGATTCAGACCGCCTTCGGAGATTGGCCGAGAGGCCCGGAACCGAAAAATATCTCTGCCGAGATGACAAAAGCGCGTTCACTGAGCGTGATCGATCGGCCCGGCTCCGCTCAATCGACGCTCTATATCGGATTACCGGTCGCCAGTCCGGTGAGCCCCGATTACGTAAAGCTCGATGTAATGAACGCTCTGCTCGGCGGTTCCTTCGCCTCCCGTATTACGTCGAACATTCGCGAGCAGAAGGGATACACGTATTCGCCCCGTAGCCAGATCGGAACCCATAAGCATCTCGCCTGGTGGGTTGAAACGGCAGACGTCACGACGTCCGTTACCGGGCCATCGCTCAAGGAAATTTTTTACGAAGTCGACCGTATGCGCAAGGATCCGCCCTCGGAACAGGAGCTGCAAGGCATCCAAAATTACTTGGCCGGCTTGTTCGTTCTGAGAAATACGATCAGCCCGGATGCGCTCATCGGCCAGTTGCGGTTTGTCGATTCGCAAGGCTTGGATCGGTCCTTCTTGTCCAGCTACGTAACGAAAGTGACCGCTGTGAAACCAGCCGATGTCCAGAGAGTCGCCGAGAGCTATATCATGCCTGGCAAGATGACGATCGTCGTAGTAGGCGATAAGGCGAAGATTGCAAATCAACTAGAGCCCTACGAGACCGTCGTTCAGTAGACGGTTCATCGCCGAGTTCTAGCAGCTCCGACGTGCGTCCATGATGCAATGGACTGCGATGACCGTCTCCGGCAGAATGCTCGGCGCATCGCTCGTCGCCTTTTGTCTTTCAGCAGTGGAAGCTGCGCCTCTTCAGCTTGACCCTGAGAATCCCCACTATTTCCTGTTGTCCGGAAAACCAGCCGTGCTGATTACCAGCGGCGAACATTATGGGGCTGTGCTGAACGCCGATTTCGATTACCGCCGATATCTGTCGACACTTCAGACCGATGGCATGAACTACACGCGCCTCTTTGCCGGCAGCTATCTGGAGGTGCCCGCGAAATCGTTTGGAATCCTGCGCAACACTTTGGCTCCCCCTCCTGGACGTTACGTCGCACCCTGGATGCGCAGCAGCACTCCGGGTTATGCAGGCGGCGGGAACAGGTTCGATCTGGACCGCTGGAATCCCGCTTACTTCGAGCGGCTTGGCGATTTCCTCACCGAAGCGGAAAAACGAGGCATCGTTGTGGAGATCACGCTCTTTTCCTCGCACTACGACGAGGCGCAGTGGCGGATCAGCGTGTTTAATCCAGCGAACAACGTGAACCGGACCAGCTCGATCGACTGGAAGAAGCTTCATACCCTCGATAACGGCAATATCCTCGCTTATCAGGAGCGGTATGTGCGTAAGCTCGCGCGCGAAGTGAATCGGTTCGATAATCTCATCTTCGAAATTCAGAATGAACCGTGGTCGGACCGGCCGGTGCGGGCGGATGTGGTCAATCCCTACCTGCGACCCCAAGTGCGTGAGAAGTATCCGAACTCCATCGAACTGGCAGACCAGCTTTCCACCGAGTGGCAGGCACGCATAGTGGAATGGATCACCGGCGAAGAAACGTCGCTTCCGAAAAAGCACCTCATCGCGCAGAATTACAGCAACTTCTTCTTTCCGGTCAAAGCGCTCGTGCCGGGCGTCAGCATCGTGAATTTTCACTATGCCTACCCAGATGCGGTTCTTTTGAACTACGGGCTCGGAAAAGCTATCTCTTACGATGAGACCGGTTTTCTTGGCCGGGACGACGAGGTGTATCGCCGGCAAGCCTGGAACTTCATGTTATCGGGAGGAAGCGCGTTCGATAACCTGGACTATTCGTTTACAGCCGGGCACGAAGACGGAACTGATACGGAACCGAATGGCCCAGGCGGCGGAAGCCCGGCGTTACGCCACCAGCTCCGGATTCTGAAGGAATTTCTGCAATCGTTCTCGCTGACAGGGCTACGGCCGGATTCGCATGCCGTCACGCATGCGGCTGGCGTATACGCCCGTGTTTTGTCGATTCCCGGACGAGAGTACGGGATGTACTTCGATGGGAATGGACCCGTTGACATAACGCTAGATTTTCCGCCTGGCGAATATGCCGGGGATTGGGTGGATACGAAGACGGGCAGTACCGCGAGATTACAGAGTTTCCACCATCCCGGAGGAGAAAAAGTTTTACGTACGCCAGAATTCCGAAACGGCATCGCGTTACGGCTGAAGCGTCAAAGGTAGTGAAGGTTCAGGCACGCGCCTGTTTGGAAGCCTGCTGACGTGATTTCGGGAATCGATGTTGATGAAGAGTCATGTCTACCCGCTTGCCGCGAAATGTCACGCCTTCCATACGCAGCCGCAGACGCTGTTCGGCGGCGGCTTGAAAACGAAGTTTGATCTCGCCTCCTGAGCCTACGACCCGCTGCCAGGGTAAGCGATCAGTCGGAGCGAATTTCAGAAGGTGCGCTACCGCGCGATGATTCCGCGGGTATCCGGCTGCCGCCGCCACCTGTCCGTAGGTAGCCACCTTGCCTTTGGGAATCGAAAGAATGATGCGCCGGAAGGCTGCGTCGCGGACTTCGGACGATTGCTCGCTGCCTCTCTCGTGCATCACCATGACGATTGTAGGCTACCTGACTCTAGCTCCAATGGTGTTGGTGCCGTTATGTCCAAGCGCCTGTATCAATTTGCTTGGGGATTCGCGCAGCCTTTGATCATCGAATCCAGCGCACGCAGTGGATTTTTCGACTTATCAGCGAGCATCTGCTTCCACTCTGGTTCTCAGTGAGCAAGCCTGGATGCGCCTGGTCCGTCGCTGCTCATCCTGGCGACGAAGCCGCAGCCGCTCTGAGTCGTTGTAAACAAAAACGGGGCTCAGGCGAATGGCCCGAACCCCGTGTGTTGAACGCTCAAAAACCGGCGCGCAGCTTACTTGCTGGTGCTGGTGGTGCTGGTCGTATCGCCAGTGCTGCCCTTCTTGCTTTTGTGCTTGTGGCTCTTCTTGCTGCTCTTCATTGTGCTGTCGCTGCTGGTGGCAGTGTTCTGCGCCGCGAAAACGGCGGCACCAGAGAGCAAAGAAAGGCCCAGGGCTGCAGACATGATCTTTTTCATTGTCGGAATATCTCCTTGTTTACGGAATCGATTCAGTGATAGCACTTAGTGCCGTCATTGGTATGTTCGCAGAGAATCGGTGAAGGAGTCCTGAAGTTCACATTAAACTTCGTTTAATGTACAAAACGTAATCTAATGCCCGCCGTGGGGATAAAATTGCATCCAAACAGAGTTCGTTAGACTGGGGCTGGGTGGCCTTTTCAGTATGTCAGAATCCTCCCACGCTTTGCTTGTACCTCCTGTCGTAAACGGCCGGTACGAAATGAAGAATCCGCCTATTGGCCAGGGCGGAATGGGAGTGGTGTACAAAGCCTACGACATAATCACTAAGCGATTCGTTGCCATTAAGACCATGTGGGGCAACGTTGACCCTGCGGCAATCGAGCTTTTTGAGCGGGAATGGACCGTATTGGCGCGCATCAGCCACCCTAATATCGTCGACATCCTGGACACCGGCGAATTTCGCGAAAACGGACGCCGCAAGCCCTACTTCGTGATGCCCCTGCTGCCCGGCACCACGCTCGAAAACCTCATCCGTAACGCGAGCCAGCGGCTGACGGTGGAGCGGATTGTCGAAGTCATTTGTCAGGCGTGCCGCGGATTGCAGGCCGCGCATGACCAGGGACTCGTGCACCGGGATCTCAAACCCAGCAACATTTTTGTCATGGAGGATGACACCGTTAAGATAATTGACTTCGGCGTCGTTCACCTGGCGGATACCAGGTCGGCTACCGGTATAAAAGGCACGCTGCACTATATGGCGCCGGAGCAGTTTGATCTTAAGCCTTCTACGGCGCTCTCCGACATTTTTTCGCTCTCAGTCGTCTGCTATGAAGCGCTAACCGGGCGCAAGCCATTCGCGCGGAAGACCGAAATGGAAGTCGTAGAGGCGATTCGGACTTACATCCCACCGCCGGCTTCGGAGATCAATCCCGCTGTGAATCAACTGTTGAGCCGCACGGTTCATAAGGGAATGGCCAAGCAGGCCTGGCATCGGTTTTCGAGCGCCCGCGAGTTCGGTGACACGCTCCAGAAGGCGCTCCGCAGCGAGCCGATCGAGCGCTTTGATCGCGCAAAAATTCAACCGCGAATCGAGCGCATAAAGAAGGCCTGCGCCGAAGGCGACCACCAGTTCGGTCTTGAAATTCTCACCGAGCTCGAATCGGAGGGCCACATCGATCCGGAAATGGCCGTCTTGCGCATCCAGATCGAACAGGCGGTCCGCCAGAAAACGATTCGCCAGTTGCTCGAAAGCGCGCGGACGCGCATGGAAGAGGATGAATACCCTCTGGCGCTGCAGAAAATTCAGGATGTGCTGAACGTCGATGCTACGAACATCGATGCCCTGAATCTGAAGAAACAGATTGAGCGGCAGCGCGGCGAAAAGCAGATCGAGAACTGGATGCGCCTCGTGCGCGAGCATCTCGACAACCAGTTGTATAGCCAGGCGCGACAAGGCCTTCAAGAGATATTGAAAATCAACAACTCGCATACCAAGGCGCGCGAGTTGCTCGTCGAAGTCGATCGCACGGAACAGGAAGCCGTCAAGCTGCGGGAGGAGCAGCAAAAGCTATACGATGCGGCTCTGACTGCTTACAAGAATGGCGAAATTAGCACCGCGCTGAGTAAGCTGGAGCGGGTATTGGAGTTGAGCCGGCGCTCGCCGAAGTCCGCCCCCTCCGACCGTGACGCCCAGTATCAGAGTCTTTATAATCAGATTCGCTCCGAGCGCGATGCGGCGCGCAACGCTTATGCAGAAGCCCGCAACCAGCTCGACGATCATAAGTTCGCCAGGGTGCTTGAAATCTGCGAAGAGTTCCTGGGAAAGCACCCTGGAGATCCGCTGTTCCAGGCTCTCAAGATTGAAGCTGAGGAGGCGCAGCGCCAGGAGCAGTCGGCCGCCGTTGCGGAAGTGAACCGGCGCATCGATGCGGAGCCCGACCTTGACAAGAAGTACAACATCGTCAAGCAGGCGTTGGAAAAATACCCGAACGAACCGCATTTTAACTCTTCGTTGAAGCTAATTCGAGACCGCCGCGATTTGGTCAACTCCATTGTCGGGCGTGCCCGCCAATACGAGGAGCGTTCGCAGTTCAACGATGCGGCCGGCCAATGGGACATCCTCAGGAATATTTATCCGCTTTACCCTGGGCTCGATTTTGAGGTGGAGCGCCTGGGGCGAAGGCGGGAAGAGCAGATTCAAAACGAAAGAAAAGCGCGCTGGGTGGAGCAGGTGGATCGCTACTTTGCCGCTGGTAAGTACGCCAAAGCGCGCGAGACCTGCGAAGAGGCTCTCCAACAGTTTCCCGATGACCCTGAATTAAAGGGCCTGCACGGCCTTGCCGGGCAGGGAATTAAGCGAAACGCGGAGGCGAGTGTACTGCTCCACGAGGGCCAGGAGTTGTGCTCTCAGCAACGATACGACGAAGGCCTGGACGCACTGCGAAAGGCTGAGCATCTGGATCCTCCTAATACGGCTATCCACGCCGCTCTGCTCGGGGCGCTGGTTCAGCGGGCACGCGACTTGATGGGCAAGGACTGGCACCTTTCGGAGCCGCTAATAAAGGAAGCCGGCGAGATTGATAGCGGCGATCCGGTGGTGCGTGCATTGTCTTCTTTGATAGAAGATCACAAGCGTCAGGATGCGATCAACGGAATTCTCCTCGATGCCCGCAATCTACAGGGCGGCGGCGAGCTTCAGGCGGCATTGAAACGCGTAGAGACCGGTCTCGAGCTTTATCCGAATGAGATCCGCCTTTCTCAGTTGCACAATACCCTGCGGGCTGCGACAACCGACAGCCGGCGCGGCGATTCGGCGACACAAGCGGTGATGCCTCCCACTCAAACTGCTCCCGCACCCGTTGAGAGCTTCGCTCAGGAACCTGTTCCCTCGGCGACTGAGCCAGCAGTTCGTCCAAGCCTGGCGGCTGGCCCCGCTCGACACGCTGCTCGCTCGAAAACACGCATTCCGCTGTGGTGGACGGCTATCGCTGCCGGAATCCTTGTGATCGCCGCGGCGCTGTTATTTAATCGTCTGCGCGCGCCTTCGAATCCTGCTCCCGCGACTCCGGTGGCCACGACCCCGACGTCGGTAACCGCGCCTGTCCCGCCCAGTTCGCCTGACTGGGTGGCTCTGCCGCTGGATCTGCCGATCAATACCGCCCTTCTGAGTCCCTCGCCTGAGCGAATCCGTTTGATTCTGGAATCGAATGCTACCGAGGGAACCGTTTTTGTAAACGGAATGGCTCTCACGAAGCCTATGACAAATGGGTCGCGGGTCGTTACGCTTCCGCCAGGAACTTACAAGCTCAAAGTCGCGCAGGAAGGCTATGAGGACTCGCCCGAGCAGACCGTCGAGATCAAGCCGAGCGATGCGAACCCGAAGCCGCTTACCTTTACTCTTGTGCCGATCCAGCGCCCGGCGACTCTGGTTGTTCAATCCGCGCCACCCGGCGCAAATGTCCTGATCGACGGACAGCCGGCCGGCGTCGTGGACGCTAACGGCAGCTTCTCGCGCGAGGTCAGTGCGGGATCGCATTCTATCGGACTCCGGAAGCAGGGGTTTGAAGATCTGAGCGTGTCGCGTGAATTCAAAGCGGGCGAGAAGACCGGCTTTGCCGGAGACGCCATGAAAGCATACGGAACCCTGGCGTTCAGGATTTCCCCTGCAACTGCGAGTGTGACGTATCGCCGTGATGGAGACGCGACGGCCTCCTCGGCCGACAATGGCCAAACGCTCTCCCTGAAGTCCGGGTCTTACGTAATCACGGCGAAGGCGGATACCTTTAAGTCGCGATCGGATACGGTACAAGTGCTGCCCGGCAAGACCGTCAGCGTGGACTGGAATCTCGAGCCGGCGGCCGCCGTGGCCGAACCGAAGCTGAGTCCAGCGCGGGTCTTTGAAAATGCCAACTCCTGGACCACCGATAAGAGCGGCTGGTGGGTGCACAACGCGAAGGGATACAGCTTCCTGCGCGCGAACCAGGGCACCTTCATCTTTGACATCCTGAAAGAGGAGCAAAAGGGACTTTTCAGGAGCAGAACGAAAAGAGTTGTCTTTGTCGCCGACTACAGAGATGAACAGAATCGCATCGTTTACACGCTCGATGGCCGTACTCTGACTCGCAAGCTTGTCGCGAGCGAACGTAGCGTGGCCGATGTCAAAGCGCCCCTGGGGAGCGAGGCGAATAGCGTGTATCGTGTCGTTGTGGAGATCATGCCCGGTTCAGTGATAGTTCGCGACGGGAACGGCAAAGTGCTTGACTCGATCCGGCGCCTGGGACCGCCGGGAAAGTTCGGATTCCAGGATGAGGTAGCGCTGTCGGTGGCTTCAGCGCCATAACTCTGAACCGCGCGTCAGCAAATACACCCAGGACGGGGCCACGCGCACCAGCAAGCGGTGTGATAGCGAAGTTATTCCGCCCGCCTCAACCGGCGCAACGCCAGCGAGGAGAATAGCACTGTCACTCCCATCAAAACCGCCAGGTGTGTTTTGGTGCCGGGCAGGGATCCGCCCGCGGCGCTAAGAGCAAGCTGGTTCAGATGATAAGCCGGCCAGATTGGAGCTACGGGCGCGAGCGCCTTCGGAAGAGGGAAAAACAGGCCGGACAGGTACATCATAGGCAAATAGACGAGATTTGTGAAACCCGGTGCGGCAGCTCCTTTGACAATCGCTCCGATGAAGAGTCCGATTGCGCAGAAAGGCAGCACGCCGATCACGTTCGTAGCGCCGATTCCGATCAGCCGGGCGGCCGGCAGCGGCACATGGGCCACAAACCGCGCCGCGATTCCCATGGTGATCATGATGATCGCCGCGAACAGCATCGCCATGAGCATCTTGGCGACGAGATAGGCGGCCGTGGGGGCAGGCAGTGCGCGTTTGAATCTCAACAAACCTTGCTCGCGCTCCATCGCGATCGTCACTCCGAAGCCAAACATGGCCGGGCCCATGATGCCGAACACCGCGAACCCGGTAAAGACAGCGACCGCCGCCGTGGGGTCGCTCTGAAGAGCATGCCCGAAGATAACGACGCCAAAGAGCAGATAGATCAGCACGGGAATCGAAAGAAAAATGACACCGAATGATGGCGCGCGCAGCATGCGGAGCGATTCATACTTCGCTTCGATTGCGTACGCGCGCAGCGTCCGGCGGCCGGACATCGTGGCGCCTCCGCTTACATTTGTCTGTTCCTCGAATGTAACTGCAGTCGTCATGCGGCCTCCCTAGTTAATTCAGTAAATGCTTCCGCGAGCCCGGCCCGGTGCACTTCCAGGTCGCGCACGGTTTCGTCCATAGCCAGCAGGCGCCGCACGACATCTTCAGCGTCGCCGGTCACAATTTGCAAGTGATTCTGATTCCGCGTAACCCGTTCCACTTCTGGCCACGCTTGTATCTGCTCGATGGGCAATATGGTGTGGCACGTTATGCGTTTGCGGGCAACAAAGGCGCGGATCTCCTCTACCGTGCCGGAAGCGATCAGCCTGCCTTTCGCAAGAACGGCAACCCGGTCCGCAAGCGCTTCCGCTTCTTCCAGGTAGTGAGTCGTCAGAATAATCGATGACCCGCTTTGAATAATCCGGCGCAGCATGGCCCACATCGTTTCGCGCGCCTGGATATCAAGCCCGGCAGTGGGCTCATCGAGAAAGAGGAGCTTCGGCCGCCCGCAGATCGCGATCGCAAATTGCGCCTGTCGCTTTTGGCCAGTCGAGAGTTTTCCATACGAGCGGTTCGCGAGCGACTTAATCTGTGCCAGCTCTATTGCTTCATCGACCGGCATGGGGTCCGGATAGTAGCTGGCCACGAGATCGATGTGTTCCCGTACGCGCAGCTCGGGAGCCAGATAGACTTCCTGCATCATGACGCCGGTCTCCCGGCGCGCGGCGCATACGAGCGGCGATTGACCGAAGAGATACGCCGATCCCTTGTCGGGCTGCTGAAGTCCGAGCATGATCGAGATCGCTGTCGTTTTTCCCGCGCCGTTCGGGCCAAGAACTGCGAGTAGCTCGCCGCTTTTGGCGTGCAAGTCCAGGCCGTCGAGTGCTATGACTTTGCCAAAACGCTTATGCACGCTCTGGAGCTCTGCGAGATATCTGTCGTTCATGGTCCGAGTATGTGGTTATGTACCTTTATTCGCCAGCCGGTTTTGACAAAGTGGACGTTTGCAGGGGCGAACAGCCGTGTGCGCCGGAGAAACGCTTGCTGCTGCTTACAGAACCGCGCGCGTTAGCAAGCGGCTAGAAGGGATTGGCCGCGAGCATCTTCAGCTTTTCGTGATACACACGGCCCGATTGCAACTGCGTGCCGTCTCGCAGCGTCACCACATACTCGCCATGAAAGGCAGGCTGAAGTTCTTTGATGCGTTTTACATTCACGATGAGGGAGCGATGAATCCGCAGAAACACTTCGCTATCGAGCGATTTTTCGAGGGTGTTTAGAGTGACGTGGAGGAGATGCGTCTTCGGTCCCGCGTGGAGTTCGACATAGTTTTCGGCCGCCTTGATCCAGTCGAGGTCCTGAACGTCGACAAAGACCGTTTTGCCGGCCGATCGGACTGCGAGCCGGGTGATATGACGGCGCGGCGACGCGATCGTTTCGAGAAGAGATAGAATTTGCCGGTTCGCGTCCTCAGCGGGCTGCTTCGTAAGACGCAGCTTTGCGCGCCGGAGCGCCTCACGAAAGCGCACACCTGTCACGGGCTTTAGCAGATAGTCGATCGCATGAATTTCGAAAGCCTGGATCGCATAGTCATCATGCGCAGTAACGAAGATGACCGGGGGCATATGCTCCGGGCCAAGGTCGCGGATGACGGCGAAGCCGTCCATCTCTGGCATTTGCACATCTAGGAACAAAAGATCAGGACGCGTGTCGCGAATGGCCGCAACCGCCTCGCGTCCGTCCTTTGCCTGCCCGATCGAAGCCACGTCAGGATCCTCCGCGAGCAGCATCTGCAAGCCTTCGCGCGCCAAAGGCTCGTCGTCAACGATCAGCGCTGTGAAGGGCATGAACCTCCATCACGTCCGACGATTGTAAGTCGGGGGCAAGATGATACGGAATGACCAGTGTAACGACGGCTCCTCCCTCATCGCGATTGCCTGTCAGCAACTGTCCGCGATCGCCGTAGAGCTGAGCGAGACGCGCGCGCGTGTTGGCCAGGCCTATTCCTGCGCTTCGAGGAGAGCTTGCAGGCGCAAAACCGGGGCCGTCGTCTTCTACTTTGATCATGAGATTCCCGTCCAGGATACAGGCAGTGATTTCGATTCGGCCGGCCGTTGCGCGACGCCCGAGCCCGTGGCGGATGGCGTTTTCCACAATAGGCTGCAGCGCCATTTGTGGAACCGCCGCATCTAGCGTTTCCGGATCGGCTGCAATGTTCGTCACCAGGCGGTCTTGAAAGCGCACCTGCTGGATCGAGAGATAGAGCCGCAGATACTCCAATTCGCGGCGAAGCGGCACTTCCTGAGCCTCCACATCTTCCAGAACGCAACGGAGAAGATCGCTCAGGCGGCCCAACATCTCCTCGGCAAGCTGCACTTTGTGCTGTCGAACGAGAACCGTGATCGCGTTGAGCGTGTTGAACAGAAAATGCGGCTGTAGCTGCATTTTGAGAGCGCTCAACTGAGCGCGTGCAAGCTGAGTTTTCAGCTCGGAGGCCTGAAGCTCCAGGCGCAGAGCCTCCTGTTCGCGCAGTTGATATTCGCGGTAGTAACGAAGACCCGCCTGAGCCCCCAGAATCGTCCAGTAGGCGATCACAGTGCTATGGAAGTCGATTACTATCAACGTGCCGAACGTGCTAGCAAAGTCCTTGAAAATAGACGGGAGTAATCCCAGGCGCGGGAGAATCGCGCCGGCAATCAGCAGGTCGGTCAATGAGAAGCAGAAGCTGAAGACGAGATGCAGCGCTCCGCGGCGCACCCAGTTCTGACGTTGAATCGGGAGGCGGCGGCCGAGCCAGAGTACCCCGATCGTCAAGAGGGCCAGCACATAAACCCCGACGAGCCAGATTGCGAGGTAGTGCCACCACGGGGTTGGATCGCGCGACGCGAGCTTTTGCAGGAGAGCCTGGCTGAAATAGAACAAGGCCAGTACGGTGGACCCCAGAAAGTAGAGAGCAAATTTCCAGAGCTTGCCTTTGAACGTACTTCCCATCAGGCCAGTAGCTTAGCGTACCCGTGCAGCGGTCCGTAGTGCTATTTGACGAACCGGACAATCAGTGGGGTGAACCGGAGGTCACCGCAGCTTTGATGGAACCTTCGCCGCGCTGATAAAACGCGGGCTCATCAGCGTTTCCAATTCCTCGAGCGTGCGCGGCCAGTCCGATCCCAACAGCCGCGACAATCCGCGATCCGCCAGAACCTTTCCGCCCGTCTGGCACTGGGCGCAATAGTTCGTTTCGTTATCTGCATAGCGAATCCGCAGAACCTTTTCTCCGCACCTCGGGCATGGTTCGCCGTAGCGTCCATGAACCGCCATCCCTTCCCGAAATGCCGTTACTTTCTCTGGAAAGGCGGTTCGCGCTTCCGCTTTGAGGCGCTCTACCCAGAGGTCGAGCGTGCTGCGCGTCGCAGCGAAGAGCCGGTCCCATTCATCCGCCTTTAACTTTTGCGTTTGCGCCAAAGGCGAGAGTTGAGCGGCATGCAGGATCTCGTCCGAGTATGCGTTGCCCACGCCGCTGATCAACCGCGGATCCGTAAGCGCGCGTTTCAATGTATGGTTCTCGGCCGTGAGCGTCGTCCGAAACGTTTCCTGATCGACGCTGAACACGTCGATTCCTCCGGGATCTGCGGCCCGCAACCCTTCCTCTCCGCGTAAGAGATGAAGCGATGCGCGGCGCTTTGTCCCGGCTTCGGTAAGTATAAGAGACCCGGTTGGAAAATCGAAGGCCGCTAACTGCTGCCGGCCCGCCAGCCTCGTTCTCGGCGGGCGCCAGTGTAGCCGCCCTGCGATCATCAGGTGAAGCACCAGCCAGAGATCACCCTTTAGTCCAATCGCTATCCGCTTTCCGATGCGACGAAGTTCGCGGACGACTTGTCCTTCGACCTCCGCGAGCGGGGGCTGAGCAGTTCGCAGAACAAAGGGACTTGCCAACCGGACGCGCTCAACCGACTGCCCGCAGATGCGGGGCTCAAGCGCGGTGACATAGGCTGCAATATCCGGCAACTCGGGCATCGTCGGATGCTGAGCTCAAGCTAGATCGGCAGCAGGCTTAAGGCCGCCTCGATCTCGCTGCGCGTGTGCAGATCTCCCTTACGCGTGCTGGCTTCGATGCCTTTTTCGTACATGCTCCGGGCCTCTTCGATCCGGCCCAGATTCTCGAGCGCCTGGCCGCCGTGATAATAGGCGGCTGAATAGCTGTCATCGTGCTGGATCAGTACGCGAAATTCTTCAACTGCCTCCTGGTATTGCCCGCCCTTGGCATACTCCATCGCGAGTCCATACCGCGCAAACGAGTTGTTCGGGTCCTGGGTCACCAACTGCTTCAGGATGTCGAGGCGGTTCGTTGCCATCCTCTCCATTCTGCCAGCAGTTCAGGACGTATATTCGCGCACGTGGCGGGCCGCGCTCTCCACCGCGCCGGCGGCCTTGGAGGTGGTGCTCTTGGCGGTCTTTGCCGCTTCTTCAAACCGGTGCTGCGCCCGCCCGGCAAACTCGCCGAGCGTCGCCGCCGCATTCTCGACGCTTTCGCGTCCTCTTCGCCACGCCTGTTCCGTGAGGCTCAGCGACCAGTTCGCGCATACCGGAATTACCAGCACCAGGCCGGCCACCGTCAGGCCGCATCCTACGCCAATTAAGACCGCTCCGATTACACCGTTCTTGGAACCACTCTTCATAAGCTCTCCGGATCCATACGATCCCTCTTCCTTGTTGACTCAAATTCAAAGGTGTGTGGTTTCGTTATATGTGCCAAAGACTTTGCGTAATGCTTCACAGATTTCGCCTAGCGTCGCGTAGGCGCGCACAGCATCGAGGATAAATGGCATTGTGTTCTCCGGGCCGTCAGCGGCGCGGCTCAGCGCGTCGAGCGCCCTTTGCGTGGCCCCGGTGTCCCGGGTAGCGCGCAGTTCCGCCAGCTTCTGTTTCTGACGCTCTTGCGTGGTCTGATCGATCTGCAACAGGTCGATAGATTGCTCTTCCGTCTGGAACCGGTTTGCCCCGACAATGATCCGTTCGCCTTGCTCTACCTCTTGCTGATAGCGATAGCTGGCGCTTGCGATTTCCCTTTGCGGAAACCCGGCTTCAATCGCGGCTATCATGCCTCCCATGCGATCGATCTGCTCGATATATTCGTTCGCGGCGGTCTCAAGCTGCAGCGTGAGGCTCTCGACGAAGTAGGAGCCGCCTAGGGGATCTGGCGTATTCACCACTCCAGTTTCGTATGCGAGTATCTGTTGCGTACGCAAGGCAAGCGTGACCGCATGCTCGCTCGGCAGCGCGTATGCTTCGTCAAGCGAGTTGGTGTGAAGCGATTGCGCGCCGCCAAGAACCGCTGCCATGGCCTGCCAGGCTGTCCTCATCACGTTGTTGTAGGGCTGCTGCCATGTCAGCGAACAGCCCGCCGATTGCGCGTGGAATCGGAGCTTCCAGCTACGTTCCTTCTGCGCGCCGTAGCGCTCGCGCATGGTATGTGCCCAGATCTTCCGGGCCGCGCGGTACTTGGCGATCTCTTCGAAAAAATCGCTGTGAGCATTAAAAAAGAAGCTCAGCCGTCCGGCAAAATCATCGATCTCCAACCCCCTGTTGAGCGCCCAATCGACGTATTCAATTCCATCGCGTAGAGTGAATGCAAGCTCTTGCGCGGCCGTAGATCCGGCTTCGCGAATGTGATAGCCGCTGATGGAAATGGGATTGAACCTCGGTGTATGCTGTGACGCGAACTCAATGGTATCGGTGACCAGGCGCATGGACGGGCGAGGAGGAAAAATATATTCTTTTTGCGCGATGTACTCCTTGAGAATGTCGTTTTGAATCGTTCCCGATACCTGGTCCCATGCCACACCTTGCTGTTCCGCAACAGCGAAGTACATCGCCCACAGCACCGCTGCCGGAGAATTGATGGTCATGGAAACAGTGACATCGCCGAGCGGAATGCCTCTAAAAAGAGCTTCCATGTCCGCAAGCGATGAAATCGATACACCGCATTTGCCGACTTCGCCCTGGCTCATGGCGTCGTCGGCATCGTACCCCATCAAAGTGGGAAGGTCGAACGCGACAGAGAGGCCAGTCTGACCCTGTTCGAGCAGATAATGATAGCGGCGATTCGTCTCCTCCGGTGTCGCGAACCCGGAAAACTGGCGCATGGTCCACAGCTTCCCCCGGTACATGTCCTCGTGAATGCCGCGCGTGTACGGAAATTGTCCTGGATTTCCGAGGTCCCGAACGGGATCGAAGTTCTTCAGATTCTCGGGGCCATACAGAGGTTCAACACGGACTCCGCTGATGGTCGTGAACGCACCCTCGGTGGCCTTCATTTCGCTGCCGTTTGTATGTTAGCGTAGACTTGCATGGAGCGGGTCCCGCGGGGTGCGGGACTCAGCTCCATTGCTCTGTGCGTTTTAAAGGGGTTTGGATATACCGTAACAGTTCAGCGCCACTTCGTCTTGAGGCATAAGATTGATACAGCCCTCCATCCAAAGGTGGGGATCAGGAGGACGGATGTCGCGCAAATCTTAACGAAACGTTTACGAGCGGTCCAAGTGTTAGAAACAGTCTCACGTGCAGGGTGTGGCTTGGGAACGTTTCGTTATGCGCACGCGAACCGTTGCAGCTATCGCAATTACCCTGACCGTCTTGATTCTGGCGATCCTCGCTACGTCTTACAGCTTCCTCAGATCTGGTGGTCTGAGTGCGCGCAAAAAGCCAGGCAACCTCGAACATTCGGTTGCGGCTCACGCCTTAGACCTATCGATTCCGATGTCGGCGAAGAGCGCAAAAAATCCAATTCCGCCCACGCCGGAAGCTGTTACGGCGGGAATGAAGTCGTTTACAGAGAACTGCTTCGTGTGCCACGGTAGCGACGGTGCCGGCCGAACGGAGACGGCAAAAGGCTTTTCGCCCGCGGTGCCCGATCTGCGGACGCCGCATGTACAAAAACTTACCGACGGGCAAATGTTCTACCTGATAAAGAACGGGATCCGGTTTACCGGCATGCCGGCTTGGAACCTCAGCGAAGAACAAATCTGGAAGCTTGTTCTCGTAATGCGCCAGTTTGCGAAGGAGCCCGTGTCGGTGCAGTCGCGTAATCGTGCTCATAGGTGAGTACAAGCGCTCACAACGAAAGAACATACTGCACAAGATCGTTCTTTTCCTGCTCAGTCAGACCAAGGTTCATGCAGGAGTTGTAATGGTTCACGACGTCGTGGAGCGTCGGGAAGCGGCCGTCGTGATAGAAGCCGCCCTTTCGGTGCGTAAAGATACCGGCCAGTGGAGATGTCCGGTAACTATGATCGGGCGCGCGATTGGCCTGGAAATCATCGATGCAAACATCCGATCCCGGATGTAGGTTCCAGCCCGGCTCGGTCCAAAGCGGCTCGACGTGACAGTTATTGCATTTCGCTTTGCCGCTGAAAAGCTCATCCCCTCGCTTGGCGGCTCCGGGGTCGAAGTCCCGTCCCGCTCTCGGGGGCGGAGCGCCGATCGAGAGCTGGTAAAACTGCAGCGCGGCCAGCTTTTTGGTTATCAGGTCGTCGTCAGGATTGATGTGCGGCAGATCAGCAAAACCATTCGCAGCGGCGATGGGGAACTGCGTGGTGTTATTCAGGCGCGGATCGAAGAAACGTCCTTTACCGTGCATCTCCAAATTCGCGACGAACGCATTCCAGTGCGGCACCGATCCCCATCCCGTCCAAGTGTGCAGATTCACTCCTGCCAACCCGAAAGCGGGCGGAATCAGCACTGCGGCCGATTTTCCATCTGGGCGAAAGCCTTTGCCGTCCAGAAACAGCTCAGCATCGAACTTCCCGGGACCCCATGCGTTCAACACTTGCCGTACCGTAGCAACGTTGACGCCAAGCAGATCGGCGACGGGCTGCAGGTTCGGAGCCAGGGAAACGATGGCGCCGACATTGAGATCGCGGTTCGCCCAACCGTCGAGTCTGCGGCCAATACCCGGAGCCACGGAGTTGTCGACCGTCGAATGGCACAGCGCGCACTGAATTCCTATCGATTGAAGACCACCCGATGAATTGAATACGCCCGTCAATCCGACAACCGCTTTACTACGGAGAAGGGCAAGGGTAATCGACGCGTCGTTCAGGTCGGCATGACTGAGTACGGTCCGGCCTGCACCTAAGGGTTGATGCAGCATCATTCCGCTTTTCAGCGCGGGCAGCAGAGCGTCTATGTCCACCTTCAGGCCGACGGCAAGAGCGTCACCCGGAGTCAGGCCCGGCCCGATGCCCCCGAACGCTTTGCCCTCGACCGCTTCGTGCAACCCCAAAGTGCCGCCCCAGAATGTTTCATCCCCGAATGTGTCGAATCGAAAGGTCTGCCGACCTTCGTGAATCAGCTTTTCAGCATTTGCGATCTGAGGATCTTCCGCGGCATATGCGTTCCGATGGATGCTGAGCCGCGCAAAGCCGAGAACACAAACCCCGGCGAGGACTGCAACAAAGATGATCGATTTCTTCGACATATTCACCCTTTTGAACCGATAACCTTGTCCGATAGAGAAACAGCCGAAGGGAAGGTGACGGGCTTAATGTTACGGATTTGTAAATTCTATGCAGCGCGCGAAATGTTACGAGGGTGAACTACTGCTCAATTCTCCAGGCCGACACATTTTTCCAACGCTCGAGCTGCTCGGTCGCCCATGCAAGAGTTTTTTCTTTGTGGCAGGTTGTGCAAGGATTCGGAATTTTATATGTAGCCGTCATCGCAGGGGAAATGAATCGAAAGGTGTGGCTGCGGACGTTCTGATCGGCGAGCGTTTGTTCGATCTGTGGCATGTGACACGCGATGCACTCCCCGCCCGAGCTGCCGGATTTGTGGTGCGTGTGTTCTTCGACCGTGCTCGTATGCGGACCGTTCGGAGAGCCCGGACCGTGGCATTCGAGGCACATCACGTTTGCCGGTTTGATCAATAGCGCTTGGTTTTCGGTCCCATGGGCGTCATGACAGCTGAAGCACTTCACGCCGTGCGTGTACATCACGCTCTGGACGAAGTCATTGCCCTGCATACGGTTTTTGTGAGCGGTGCCATCGGGGAAATGCGTAAACGTCAGTTCGCCCAGCTTGTGTTCTTCCAGCTTCCAGAAGTCTCGCAAATTCCCGCTCATGTCGAAGCCCACCGGCCAGTCGTAATACTTGCCTTCGATGGGATTCTTGAGCGGCTGCCCCTGTGAATGACACTGAATGCAGCTATCGTTTGCCCGGACAAAATCGAGGCGCGCGGGATTGACAATGTTTGCGCGCGACGGGTGTGCGACATGCTGGCTCCCGGGCCCGTGGCACCGTTCACACCCAACATTCCACTCGGTCACGGTTTTCGTTTTGATGTTGTAATTCACCGAATGGCAACCGTCGCACAGCGGGCCCGTCGGGCGCTTGAAATTGTCGGGCGGATACAGAAGCGCCCACCAGTCCGTTCCGTTTTTTACGAAATAGGGCCTCCAGACCTGGTGCGCGACATCCCATTGCGCTGGCAGGACAAAGTAGTCATCGCCAATTTTCTTGAAATATCGTTGCTTCCATCTGCTTCCATACACGAGCGCGATTTCGTTCCTGGTGAACGTAACCAGAGGATCGTGCTTCGAAAGGTCCGGCAGAATAGCGTCGGGATGCTCTTTGGGGTCGCGGACGACGTTCGCCATACGAGTCGTCGTCCAGCGGTCATAAATCTGTTTATGACAAGTCCTGCAACCGAGAGACCCGACGAAGGTTGGAGAGGGCGTTTGCGCAAAAGCAGCAACGCACGCCAGGAAGACTGCCGGAACAACCTTGTAGAGGTTCATGGATGCTCCCACAGCAGTGTACATGGAGATCCTGAAATAGGGCTGAAATTCAGTGATTTTGAACAGACGAAGTTCTGCTCCGCCTCACAGCGCCCTTTCCGCCACTTCCGTTAACTCCACCCTTGTGAGTTCAATCACATTTGCTTTCATGCTGCTGGCGTGTGCGGCCTTCTCGACTAGCTCCGGTATCTGTTCCTTCCGCAAACCGTGTGTCCGTAGCGGCGGTATCTCAAGCTCGGCAGTCAAGTCCTTCAGCCACGCAACCAGGTCGTCGGGTCCGGCGTCGCGATTGTGAGTAAGAATGCGAGAGGCGTCACTATACCTTTGCAGACCCTGGTGGTTTGGCGCGCGCTTGCGAAGCGCTCGAATGTTGATGGCAACTCCAGCCGGAAGGACCGCCGCGCACAGCGCGCCATGTGGAGCGCGCAGCATGCCTCCGAGCGGCGAAGCGAAACCGTGAACAACACCGAGTCCGGCATTCGCCAGCGCAAGGCCGCTCAACAGACTGGCAAAAGACATCGATTCGCGAGCGGCTTGATCGTCGCCATTCCGGAACGCGATCCTCAGAGAAGAAGCGACGCGCTTCATGCCTTCAACACAGCACATATCCGTGAACGCGTTGGCCCGTACTGACACATATGGCTCGAGTAATTGGGTCAGCGTGTCCAGTCCACAGGCCGCCGTTATTTTTGAAGGCAGCGTGAACGTAAGTGCAGGATCAACAAGCGCTGCGCTAGCCAGCAGAAGCGGACTGCGCAGGCTTACTTTCACTCCGTGCTCGGGAGAGTCGAGAACGGCATTGCGCGTAACTTCGGCACCGGTGCCCGCGGTTGTGGGGACCGCGATCCAGGGCAGGGAAGCGTTCTCAATCGGGCGGCCTCGCCCGATAACCTCCAGATAATCGAGCGGCTCGCCGGAATTGGAAGCAAGCGCCGCGATTGCTTTGGCGGCATCGATCACGCTGCCGCCGCCGAACCCGATAACCAGGTCGCAGTCAGCTACCGCAGCGGCGCCGTCGCGAACCATTGCAATCGTGGGTTCGTGAGGGACTCCGAACGTTGAAGCTTGAACACCGGCTGCAGAGAGCATTGCCAGCGCTCCCGAAACCCGCTCCGGATTGCCTCCCGTGACCACGAATGCCCGGCGCCCAAGCCGGCTTGCAAGCGAAGGAAGCTGTTTCAATGCTCCTGAGCCGAAGATGATGCGCCCCGCCGTTGCAAACTCGAATTGCATGTCTACAGGTCCGTACTTACCATCCTGATCGTCGGGAAACACGTTGGAGTACTTCAGGCTTGTTCGCGGTTCGGCCATCATCCCGGCAACGCGATCGCGCCAAACCTGATAGTGAGGCGTCTCCTTGTGTGCCGCCGGCGCTTCCGGATCTCGGTACACCTCGACCAGAATAAAGCGAGAAGGGTCTGCGGAGTCCTGAAGAACGTCGAAACGCGCGATGCCCGGCTCGTTAATGCTGTTCCGCGCGTTTTCGGCCGTTACTTCACGAAAGCCTTCAATATGCTCCGGCAGAACATGAACGTGTACATGAACAATGAACATGAAGTTGGAATTCCAAATGTGTTCCTATACTAGGACAGATGCCGTGCCCGTATTTTGAGCCGCGTCGCGCCTTGCCTGCGTTGCAGCCTGCAAAGGGGCGTCTGCCACTGATCGAGGAGCACGAAGGCCTTTGCCGGGCGACTGCTGAACCGTTCGAAGCGCCCGCAGCGCTTCGCATGCGTTACTGCAATCATGGATATTCGCGCGGCGCTTGTGAGCACTTTCCCAACACTGAAACGCGCTCTGCCTTCCGGTACCACTTGACTTACCTGACGGAAACGGAGCTGGAGATTACGGTCATTGAAGAACAGGATTACGCGCCGGCGGCGTGGCGCATTTTGAAATATTCAAGCGAGCCCGAAAGGCTCGAGCCCGAGATTGAAGATTGTTGTATGCGGGCACAAGTCCTGGCGTTGTGTCACGCATATCTGAACCGCTTTTCCGCTGAGGCTCATGCCGCGTTTGCAACCTGATCGCATGACTGTGGAACAAGAACACGCGGGGGCGCCCCGCACGGTGCGGGAAACGCAATCGGAGTATTCGGAAATCTGTTTGCCGAACGATGCAAATCTGTTGGGAAACATGCTCGGCGGGCATGTGATGCATCTGGTGGATCTTTGCGGGGCAATCGCGGCGATCAGACATGCGCGTTGCACAGTAGTGACCGCCTCGGTTGACCAGATGAGCTTCCTGCATCCGGTTCGTGTCGGTGAGCTTGTGCAATTGAAATCGCAAGTGAACCGGGTTTTTCGTACCTCGATGGAAGTCGGAGTGAAAGTCTGGGTCGAAAACCTGTTCGACGGTGAAATCCGGCACACCTCGTCCGCTTATCTCACATTTGTCGCGTTGGACAGGGCGGGGAGGCGAGTCGTGCTGCCGCCGGTTGTGCCGGAAACGGAGGAGGAGCGGCGCAGATTTGAAGAAGCTGCCGAAAGAAGAGCGTACCGTCTGGCGTGCAAGGCCAAAATCAAAGATGCCGCCGTCCCTTAACAGAGCTGCTTGGGGCGGCTCGTCTCCCTATTCCGGTTCGGCTTTGTACATGTACTTAATGCAATGCTTGAACAATAGAAGATTCGGCGCGCCGTTACGGTTGAGTTTCAGGCAGTCGCGATCGTACCACTCGATAACCCCTTCCAGTTGCTCCCCATCTGTAAGGACCACTACCATATGGGTCTTGCCTTGCATCTGCTTGGAGTAGTAAAACTGCTCGGCGTTGGTCTGATCGGGCGGCGTGCTTTTTTTGACGCTGGGCGGCCGCCGGCTTGAGTCTTTGTTGTCTCCTGTATTACGAACTGGTTTCCTGATAAGCGATTCCAAACGCTTCTCCTCTTCTTATTTTCCCTGAACCCAAACTACCCCACGGATTCAAACTCGCTCTCGGGGTATCTTGATTGTCTTCTTAGGTGCGAGCAAGAATCGCGTGGTTACGCAAATTAATAATCATAGCGTCCAGCGCTGCCAATTTTTGTATATTTCTTCGTACCATGAGTACAAGCTCATCCGTCGCATGGACCGCCTTCTCGATCCACCGGTAATCTATCCGCTCTGAAAGCGCCTCTATTCTCTGTAGGATATCGCGATGCATTTCAGGCGGTCGGCCGTGTAACACCTTTAGAACATCTTCGAGAATGCTGTATGCAGGCTTGAGATAGAAATCCAATTTCTCGGATTTTCGCGCTGCGAATGATTCCGAATGCTGCACCCAGGCAGGCCAAAGAATGAGACCGCAGGCGCATTCAAAGGCGGCCAGCAGGAGAGCGCGGCGCTCCCGAAATTGCTCAAGATCGAGTGTTGCCGCGACCCCCGGACTGCCTGCGGAAAGAGTGATCCTCGCGCTGGCATCCGGAAGCTTCCGTGCCTGTGCGAACTCTTGCATCTCTTCATCGGAAAGCCGGCGCATCGGCAGAACGACTGAACGTGAGCGGATCGTGGGCAGAAGATCGTACACATTTTCGGCAGTAGCGAAGATGATCAACTGTTCGGGCGGTTCCTCGAGCACCTTCAGCAGAGAATTCGCCGCTTGCTCGTTTGCGTGATCCAGGTGATCGATGAGAAAGATGCGATGTGAGCCCTTGAGCGGCATGAATGGCGCGCGTTCGCGGAGCAGACGCATCTGTTGAATACTGATTTGCCCAAGGGGGCCGTCCGGAGCGAATGTCAGGAAATCCGGGTGGTTACCGAAGAGCAGCGGATCGTCTGCACGCTTCTCGGCGGGCCACTTTTCACGCTGCTCGACCAGTTCCACATTTTGAGGCAAGCTCAAGTCATCTAGCTCGATTTTCTCCGCGCCGCCAAGGAGGGCGGCGGCGAAGCGCCGGACCAGCGTCGCTTTGCCAATCCCCTCGGGGCCGCTGAGGAGGATCGTCTGCGGAATGCGCTGCCCCTGCATCATTTGGGCAAGCGTATCGGCAGCGTGTGCGTTGCCGAAAAAATCTGGGAAAGCGCTCATCCTTTGTCTTTATTGTCTCAGCGCGGTTTGGAGGATAGGAGCGGGAGAACCTGGGCCCAGACGCGCCGGGCCACATCACCCGGTCCGCCGCCTCCGTCGACGATGTGAAAGCGCTCCCGATACAACTCCGCGACTTTGCGGTACCCGGCCGCAACCCGGCGATGAAAGTCCACGGCTTGCTGGTCGATTCTGGTTTCGGCGGCTTCAGCCGCGATGCACTGGTTCCGATGATGAGCTCGCGCGAGGCCAGTTTCCACGTCGAGGGAAATGTAGAGCGTCAGGTCCGGCAGCAAGGGCCCCAGCACCAACCGTTGAGCGGCCAGTACGAGATCGAATCCCAGCCCGCGTGCCTCACCTTGGTAAGCCAGCGTGGAGTCTGTAAAGCGGTCGCTGATCACTATGTGGCCCCGTTCGAGCGCAGGCATCACAATTTCAGCCACTGCCTGAGCGCGCGAAGCAAACATGAGCAGCAGTTCTGTCATGGGAGTCATTTCCGGATGCTCAGGGTCCAAAAGGATGCGCCGAATCTGCCTGCCGATGTACGTGGCGCCCGGCTCCTGGTTCTCGACTACTTCATACCCGCTCTCGCGCAGCCGGGCGGCCAGCAGTTTCATCTGTGTGCTCTTTCCGCTGCCTTCTGTTCCTTCGAAGCTGATGAACAGGCCGCTGCCTTTGGAAAGCGGATCGGGCATGGCCCGATCCCTACAAAACACCCGATTTTGCGTAGAAGCGAGGGATGCCTCGACTTTCTGTTCTAGTCATAGACATAGTGCAACAAGGTTTTCAGATCTTCCCAGGCCTCGCGCTTGGCCTGCTGGTTGTATTGGCGCAAGAGATATGAGGGATGATACGTGATCATTACGGGAATACCGCGCCATTTGTGCCACTTGCCGCGCAACTTTGTGATTCCCTCTTTTGCGTTCAGTAGGGCCTTCATGGCCGTGGACCCGAGCGCGCAAATAGCCTTCGGCTGAATCGCCAAGAGCTGCCGCGCCAGGAACTGCCCGCAAATTTCCATTTCATCGGGCAGGGGTGTGCGATTTTCCGGGGGGCGGCACTTCACGACGTTGCAGATGTAAACATCGCCGCGGCGAATCGGAATCCCTTCCTTCGCCGCCGTATTTTCTATCATCTGCGTAAGAAGCTGGCCCGCACGGCCGACAAATGGCACGCCCTGCTCATCTTCGTCAGCCCCTGGTCCTTCACCAACGAAAACCAGCGGCGAGCGCTCATTACCGATGCCGAACACGATCGTCTTCCGGCCTTCACATAACCGGCACCGTCTACAATCGCCCAGGTCGGATTTAATCTGTTCGAGCGTTTCCCCTTCTGGTGCGAGGCCGGGCAGAACCATTTCCGGCATGGCCGGCCCACTGGCCGGGGTGGCGGCACGTTTGTAGATAGAATCAAAGCCCAGATCGCGATAGAGTTCCAGGTAGTTGCGAATCTGCTCTCGTGTCATCGTGCGTCACGCTGGCGTATCAACCGCGCGCAGTGACAACCGCAGAGTCGCCACCTGGTCCAGAATCCTCTCCGCAATTTCTTTCTTGCCGGCCGGCCCTACATGGACAATCTGTCCGGATCGGCTGATAATCTCCACTTCATTGCGGTCCGATTCAAAACCCAGTCCATCGCGATTGACAAGGTTCGCCACCAGCATGTCGCACTTCTTGGCAGTCATCTTGCGGCGAGCTTCTTCGAGCAGATTCTCCGTTTCGGCGGCGAAACCGATCAGCAGCCGGTCGCCCTTGCGCAGTCCGACTTCCGCCAGAATGTCGGGTGTCGGATCAAGTTCGAGCGACAGGCGGGTGGCCGTTTTCTTCAACTTTTGTTGCGGGACTTTGGACAGGTAATAGTCCGCCACAGCCGCAGCTTTGATAATGATGCTGGCGGCGTCCATATGCTCCAGCACCGCTCTGCGCATCTCTTCCGCGGTGCGCACCGATATGCGCTTCACATTGCCCGGAACCGGCAGATGAACCGGTCCCGAAATCAGCACCACTTGTGCTCCGCGCTGGGCGGCGGCTTCTGCCACTGCGTAACCCATCTTCCCGCTCGAGCGATTGCTCACGTACCGTATCGGATCGAGCGCTTCCTGCGTCGGTCCCGCGGTGATCAGCAGCGTTTCGCCTTCGAGGTCGCGCTTGCGCCGGAGCAGCGAATCCACCTGATCGATGATGCGCAAAGGATCCGGCAAGCGGCCGGCTCCGATTGTGCCGCACGCGAGCCAGCCCTCGTCCGGCTCGATGACGAAACAACCGCGCGCTCGGAGTGTCTCCAGATTTGCCTGCGTTGCCGGGTGTTCCCACATGGCAGTGTTCATGGCCGGAGCCAAGACCACCTGCCCCGTGAAGGCGAGATAAAGGGTTGTAAGAAAATCGTCTGCCAGCCCATGGGCAAATTTCGCCACCAGATCCGCCGTCGCCGGCGCGACGATCAAAATCTCGTGTTCCCGTGCAACAGAGATATGCTCGACAGCGCTCGAAAGCGTTTCTTCTGAGCCGTTGCCACCCCAAAGGCTGGTGATCACTTTGCGGCCGGTCAACGCGGCAAACGTCAGCGGCTGGATAAACTTCTGAGCCGCTCGCGTCATGACAACTTGAACTTCGTAACCGCTCTGTTCAAGAGCGCGCACAAGCTCGGCGGCCTTGTATGCGGCGATGCCGCCGCCCACTCCTACGACGGCCTGCATGGCTGTCTCTATTCCGTTACGGCTTGCTGCTCCTCTTCCCGGAGCATGTCGGCGTAAGGCACCAGGCCACGCCTCACTTCCTCCATGGCCAAAACCGTTGGTTTCTTGTTCGTTGCAGGCAGCACGCTTCGTTGCCCGTTCTGCAATTGCCGAGCGCGCTTTGCCGACACGATGATGAACCGGTAAGTGCTGGCGTCCGCATCGTCGGGAATGCTGTACATCGCGTTCGTTCTGGGTCTGTGTGTCACGTTGCTCTCTTTCGGAAGCGGGCCTCTTTAGCTCGCGGTATTAATCAAATCAAAGACGAAGACCGGACCTCAAAACTCTTGAGGATCGGTCGGATCTGCTGTTCCATCCGGATCCTGCGGACCCGCTCAGCCTTTATAATTGCTGCCAGGGTCGCCGTCGATTCCTCCACCTGGTGATTTACCAGCACATAATCGTACTGCCGGTAATTCCGTATTTCTTCAGCGGCCTCGCGCAGACGGCGCTGGATAACGTCTTCCGAATCTTCTGAACGGACCCGTAACCGTTGCTCCAGGATGTCGCGAGACGGGGGCAGAATGAAAATTGTAACTGCCTCTGGAATACTTTCCTTTAATTGTCTCGCACCTTGCACGTCTATGTCGAGGATGAGGTCCTTTCCTTCCGATCGTGCCTGTTCGAGCACCTCGCTATGGGTTCCGTAGAAGTTGCCGAAAACCTCTGCGTGCTCCAGGAATTCGCCCTGGGCGATTCGCGACAGAAACTCCTGGCGGGAAATATAAACATAGCTTTCGCCGGGCTTTTCATTTCCGCGGGGCCTCCGTGTGGTGTAGGATACGGAGAACCGCAAACCCGGTTCTACCGCCATAAGACGCGCGACCAGCGTCGATTTGCCGGATCCGGACGGGGCCGAAATAATGAAAATTGTGGTCATGTGTTGCAGGCTGCCGGGTGCCCTCGGGCCGCCCAGCTTCGGCAGGCAGTAGCTACTCAAGATTCAGGGCCTGCTCTCTTATTTTTTCGATACTCGCTTTGAGGCCGAGTGCCAGATTCGTGATCTGAAGTCCAAGTTCGCCCGCGCCGGAACTCTTAGACAGGGTAGTGTTGGTTTCGCGGTTCATCTCTTGCAACAAAAAATCCAACCGCTTGCCGATTTCACCGCCTTCTTCGAGCATCCGCCTCAGCTCGGCAGCATGGACCGATAGCCTTGTTAACTCCTCCTCGATATCGGACTTCTCGGCGAGCAGGGCGGTCTCCTCAACGATGCGCGTCTCCGGAACAGCCGCGCTGGCAAGAAGCTCGGCGACTTTTTCACGGTACCGTGCCTGCAAATAGCGCACAATGCCGCCCCGAAGATCGCGGATGGCTGCAATTGCGCGTTCCATCGAATCTGCTTCTCTTTGCAACTCCTGGCAAAGCGCCTGGCCCTCACGCTCTTTGTGTACTAGCAAATCGGCTATGCACGAGGAAAGAACGTCGAGCAACTCCGGTTCGAGCGATTCGTCTAGGCCATCCGGGCCAGTCGCAGGCTCAAAAACTCCCGGCAATGTGAATAGCACATTGAGATCCGGCTCGCCGCTCAATTGAAACTCCCGAGAGACCTGCCGGAAGGCAGATAAGTAGGCTTCAAGCGCTCCTCTGTTATACGACGCGCCGTCAGCTTCGCGCAACGGTGTGAGAAACAGGCGCAGTTCCACGTGGCCGCGGCGGATCCGCTCTTTGAGCAGGGCGCGCATGGCGTTCTCGAACAGCGCGAACTCACCAATCTGGTGGAAATGCAAGTCCAGTCCCCGATGATTCACACTTCGCAGGTTGATGGTCAGTTCCCCCGCTCCGGTCTGCCGCCGGACACTCGCAAATCCAGTCATGCTGCGAACGGGCACAGGCATTTTCTTCTCTTATTCGATTACGGCCGCGGAAGCCGCATGTTGTAAGTCATAAAGCCGGTGATAAAGGCCTCTGACGCCGAGCAACTGCTCGTGAGTCCCCATTTCTGCGATCTTGCCGCCTGCCAGCACAACGATCTTGTTGGCCTGCCGGATGGTCGACAACCGGTGCGCGATCACAAGCACAGTTCGCCGCTTCATTAGCGCCGTCAACGCCCGTTGTACCAGCCGCTCCGATTCGGTATCGAGATGCGATGTCGCCTCATCGAGAATGAGAATAGGAGCATCTTTTAGCAGAGCGCGGGCGATTGCCAGCCGTTGCCGCTGCCCTCCGCTTAGCCGGGTGCCCCGCTCGCCGATCAAAGTGCGGTAACCATCCGGTAACTGCCGTATGAACTCGTCCGCTAATGCTGTTCGCGCCGCAGCCAGCACCTCCTCTTCCCGAGCGTCGGGCCGCCCATACGCGATATTGTCGAACACCGTGTCATTGAACAGGAATGTTTCCTGAGCGACGATGCTGATACCCTCGCGCAGGCTGGTGAGACGAATGTCGCGTACGTCCTTCCCATCGATTTGTATGGAACCCGCTCTGATGTCGTAGAAGCGAGGGACCAGGTTTGCGAGAGTCGTTTTCCCGGCTCCGCTCGGACCGACCAGCGCCACCACCTCGCCCGCCTTCACGTCAAGGTTGATGTCATCCAGGACAATGCGATCCGGCGTAGCGGGATAGCTGAATCGCACGTTTTCAAAGCGAATGCCTTTATCGAAGCGGGACAGCCGAATTGCATTCGGCCGGTCCATTACGCCGGGCTGGGTGTCCAGATATTTGAAAACCCTGAGTGCCGCCCCGATCCCCTGCTGAAAAATGTTGTGAATGTTGGTGAGCCGCTTGATCGGCTCATAGAGCATCACCAGGGCCAGAACGAAGCCGGTGAAGGTGCCGGCGGTCATCATCGCGTTCTTCGCCTGCAGGCGCGCTACGGTGAGGAGCAGAATGATCGTCAGGGCTCCGAAAATTTCAATGATCGGCGACGCGAGCGCCTGGTGCGCGACGTACTTCAGATTGCCGCTCTTTAGCCGCTGGGCCGCCAGGCGGAAGCGCTTCGATTCGTAGTCCTCCGCGCCGAAGCTCTTGACCACCTGGTGGCCGCTGATCGTTTCCTGGAGTATCTGGCTCAGCCCGGCCGCCATATCTTGCGCATACCGCGTGGTGCTGCGAATGCGCCGCCCCAGCCGCACCGTCAAGAACGCAACAACCGGGAACACCAGCAGGCTGATCAGCGACAGCTTCCAATCGATCGAAATCATCGCTAGCAGCAGGAATAGCGCAGTAAACATCTGCCTTAGCCAGTCGGCCAGCATGGTGGAAACCGAAATCTGAATTCGATCGATGTCGTTCATGATCGAAGACATGATGCGGCCGGTTGTCTCGTCTTCAAAAAAGCGCGCATCCTGATGCAGAACGCGATCGAAGACCTCCTGGCGCAGGTCCATAATCGCGCTGACGCCAACCCAGTTCACCAGATAGTTGCCGAAGTAATCGCAGACTCCTTTTGCCACAAAACAGACGAAAATGCCCAAAGCCACCATGGTCCATATGTTGTGCACAAATGAGGGGACCACGTCGTTCAGGTAGACATTAATATGCGTGTGCGGAACGGAAAACAAGAGTGCTGGCGTATCCGGCGTGCTGGGGTTCAGTACCCGCTCGAAAACGAGCGGAATGAGTTTCACCAGCAGGCCTTGCGATAGTCCCACAATTGCCATGAACAGGACCGACGCAAGCAGGGCCGGTATATACGGGCGTGCATAGCGAACCAGGCGAAAGAGCTCTTTCAAGCGTGTGCCTCTTCGAACATTCGCAAACGCTCCAGAGCGGCAATCACGCGCGAGACGCTGACGTTTTGTAATCCATCCGGCGCAATGATCACCTGGCACTCGGTGCGCCAGGGGCCCCAGATCGCGGGATTCGATTTGCTGAACAGTACCAGGCTCGGCACGCCGAATGCCGCCGCGATGTGCGCCGGACCGCTATCGTTACCAATAAAAGCGGCTGCTTTCGAGACGACCGCCTTGGCCTCGCTCAGCGTCCCCTGAAACACCTGATGCGCGCCGAACTTCGACGTGTCATCGTGCGGACCAGCGAGAATCACGGAATCGATATTCCAGAGCTTTAAATAGCGTGCCACTTCGCAGAAGCGTTCCGCGGGCCACTGCTTCTCCGGTGCGGAGGCAAACGGGTGGAGAACCGCATAGCGGCCTTCGACAGGCGATTCCTTCGCGAAGAGGTGTGCGCGCGGCACCTCCTGCACCGGAACCCCGAGCGCGAAAAATGCAGAAGCCAGGTGCTCCGCTGTATGAACGACCCGGTTCACGCTTAGAATCTTCTGCGCGCGCGCGATCTTGAAATTGTAGGCGAGCGTCGTACTGTGATGCGCAAACCCCGCGCGCCAAGCCGCTCCCGAGAGCGCAGTCAGCCACTGGCTGCGTGTGCCGCCGTGCAGATTGACGCACAGTGCAGATCTGTAGTTCCGCAAGCCGCGCCAAGTGGACGGGAGCACGCTGACATCCGGATTGCTTTCAAATACTGTGGCGAAGCGATCTTCGACGGAGACGCCGACGCTGAGATCACGCCGGAAGGTTTTGAGCAGATGGAGAGCGGGCGTGGTGAGGACGCAATCGCCCAGAGAACGGAGGCGGACGACGGCCACACGAGAGCCTTCCGGCAGTTGCTCCAAAACGGTCATTTACGGCTCGATCGTGGCTTGGTCTTTCAACATCACGGGGATGTCATCCCGGATCGGGTATACACGCTTGCATTCTACGCACTTCAGGCCGCTCCCGTCTTCTTTCAAAACGACCTTGGCTTTGCAAACCGGGCAAACCAGAATGTCCAGAAGCTCCTGACTGACCGCCATAGCAGAAGTTCTCAGTTTATCAATGAAGGCCGTTTCTGAAGGTTTCACTCTCTGGACGAGAGTTGGCACAACCGACTCAATGACCCGCGATCGCGCTAACCAGGTCAATGGAATCCAGGATGATGCGGGTATTGCGGTCGTACACAACCGCTACTCCATCGATGTAACCGCGCTCGCAATCCGGGGGTGGCGGAGGAAGTTCGCGGACCAGTTCGGGAGGGAAAGGCTGCATCTTCTTTTCCCAGCCCGGAGGCAATTTGCCTGTGCGATAGTACTTCTTTCGCAGACCGGGAGGCAGGTCGTGAGGTCCGCTATAATACCGCTCGACGGCAGGGTAGTCCTCTTGGCGGAAGTAACGCCAGTCCTTAGAGGCTTTTCCTTTTCCCTTGCCTTTCCCGTGGTCATCTTTATCTTTATCTTTGTCCTTGTCCTTCGCGCAAACGGCGGCGCCTGACAAAAGGACCAAAGAGATTAGTAAATGGCGTCGATTCATGTCTGAGCCCCTTTTGTATCGTAAGGCAGGAATTGGTATGAGCGGAGCGGCACACCAAAAGTCTGAAGTCCCAGACTATTTTCGGAGCTTCTAAGACCGTATCCCGCCGCTGCAGACCAGCACTTCGCCGGTAACGTAGTCGGATAATGGCGAGCAGAAGAAAAACACGGCGTTCGCGGCGTCTTCGGGCGTTCCCAGTCTGCCCAGCGGAATCATTCTGGCTGTCTGTTCCCGGACCTGGGCCTGCATACCGACTTGTACCTGGCGCTCGCCGATCGCGATATTCGTTTCGGCATCGTCCATGGGCTTAATAAGCCTGGTATCGATCAGGCCGAAGCCTACTGCGTTCACCGTCACGTTATAGCGGCCCCATTCTTTCGCGAGCGTCCTGGTCAGCCCGACAATCGCTGCCTTTCCGGATGCGTAGCCCGCTTGGCCGGCGTTGCCGAACAACCCGGAAATCGAAGTGATGTTCACCACCTTTCGCGTAACCGGCGTTCCTGCTTCGTTCTCCTTCTTTGCCGTTTCCCGGATCCAACGCGAGGCGGCGCGCAGCATTCGGAACGGTGCAACCACGTGAATATCGAGCATGGCCTCGAACTGTTCGTCGGTGGTCTTCTGAATCACGTTGTCCCATGTGTAACCCGCGTTGTTCACCACAATATCGACAGATCCAAACTCCTTGACGAGTTTTTCTATAGCCGTCTCAGAGAATCCGGGCGCGGTTACATCGCCGGCCAGCGTGGTGATTTTTCCGCCTGAATTGGCAAGCACCTTCTTTGCGTTTTCGAGCGCGCTCTCGTCTATGTCGACAAGCAGTACAGACGCATCAGCGGCTACCAGACTCCGGGCAATGGCTAATCCGATGCCGCGGCCCGCTCCGGTCACGATCGCCGATTTGTTGGAAAGCGAGATGTGCATGGGTATTCGGCGTGTCCGCGTTCCACGCCAGAATACCAGAGCACGCGGCCCGGTTCGCCGATTAGAACAGCATCAATTGCGCACCCGGCGGCTTCGGAAGCACTGTGCGGTCCATGTCACGCCGGGGAATGCCGACCCGCTCGCGGATGTCACTCACCAGGGCTCGAATCCGTTCCGGGTAGGTGCCCTTGAGGTATGGTCCGTCTGCAAAACTCGCGCGGTAACGCTTCAGATGCTCCGGAAAATTATCAGCGAGAAACGGAAAAAATACGCGCTGGACCGCGGGCTGCAGGAACACGACGTTCGCGCCGAACTGATCCGCTCCGGCGTTCTTCGCGGCCCGGGCAACCGATTCCAAATTCTTCTCCGAATCCGTGATGAGCGGCAGTACTGGGTTGGCGATCACTCCTACGGAAACGCCCGCAGTTGCCAGTTCGGCAACTGCCTTCATTCGCAAATCTGGCCGCGGGGCAAGCGGCTCCGTAAGCCGGGCGAGTTCGCGGTCCATCGTTGTGACAGTAACCGTTACCCGGACCTCATTCTTGCAGCCGATCTCTTTCAATAAAGCAGCGTCGCGCCTGACCAGGTTCGATTTGGTCGTGACGAAGAGCGAAATGCCCTCGACCTCAGCCAACGCCTCCAGCACCTGCCGGGTGAGCAGAAACTTCCGCTCGGCAGGCTGGTACGGATCTGTCGCAGTTCCCAATCCGATGATGTGCCCCCGCCTGACCGCCTTTAGTTCCTGCCGGAATGCCAATGCATCCCAATCTTTCGCGTAAATCTCGCGCTCGAACGATTCCGGATCGTGGCGCTCCAGAAATTCGTGCGTGAAGCGGGCGTAGCAGTACTTGCAGCCGTACTCGCAGCCTCGATACGGATTAATAGACCAGTCGAATGGCACTCGCTCCGAGTGGCAGCGGTTCAGCCACTTGCGAGTCGGCAAGGTTCGATACTCTACCCGGCGCTTCTCGGCTAAGAGCGTCCCTTCTGCAGCGAGTCGGGCAATTCCGATGAGTTTGACAAGCTGCTGCATGAGGAATATCCCTCTCAGGAATATTCGCTCTTTATTCGCCTTTTGTCAACAACTAGTCTGAGGTATGTAAGAGTGCTTATGACGCCAGAAGAGAGATTACGCCCTTTTGACGCAATCCGTTGAGGGCGAGCCCGTGGCGGCCGCGTACACCGGTTTTTTCAAAGATATGCTTCAAGTGGATTTTTACCGTGCCCGGCCGGATGCCCAGTTCCTGGGCGATCTCGCGGTTCTTGAATCCTTGCTCCACCAGCTCCATCACCTGGTGCTCACGAGGCGTCAAATCGGTTCGTATATGCGCATCCGCTGTGCTGGTCTCCCGGAATACCGAATCTTGCATCCAGCTCCGGCCTTGGGCTACTGCCCGTAAGCAGGCCAATACGGTCTCGGTATCTGCCGATTTGCGAACGATACCTTTCGCGCCTGCCTGTAAGAACCGTAGCGCCTCCGCTTCGGTAATCGACATGCCCCAAATCACAACGGCCGGAACCGTTGAACGCACCGTGCCGTGCTCGGCCGGAAGCTGATCGAGGGCATCGAGCACCGTCTGCGCGCCGAGCCCTTTGTCGATGATCAGGACGTCTGTCTTGTCCGCGTTTGCGCTGAGCATCCATTCTGCCGGAGAGCTATGAGAACATCCGAATCTGAGGTCGTCTGTCTGATCGAGCAAATGCTGAAGGCCATGGATTGTGAGTGGCTGTGTCTCGCAGATCGATACGATCTTCCTATTTGAAACTACATTCAGATCCATAAGCTGCCTATGCTCCTTATCGGCAGGAGTTACCCTTCACATGAGTGTCGAGCGAGTGACATTGCTCTCTGATTCGGCCCGGGAACAGGTTCCGGAGTTCGCCCAGGCAACCCGGAAATCTCCGATCTTGCCGATAGGACAGAGTGATCGAGACAGGTTAATCGAGAAGGTTGATTGTTCCGCGGCAATTCTGCGCGCCGCAGCGGCACGCCACGCGCTCCACTTTCTTGTCGAAGTGGTAATCCACCGTCAACTCCTCGCCGGGGGAAATATCGCGACGGCTCATGTAGAGAATGTGACCTCGGACGATGCGCGCCACCAGATTCGGGTCGCAGGAATGATTGATGTACTCCGCTCCGGAGCCGCCCACCGCGCCGTCAAGGGTCCAGTAGTTGTCGAGCGTGAAGAGGTAAATCATCTCATTCGCTTCAGAGCGGCGCCTGGTCTCGCGGCGGCTGATCTTTTCTCCTGTGTACTCGATCACTTTCCGGCGCGCGGGAATAAATTCGGTGGCGTACACACCCCATCGATGAATCTTTGAGGCCGCAAGCCTCATGCCGAAACAAGCATATGTAGCATCGATGCGAGGACTGCCTCCATGGCCCGACGCTCCCCTGACGGCTGTATTGCTCGCCATATTCGTCAGATTATCGGATGAACCCGTGCGCCCACCATGAGCTCCAGCAAGTCTACTGTACTTTTTGCTTCAATACTGCGATCAGCTCCTGAACCGCATCCGCGCTCTTTTTCAATGCGGTTTTTTCTTCGTCCTGCAGCCGGATCTCGTAGATCTGTTCGATGCCATTCTTCCCGAGTTTGACCGGTACACCGACAAAGAGGCCCCGGATGCCGTATTCACCTTCCAGGTGAACTGCGCACGGCAGGACCTTTTTCTTATCTTTCAAAATGGATTCGACCATCTCCACGGCGGATGCGGCCGGGGCATAATACGCGCTTCCAGTTTTCAGGTACTTCACGATTTCCGCGCCGCCGTCGCGCGTGCGTTGCACCAGGCGTCCAATCGTCGCCTGGTCCATCAGTTCCGAAATCGGTATGCCGCTAACGTTAGTAAAGCGAACCAGGGGCACCATTGTGTCACCGTGGCCGCCCAGCACCATGGCCGTGACATTTTCGAATGATACGTTCAATTCCTGGGCTATGAAAGTCCGAAAGCGCGCGGTATCGAGTACTCCGGCCATTCCGATGACCCGCTCCCGAGGAAAACCGGACGTCTTCAGAGCCGTCCAGCACATGGCATCCAGCGGGTTAGTCACCAGGACGAGAATCGCGTTGGGAGATTGCTTCACAGCTTGCTCTGTTGCGCTTTTCACGACGTCATAATTCGCAAGCAGGAGGTCGTCGCGGCTCATGCCTGGCTTGCGCGGAAAACCCGCAGTGATGACGACAATATCCGAACCGGCCGTCTGCTCGTAGCCGTTCGTTCCAACGATTCGCACGTCATAGCCCTCAACTGGAGCAGATTCGAGCATGTCGAGACCCTTGCCTTGCGGTATGCCTTCCACTACGTCCACGAGTACAACATCCGCCAGTTCTTTCGCGGCTATCTTCTGGGCTGTATTTGCTCCGACATTACCGGCGCCAATCACAGTCACTTTTTGGGGCATTTTTTGGGCTCCTGATGATGAACTCCTGACACACGCACGCTGAACTCTGTAAGCGAGCTTGAAAACGATGCTGACGTCCTGGAGGGATTCTAGTCAGAAATCCAATTTTACAAATGCCGTTCAGAATTGATATTCAGGCGGCGTTATGCCTTTGGCCCGGAGGTACATTTCGGCAGAGGCACGGTGGTGAGTGATATGGTCCAGAACTCCCAGAAGTAAATCCTGCCCGCTCTCGGTGTATCCCTCAAATGTGTAGGTCTTCGAGATCTGCTCGGGCGTCAGGCTTGAGATGCGGTTGATCGCACGGTCAAAAGAACTCTTAATGAACGCGATGACATCCTCTTTACTCGTGGATTTGGGCTTTGGCGGATTCGGTTTTTCGCCGTAAAACGGACTCAGGATGTAGTCGAAGCCCTGCGACAGGTGCACCATCTGCTGCCCAAAGCTCATCTGCGGCGAGGTTAGCTTGAAATCATAATCGGAGGCGGGCATCGCTTCGGCCACTTTGACCGTGAAGTCTTCCGACGTCTTGAGATGCTTTAAGACCAGCGATTTCAAATCACCCTGTGGAAAGGCGGAGGCCGCTGTCAATGCAAGGACCGATATGATTGCAGTCAGTACGCGCATGAGGTCAAGTGTAATGGAAAATCTGCTGGCACGATCTTACTTTTGACTAACCAACTCGCGCACGTGCGCTTCCGCTGCCAGGGCTAGTCCTTCGAGATTGTAGCCGCCCTCCAACACGGAAACGAGACGCCCGCTGCAGCAATCGGACGCCAAGTCGGTCATCATGAGTGTTAATTCGCGAAAATCGGCATCTCTGAGGAGAAAGTGGCCGAGGGGATCGCCTGTGCGCGAATCGAATCCGGCCGAAAGCAGAATCAGGTCGGGGTGAAACTCGCGGGCGGCGGGCAGAAGACGTTCGCGAAACGCCCCCAAAATCTTTTCACCGCCAGTACCCGCCGGAAAAGGACAGTTAATGGTCTTTCCTTCGCCGGCGCCCTCGCCTCGCTCCGTCACATCGCCCGTGCCGGGATACCAGGGCGACTGATGGGTACTGAAAAAAAGCACGCTTCCGTCTTCGTAGAAGATATCCTGCGTTCCGTTTCCGTGATGAACGTCCCAGTCGGCGATCAGGACGCGGCCGGCACTATATTTCTGCTGGGCGTAGCGGGCCGCGAGCGCAACGTTGTTGAAGAGGCAGAAGCCCATTCCGCGGGTCGCGTTGGCGTGATGCCCAGGCGGACGAATGACGCAGAAGACATTTTCCGCTTCGTTTGAGAACACGGCGTCTACTGCAGAGAGCGCGCATCCCGCAGCGCGACGGGCGGCCTCGTCCGATTCCGCGCAGAGATCTGTGTCTCCGGTGCTGAGCTGGACGCGATGCTGCGATACTTCGCGGCGCACTAGCTCGATGTAGCCTCGTGCGTGGACCAGCGCAAGTTCGTCGTCAGTGGCGGTGCGAACGGGCAAACGGATCAGATCGCGCATCAGGCCGGCCCACTCGAGCCGGTTCATCACGGCCGAGAATCGCGCCGGCTGCTCCGGATGCCCAGGACCAGCATCATGCCGGCTTACGTTCGGATCAGCGACAATGCCGGTTCCAGGCATAGGCCGGAAGTTATACTCGGGCAGCCTTGATCGAGACGAGCTGCTCCTGGGGAACGGGTTCGACAATTCGCGTTTGTTTGCCGCGGAATCCGTCGAAATACGAGATCTGATGGACGCACGATATCGTGCAGAACGGAGCGCAGGCCTTCTGGGTTATGTATTCGCGGCGAATATCGTCGAGCGTGTATTCTTCCAGGGGCTTGGCCGGAAACCCGCGCTGTTGGGAGCAGTAGTGGACCAGGCCGTCTTCGCAGATATATAGATAGCGCGAGCCCGCGCGGCACCGCCACTTGCTCGCCTCGCCGTTGGCGATCTTGGTCTGGAAATAGTTAATGCGTGAGAAGTGCTTCTTCTCGAACTTCTTCATTTCCAGGAACACTTCGCGTTCTCGCTTCGCCAGCGGCCGCAACTGCCCGTCGCCGTCGTGGATGATACCGACAGTGGACGTGAATCCCAGCTCCATCGCCCGCCTGCCGACGACCAACGCATCTTCCGGATTGTGAATACCGCCGCCCAGAACCGAGTTAATATTCACGTGAAAATCAGCATGCTCGGCGAGGATCTGAAGTTTCTTGTCGAGAACCTTCAGGCTCTTCTTCGACACGTCGTCTGGCATGACATTATCGATGCTGATTTGCAGATAATCCAGCCCCGCCTCGTTCAGCCGCTTCACCCTGTCGGCAGTCAACAAATATCCGTTTGTAATTAAACCGGCGAGAATCGCATTTTCTCGAATGGCGCGAATAACGTCATCCAGGTCGGGGTGGAGCAGCGGTTCTCCGCCGCTTAAGGTGATGACGCCGGTTCCCAGCTTCCCGAGGAGTTCCAGCCGGTGCCGGAGCGTTTCCAGAGGGACTGGCTTGGAGTAATCATCATACTCGTTGCAGTAAGCGCAAGATAAATTACACCGTCGGATGGGAATGACGTGGGCCATCACCGGGTGGTCGGTGTCTAAGGCCCCTCGCATCAGCAGTTTCGCTTCGCGGAGCCGCCGGTTTAGAGTGCGACAGCGTCGCTGACTCCTGAGGTTGCCTTGTGCCATCAAATGAGACATTTTCATTAAAACACAAGGTAGGCCATTGAAATTAGAGGGAATACTCGAACTGTCGGAATAACCCATTGAGCGGGAACGAGTTAGGGTTGACTGGTTCGCGAGCGTGGAAGCGTTGTCACTGTTGTTTAATAATCTCGCCGGTTTTGCTGTAAAAGCCCTCCAGCGAGACCACGTCCCAATTAGGATCACGTGAATATGTGACACACTGAGTTATGTGATCTCCCATAAAAATGTCACGCTTAGCTTGCCAGAACCTCTGCTGCGGCGCTTTCGAGTCTTCGCCGCTACTCGAAACCAATCAATGACCAGTCTTATGGCAGAGGCAATCAGGACTATGATGGACAGCGAGCGACAAGCAACGGCAGCAAAATCGCGCTTTCTGAAGCGAATCCAGAGCGCACCTGACCGGGGAACCCAGGGTGTAATTGCGTGGACGCGCGACGAATTGCATGAGCGTTGAGTTCGTCGATACAAACCTCCTGGTCTACGCGCACGACAGCGGAGCAGGTCTGAAGTACCAGCGCTCGGTTGAATTGCTGACGCGGCTTTTCGAAACATCTAGTGTGGCCCTGAGCACTCAAGTACTCGCCGAATTTTATGCGGTGGCGACTAAGAAACTCGCGATGAAAAGCGAGGAAGCTGAGGAGATCATTCGCGATCTCCGTGGGACGATTATTCACCAGCCAAGCCCCGCCGACGTCTTGAGAGCATGCCACTTGCATCGCCGTTACAAGATCGGTTGGTGGGATGCGCTGATTCTTAACAGCGCTGCAGAACTCGATTGCACTGTGCTCTGGAGCGATGACTTCAACCATGGGCAGCGGTATGGGACAGTAATGGCCCGTAATCCGTTTAAGTAAAGCCCGATCCGCAAGTAGCTCGCCTCCCCGCCAAAGAACTTTCTTTGGCTTATTGTGTCTCGCAGCCGAAACGGCGCGTAGCAAAGGGTGTTCACTGCCGCAACCGCGGCCGGCCTACAATGAAACCTCCACCGGGAGCTCTAATCCAGCACAGACAAAGGCGTCTGCTCTTTCAAGCCCACCTCACTCAGCGAACCGATTTCGAGGTTTACCAGTCGATTCGGGTCGCGCGGTCGCGCCATCCGCACTTTCACGAAATTTGTGGTGAGGGCCATGCCGTGCTGCTCCAGTGTCACCGCCGAAAGGGTCTTGCCGACCAAACGTCGCCGGAAGTCCAAATTCTTTTTCTCCGACAGGGAGCGCAAAACCTCGGTGCGCCCGTGCCGGACGAGCATGGGCACCGAATCGCCGCTTTCCGCCGCCGGCGTGCCGGGACGCTCCGAGTAGGTAAACACGTGCAAGTAGGTGAACGGCTGCTGCTCAACGAACCGCAGCGTCTGCTGGAACTCCGCATCGGTCTCACCGGGAAAACCGGTCATGACATCGGCGCCGATTGCCGCATCGGGCATCAGCCGGTGCGCGATCTCGAGGCGGGTGGCGTAATGCCGCGTGCGGTATTTGCGGAACATGCGTTTCAGAACCGCATCGGAACCCGATTGCAGCGGCAGGTGCACGTGCCGGGCAATTCGCGACTCGGAGGCGACCAGCGTGATCAGCTCTTCGCTCCAATCCATGGGCTCCACGGAGCTGATTCGCAGCCGCTGGACATCGGTTTGCTCCAGGATGGCGCGCAATAAATCTGCAAAGCGCAACCTGTCCGGTAGATCGCGGCCCCACCGGCCCAGGTTGATGCCGCTCAGCACGATTTCGCAATAGCGGGTTGCCAGATCGCGGATCTGTGAGAGCACGCGGTCGAGAGGAGCGCTGCGGCTCCTGCCGCGCACGCTCGGAATCACGCAGAATGAGCAGCGATTGCTGCAACCGTCCTGGACCTTTAGGTTGGGACGCGTGCGGTCTTCTCTCACATCGCGGACAGGCGTGCTATCAAACTCGCGGAGAGCATCGATATTAGAGATCACAATCTGTCCGTGATAGGACTCAGTATCCGGCGACACAATCTCCGCGATCTGCGCCTTGTGCGAATTTCCAACCACCCAGCGCACACCGTCGATACGAGCCAACTCTTCCGGAGCCCGCTGGGCATAACAACCGGTTACCAGAATCTGAGCCGTAGGATGATCGCGGTGCAGCCCGCGGATCACCCGTCGCGCATCGACGTCGGCTCCATGAGTCACCGTGCAGGTATTCACGACAATCAGGTCGGCAGCGGATACATCCCGCGCGGCCACAAGGCCCCGGTCTTCTAACGATGCTTCAATGGCTGCTCCGTCGGCCTGCGACGCGCGGCATCCGAAACTCTGGATAAAGACTTTCTTCAACACGGCCTACTCTCGAGTTTAGTGGGAGAATGGTTTTGCCTGCGCGGTCGGGCAACCGCCGGGCTTCATTCGTTCGCGAGTGAGCCGGGAGGAAAGTCCGGTCTTCTCAGGGCAGCATGCCGGCTAACGGCCGGGGACTTGCGTTTGGATGAGCCCGCGCCTCTCAGCGAGGCGAGGATTCAACCGGCGCCGGTTACGGATAGTGCCACAGAAAATACACCGCCTGCCGGTCTCCGGCAGGTAAGGGTGAAATGGTGCGGTAAGAGCGCACCGCGGTTCGAGCAATCGGACTGGCAGGGAAAACCCCATGCGAAGCAAGGCCAAATAGGGGAGCAGGAGTGGCCCGCTCCGTTACGACTTCCGGGTAGGTCGCTGGAGCCTCTCAGTAATGGGTGGCCTAGACGAATGGTTGCCGCCCGCTGTGCTGAAAGGTACGGCGGAGACAGAAACCGGCTTACAGACCGCGCAGGTATGATTAAGCCGGACGTCACCGGCGGGCCCCTGGAATTTGGACATTATCCAGCGGCGGAGGCGTGGAGTCGGCCGGCTTTCGGACTGCGAATTGCAGTCGTAATCCACGTCACTCCGGAATCGAACGCATGGCCAGAAAGTTTCGCCTACCAGGGCCGCTGGGGAGCCAGCTTTTTACTCATCCGCAGCCGGATATTAACGCTCGCGGTGTTTTCGATTCTCAGTTCGGGTTGCCCGGATCACAACTTGTTCGGGTGGCGGCGCCGAAGGAATTGAACATAGATCTGGTGGCGACCGAGCAGAAATCACTTGGGCCGCCGTATCTCCCGTTGCCCCCTGCCGAGGCGTCCAAGGTCTGCCAGATTATCAACGCGAGCAAAGCGAAAAAAGGCGAGCCGCCCATCGACGAAAACAGCAATGTCGAGTTTCAGCTCACCTTTGGCCCGCAGACCACCTATCACCAGCCAATAAACCGGCTGCCGTTCAACAACATCGCGGGCCCTACCGACGACCTCAATAGCTTAGAGACTGATTTCACATTGCAAGTAGCTGTCAATCTCAAGTTCCATAAGGACAATGAGCCTGGTCCCGAGCTAACGGCGACGGCTCAGGGTTCCTACAATCTCTTCTTGCTCGACCCGAGCCGTCGCAATCCTCAAATTACGGATGCAGTGGAACGTCGGAGCCATTTGGCGGCGTTACAGGGGCAACTGCAACTGCAAGCTGCCTATGCATTTCGCGAAATCGAGGTGTTCGGCGTAAAGCTGCAAATTACGGCACTCGTGCAGTTAGCGGGAGCAATGACCTATCAATACGATCCGATTCAGAACGGCATGATGCTCAGCTACGCGAAACAAGCGAACCTGGGGTTCGGGTTCGAGATTCCCGTCAGTAAACGCTTCTCGGTCGTGTCGCAAATCACCGGCGGCGCAACGGGGCCGGCAAGCAATTTCACCGGATTTCAAACGATTGATGGAACGTTCTTCATTGGTGGTCAAATCAAATTTTGATGTAGACACCTTTGATGTACGTGGGGCTTTCAACCGATCAACACACTTGGCAGGCCCTTCGCGATTTTGTTCGGTGGTCCAATCGCTTCGAGCACGGTGTCTCCCTCGCGAGAGGCAGGCAGAAAGTTGATAATCACCTTTTTCGATCCGTCGATGACAACTCCGGGCCCGTGCGGAGGAGTGGGGAAGGGAGTGGTGCAACCGTGAATGTCCGCGCCGGCCGCCGCGCTCGTTATGGCCGAACCCATGGTGGCGGCGCACGTCGCCTTCGTTGTTTCCTCCGCCGCCTTGGCCGCAGGTAATCCGGGAGTTCCCGCAGCGGCCGCCGTTGCAGCTTGTGCCGTTTTTATCGCCTGATCGGAAGTTTTTTTTGCGGACTGCAGCGCTGTCGCAACTGCCCCTAAAACCCCTCGCCAGGCCGGCTTGAATCCAATCAAAACGTTTGGACTACCCGGTCCCCCAGTCAAAACAGGCGGCAGCGGGTGCGTAACGGGATCTCCCAGACGTGCAGCCGGCGGCATACGATTGGTCTCCTTTTTGGGTCTATCTCGCGACGGCTACCGGCAGGTCTTTTTCGAGGACCGTGTCCGACCGGGCTATTGTTCCATCATTCGAAATTTTCAGCCGCATCTCATGCAGATCTTGTCCAACGATCGCGTATACGACGACCTCGGACGGCACGATTGGTGAGACGTGGGGTGGCCGAATAGTTGATTCGTACTTGTCGAGCAGCGCAGTATGATGTGCTTTCTCTTCTTGAGTAGCGCTCGGAACAAGCTCTATGTCCGAAGCACTTTTCAAGATTTGAAGCCGCTGCCGGAAGTCTCTCGTTGCTTCGAGAAAAACTTGGGCGTATTGGAGCCGAAGTTCCGGTGATCCGATAGACAAGCCAGCGTTTGTCCCTAACTGAAAAAAGCCTGACGGATTTTGAGCGAGCATTGTGGCAAAGTCTCGTCCTGCCGCGCCGATTGTAAATACCACCGGCCGAGCGGGCATGTTGGAAGTCACCTGGTAGACGGCCCCATCGTGAAAGAATGGCGTGGGCAGCTTCGTTACTCGGGACTTGGGATCGCGAATCAGATCCGAAGCTTCCTTCCCGATATGGGCGGCACGCGCAGCGAGGTCATTCCGCTCTGCTTCGGTGATTTCATGTTCATCCGGTACCGTCACGCTGCACCTCGTGTTTCCTGGAAAGCAAAACACCAGCGATATAAGCAATAAAGCCCCTCTGTGCATTCTCGTTTCCTCATTAAGGTGTGCCTCGCCCTCCTGGTGGGGCCGGATGCGCTCCGTCCCAGGCGTTTCCGTAATATTGACGGTAGTCTTGTCCCGTATTTGAAGTTTGGACCCGGCCCGCGCGATAGTCGTCCAAAACCGCCTGCTCACCTGCCGCCCGGCCGGCCGTGTCCAACTGCTCCGGAGTGGCGTCGGGATGAGCCGCTTGATAATCATGAACGCCCTGGTTATACCCGCGACGATACGTAGCTGCACTCGGTGGTTGATTCGTCGGTGCATGACCAGCTTGGCTCAACTCGTCATACGCTTGATTGGCGAGAGCGTCACCATGAGCATCTTCGCGTAAATTGCCGTCCACATAGTCGGCTCGAGTCGAGCTGGCAAGATCCGGCGTAGTTCCTTCGTGCTGAGCCTGCGCATGGTTCATTTCATGTACGAAAGCTGTGTTGTTGTAATCGCCCCAACCGGGGTCGAGATTCATATTGTTAGTATTCGGATTGTAGGCGCCGCCGATTCCGGGGGTGAAGGAGGAAGTGACTCCATACCGGTCATAGACCTCCAAGGCATGACGGCCGGCCGCAGAGTCTTGTAATGCTGTTCGCAAGGCGCGCATCCGGGCATCTTCACCGGCCCGTGGCGCTGACACGGCGTGCTGTGAGGACAAATGCCTTCGACGGTGTCCTTTTCCACCTCCGCCGCGCTTCGAGCAATCCACGTAGCCGGGCTTACCTGTATCTGCGGGGCTGGCATCTAGCGGATCATCGATGTCGTGGTTGGCCGTTTCGACGCCCCATCCTCCGGAATTGATTTTCACGGTAGAGCCGTAAATCGTCACTCCTGTGGGCTCAATTAGAACGAAGCTGGAGCCCACCTTCAGGCTGATTTTTTCTGAAGCTTCGAGGATGATCTGCTTTGCATTCAGCTCTGCCTTGCTCTTCACCATGGTGGCGAGGTTGGCCTCGAAGTCTTCGACCGCATCGCCAACGACCGCGTAATTCAGGTTCTTCTCAACCCGCTCATAAAGACCACCTTGGACATGAATGTTCTGATCATTTCCGACAGTGATGTTGAAATCGCCGCCCTGCCCTTTGTCATTCTTCCATCCAACTAATGCGTGTCTGTTGCCGCCGTTTGTCTCGTAGTACGAGCCCAACGCGCGAATATCCATCCGAAGCTCCGAGCGCAAGAAGACTTGTTCACAATCTTTCTTGTCGTCGAACCGCAACATGTTGTACTTTTCCGTGGAGCCGTTCGAATCGACCGGATTCGATCTCGTTCGGATTCCACTTTGGGTCTTGTAGTGGTCCGTGGCAAATGGCAGCTCATTAACGCCGTTGTAAACGGCGCCTGTAATCAGTGGACGGTCAGGATCCCCTTCGAGAAAAGTAACGACTACTTCCTGTCCAATACGAGGAATCCACTGATGACCCCAACCGAGATGTGCCCACGGTTGCGCCACTCGAATCCAGCACGACGTATCGCCGTCTTTCTTCTTGTTCCTATCCCAGTGAAACCGTACACACACTCTTCCGAACTTATCCGTGTAAATCTGGTCCACGGGTCCGTTGGAGGGTTTCGGAGGAGGATTATTGCCATTTCCTTTTTGACTGTTCGGTCCCACCACAATGGCGGTCTGAACACCGGAAATCACTGGATCCTGAGTTACCCGGGTCGGGCGATAAACGAACTCCTTCGGCTGGTTCGGGCAAGGAACGCATTGGAAGCTATTTGAGTAGATCTCGCATTCCTGCGAGTCTGTGGGCGACTTAGTGAAAGTACTGCCCTCCTGAAAGGAGTGAAATATGGAAGTGATCAGATATTGCCGATTGAAGTCCGCAAATGGACTTACCTGTTTTTGGCCGACCGTTCCATCGCGATAGTGTCCCGTGAGTTTGAATGTGTGCGCCGAGATGAATGCGCGGCACGTGCTACTGCCGTCGATCACGACCTTCCCACTCTCGATCTCTTCCATTCGCAACTCAGTCAAGTGCTGGCCGCGCGGATGTGTGTCGAATTTTCCAGGAAAATCGTAGACCTCGAATTCAGGATCACCGGCCTGGTTGCCGCCGCCAGGGCTTATCATGGCCGGCACCCGTTCGGTCAGATCGGCATTTGGATGAGTGAAATCGAAATCGCGTAAGGTATACAGGCTCGGCCTGAGTTCCTGGGCAAGGGTCCAGGCGGTTATACCCGGTCCGGTCTTAGTTGGATCCGAGACTCCTCGAAATTCAGCTTTGTCTTGGAACGGAACAGTTTGACTTGGGGGAATCGTGTCGCCCAGGATCATCACGTGATGTTTGTTGTCGTGCTCAAACCAGTAGAGTATGCCTTCGTCTTCCATCAGCCTGGAGATGAAACGAGAGTTCGTTTCACCGTACTGCACACAATACTCACGCTTCGGGTAACTGGCCTCATTCCACCGGGCTTCGTAAACCACATGGTTCTCCTTGAGAATCGTTTCGATAATTGCGGCAGCACTCATGTCTTGGAAGATGCGATTATCTGCGATGCGCGTGAGACGCCAGGAGTCTGGTCTTAGAGTCGCCCGGTAGGATGTGAAGTCTGTCGAGACACCCGCCTGTGTGAAGGCGGTAACAATGCCGTTGATATGCCGTTCCTGCTTATTTTCCAAAACGATCGTGATAGTCGCTGGCTGGCCAATGATCCGGTGAAAGTCTATAGCTTTGTCGAGCGAGAAAAGAGAAAGATCGTAATGAAACTGAAGGGAGATCCCTTCTTGGCCGGTAAAACCTTCCAGCATGAGCCAGTCGCGTTCGTCATCGGAGGATCCGTCCAGCCGGAACTTTATGAGACGAAAATCCTGAGTGGGGCGTCCAGCCACGTTCTCCTCCGCGAACCTGATAACGACAGAACTACGGGTCAGTTATAGGTTCAATTCAGTGCAATCTGCCTGCCGTCGCAGAGGGGAGCACGTTCCCAGCATGCGCATCGGCATTCCTGCCGACGACCGCCGAGACAAGTCTCTGCGCCGCGGCCAAGAGTGGCCACGCCAGCCTAATACAAACGTACCCCGCGGGGACCAGGTTTACGGTCCATGTGCACCGCGTCTATAAACCGCACGCTGTTGTTGCTCGACGTCATCAGCAGTGTATGCGTGCGGTGCCCCTCGCCGAAGAAACGGACACCCCGGAGTAGGGCTCCGTCCGTGACACCGCAGGCGGCAAAAATGATATGCGTTCCCATCGCCAGATCGCCCGCCGTATAAACGCGACGCGGATTACGGATGCCCATGCGGGTGACGCGCTCTTCCAGCTCGGGAGTATCGATAACGAGTCGGGCTACCATTTCGCCGTGCAGGCAGCGCATGGCCGCAGCCGCCAACACCCCTTCGGGAGCGCCGCCGATACCCATCACGGCGTGGACTCCATTCCCTCGAACCGCTACTGCAATGGCAGCCGATAGATCGCCGTCACCGATCAGGCGAATGCGTGCGCCCTCGCGCCGTATGTCGTCGATCAACTTCTCGTGGCGCGGCCGGTCCAACACGATAATCGTCAGGTCATCCACATCCCGGTCCAGACGGCGGGCAATCGATTTCAAGTTCTGCGATACGGGCGCGTCCAGGTCCAGGGCTCCCCTGCAGGCCGGGCCAGCCACGATCTTCTCCATGTAACAGTCGGGGGCATGCAGCAGGCCTCCAGGCTCAGAAGCGGCCAGTACTGCGACCGCATTCGGAGCGCCTGTGACACAAAGATTGGTGCCTTCGAGAGGATCCACAGCGATGTCCATGCCCGGATAGTCGGTGCCATCAGGTGGATCCGCGCCCACGCGCTCGCCGATATAGAGCATCGGGGCTTCATCGCGTTCTCCTTCTCCGATCACAATGTTTCCGGCAATTGGTACGTGTTCAAAGGCCTGCCGCATGGCTTGTACGGCGGCGTGATCAGAGCGTTTTCGATCCCCTTGGCCCATGGTGCGGGCGCTGGCGATTGCCGCCTCTTCCACTACTCGAACCAGATGAAAAGCGAAATCGCGTTCCAGATTCAGCTCATCCGCAGCGGCTGAAGAGTTGGGTGTCGGTTGCATAACGGCCAGAGCCTAAAGCGGCTCACAGCCATGATAGTCTCAGAACGGTTTGTCTATGAAGTCCCCCACGCTCCCCGCTTCAGCGGTCCCGTTGAGCACGAACAAACACCTGCTGCGATGGGTCGAGAAGATGGCCGAGTTGACGCGGCCCTCGGCCATTCATTGGGTGGATGGCTCACAGGGGGAATTCGACTCGCTCTGCGGCGAGATGGTGGCTGCCGGAACGCTGATCAAGCTGAACGATAAGCTGTGGCCGGGCTGCTACCTGGCGCGCTCGGACCCGAGCGACGTCGCGCGCGTGGAAGATCGTACCTTCATCTGTTCGCTATCGAAGGACAGTGCCGGGCCGACAAACAACTGGGTGAATCCGTTCGAGATGCGGCGCACGTTGAAAAGCGTCTTCCGCAGCTCGATGAGGGGACGCACCATGTACGTGCTGCCCTTCAGTATGGGGCCGATCGATTCGCCGATGTCGCGCATCGGAGTCGAGTTGACCGACTCGCCTTACGTCGTTATCAACATGCGTATCATGGCGCGGATCGGCCTGCCGGTGTTCAACGAGATCGACAAGGACGTAAAGCGCGTCGTTCCCTGCATGCACAGCGTAGGCGCGCCGCTGGAACCGGGCGAACGGGATGTACCGTGGCCCTGTAATCCGGTGAAATACATCGCCCATTTTCCTGAGACGCGCGAGATCTGGTCGTACGGGTCTGGCTATGGCGGAAATGCGCTGCTCGGGAAAAAATGCTTCGCGCTGCGGATTGCATCCAATATCGCTCGCGACGAGGGCTGGATGGCCGAGCACATGCTCATTCTGGGCGTGGAAAATCCGCAGGGCGAGAAGACTTATGTTGCGGCAGCCTTCCCGAGCGCCTGCGGCAAGACAAATTTTGCAATGATGATCCCGCCAAAAGGGTTCGAAGGTTGGAAGGTATGGACGGTGGGGGACGACATTGCGTGGATCAAGCCGGATGCCAACGGCCAGTTGCACGCGATCAATCCCGAAGCCGGGTTCTTCGGCGTCGCGCCGGGCACTTCGCCCAAAACGAATCCGAACGCCATTGCGACGCTTTCGAGAAACACCATCTTCACTAACGTTGCGCTGACGCAGGATGGCGGCGTCTGGTGGGAAGGCTTGACGGCGGAACCTCCGGACGAGTGCATCGACTGGCAAGGTAACAGGTGGACTCCACAGATCGGCAAACAGACCGGTAAGCGCGCCGCACATCCAAACGCGAGGTTTACCTCGCCGGCGTCACAGTGCCCGTCCATCGACCCGCGCTGGGAGGATGGGAATGGGGTTCCGATCAGCGCCTTCATATTTGGCGGCCGCCGCGCGGACACCATACCGCTGGTCTATCAAGCCTTCAACTGGAGCGCCGGTGTCTACGTGGGCGCGACGATGGGATCCGAGACCACGGCGGCAGCGGCAGGAGCGGTCGGACGCGTGCGGCGCGATCCGATGGCAATGTTGCCATTTTGCGGTTATCACATGGGCGACTATTTCCGGCACTGGCTTAGAATGCAACATTCGTTATCGACGACGCCTCGCATTTTTCACGTGAACTGGTTCCGCAAAGACTCGGAAGGACAGTTTCTCTGGCCCGGGTTCAGCCAGAATATGCGGGTGTTGAAGTGGATCGTCGATCGGGTGCACAGCCGTGCAGCGGGGAAAGAGACGCCCATCGGCTGGGTGCCGCGTTACGAAGACATCGAATGGAATAGGCTAGATTTTCCGAGAGAGAAGTTCGAGGAGCTGCAGTCATTTGATCGCGCCGCCTGGCGTGGAGAAGTGATCGGGCATGAAGAGTTGTTTATCGAAGTGCACGACCATCTGCCGCCGGAGATGATTTACGAACGTGAGTTATTGATTTGCAGGCTGTAAAGAGCCGTCAGCGGTCATCCGTCAGCTATCGGGGATTAATCGGCCCAGAGTTGGGCTTAACTCTCCACTACTAAAACGCCCTGATTCTATAAAACTGACGCGGATTATTGCCAACCCTCACACACTGGCCGCTTCAATCGACTCTTCTTCTTACTTACAAGTAAGCAGCAACTCGGGCGTGTAACTCGCAACGCGCTCGTGCAGTGCGTTCGAAGGGGCTATCAATGCGTTATTCTGTGCGCGCCGCACTCGGCGTGTGCCTTTTCGTGGCCTGGTTGACAGCCGCGGAAGGGCAGTCGCAATATAACTGCACGTCCTCATGGGCGCACGCCTTATCGCGAGGCCAGCAGAACTTCCGCGGATTTCATCAACGCAACTCGGCGGCCCTGGCCATAGACCATCCGCAGCGAAAGGCAACCATCGACCAGAGCGAGTAGTTGAGTTGCGATCATTTTGTGGTCCTTGTGCAGCGGCTTTACAAGATCTGAAAAGAAGGCAAGCAGCTTGTCTTTTTGCGCGATGACGCGCTGGTGGAAGGGGTGCGCTGTGTCCGGGAATTCAGAGGCGACACGAAGAAAGGGGCACCCAATCACACCCGGCGCGTTCATGTAACGCTCAAGTTTCTGCAGGGCCTCGAAGATATCGCCAGGGCGCCGAGGAACATTCATGTACGCCCAAAGCTGGCGCTCGCGGTCCTCGAGATACGCCAGCACCAGATTGTCTTTGCTGTCGAAGTGGCGATAGAAGGTAGCTTTAGCGACTCCTGATTCAGCCATAATCTTTTCAGTTCCTGTGGCACGAACGCCCTCGGTGTAGAAAAGGAGGTCCGCGGCTTCAAGGATGCGGGCACGAGGGTCTTTCTGCTCTCCGGCTTGCATGTCTCCCATTCTCGCATCAGACAGACAGGTCTGTCCATGCGCCCGAAATGCACGTCGGTCGTCCGGGAAACTTTCAAAAAAGGCTTGACAGAGACAGACAGGGCTTTCTACTATAAGGGTGCGAGACAGACCTGTCTGTCTCATCCAGAAGCCTTGTATGAGCACAAAGACCGCGCTGTTTACTTCACTCGGATCGGAATCGGCCCCCGAACAGGCACGGCCGATACTGGAGAAGGTCCAAAAGGGTTTTCACTTCATTCCCAACCTTACGGCACGTTCGCAAATTCGCCCGCGCTACTCGAAGCCTATATGGCCCTCGATGCCGCGTTCGAAAAGACGCGGCTGAGCCCCACGGAACGGCAGCTCGTTCTTCTCGCAGTCAGTGTCGAGAATGCATGCCGGTACTGCACTGCGGCCCACAGTACCGTGTTGAAGCAATTTCTGAGGGTGCCACCCGAAGTGGTTGCGGCGGTCCGGTCCGGATCTCCTGTTTCCGACCATAAACTAAACGTTCTGGTGAACCTGACAAGGGAGATCGTCAGCGCACGCGGATATGTAGACCAGCAGACGATCGACAGTTTTCTGGCCGCGAGCTACCAGAAAGAGCAGGTGCTTGAGGTCCTAATCGGCGTGGCGCTGAAGACGATCAGCAACTACACGGACCACCTTTCTCCCAATGAGGTCGACAAGGCGTTCGCGGCTGAGCGGTAGGTGGCAGTCGGGAAGACGGGCGGCCCGCGAAGTTCCCCGCGAGTACCGAATTCAAGCTTAGAACCGGAGCAATTGCGATGAGAAGCCTTTTCGAACCCGTTCAACTTGGGGCTTTACGGTTGGCGAACCGCGTCTTCATGGCGCCGCTTACCCGCAACCGCGCCGATAGAGACGGCGTACACGGCGATCTTGCGATGAAGTATTACGCGCAGCGTGCCTCGGCCGGATTGATCGTCACTGAGGCCACGCAGATCTCTCCGATGGGGAAGGGATATGTCAACACGCCCGGGATCCACTCCGCCCGGCAAGTTGCAGCCTGGCGGCGGATTGTGGACGCGGTGCACGGCGAAGGCGGCCACATCTTCCTGCAACTCTGGCACGTCGGCAGGATTTCCCATAGCTCGTTGTTGCCGGACAATACGCGACCACTGGCGCCCTCCGCGATCAGGGCCAATGCCCATACATTCATCGCAACGGGTTTCGTGCCCGTATCGGAGCCAACGGAGATAAGCCAGGCCGAGATCCGAAACACGCTTGCCGACTATCGGGTGGCTGCGTTAAATGCCAAGGCGGCGGGCTTTGACGGAGTGGAGATCCATGCCGCCAATGGCTACTTGATCGACCAGTTCCTGCGGAGCGGTTCAAACCAGAGAGCGGACAACTTTGGCGGCAGTGCCTCCAATCGGGCGCGCTTCCTTCTGGGTGTAACGGAGAAAGTGTTAGGCGTGTGGGACGAAACGCGCGTGGGTGTGAGAATTTCGCCGATCGGAACTTTCAATGACATGAAGGACGACAGCCCCGGAGAGACATTCGGCACAGCGGTGGAACGCTTGAATGCTTATAACCTCGCTTACCTGCACGTGGTGGAAGCGGCTCAGGACGGGCACGAGAACAGCGCGGAGGAGCGTGCCGTACTGCAAGTGCTCAGGCGGCTCTGGAAAGGTTTTTACGTAGCAAACGGCGGGTATGACGGGCCCCGCGGAGAAGAATCCGTTCGCAGCGGCTACGTCGATGCAGTGGCGTATGGGCGCGCGTTTCTTGCGAATCCCGATCTTCCGCAGCGATTGCAGACCGGCGCGACGCTGAATGTACCCGATCACCAGACGTTCTATGGAGGCGACGCGAAGGGCTACACAGACTATCCCTGCATAAATCGCTGAACGACTTCCAGGGCGGCGGCCGGACAGTTCCGGCATTGCGTTCACAACTCTTATCTCTTTCATTCCAAAACCCTTCACCCCAATTCGCTTGCAGGCCTCCCGTATACTGGTTTCAGAAAGCCGGAAACGCTCCAATGCGTCTCCGGTTTTTTGTTTTCCAAGGAGCCATATGTCTACCGAAGCCCAAACCGCGGCCAACCAAGCGAATTCCCAACTTAGTACCGGACCCAAATCCACCGAAGGTAAAGCCCGAATCTGCTTAAACGCCCTCCGTCACGGGCTCGCCGGAGCCTTCAAGATCCTCTCTGACGAAGTTCGGGAGGATTTTGACGAACTCTACGAAGGTCTGCGTGCCGAGCATCAACCGGAATCGCCGACCGAGATCCTGCTGGTCGAAAGCATGGCGCAGCACTACTGGCTCAAGCAGCGCGCGCTCCGTCTCCAGTCGCTCTGCTTCAACGGCGATGAAGTCGATGAAAAGGCGCTCGCGCTCTATTTGCGCTATCAGACCACGCACGAGCGAGCGTTCTACAAAGCGCTGAACACGTTTGTAAAGCTCAGAGCCGACAAGCGCAAGGCCGAAATTGGCTTTGTTTCGCAGCAGAAGGGTGAGCGAGAGCGAGCAGAGCTCAATGAAGCCCGCATCCGCCTCGCCAATGCTAAGGCGCAGCACCTTGAAACAGATTCCGACATCAAACAAACCATCGAAGCCCCGCTCCCCGGCCACATGCGTGTTCCTTTTGATGTTATGCGCTCCACTTTCCGCTCCGTTGTCGATCAGGTCTCTCGCGAGCTGAAGACGAAAAAAGCAGCGTAGAGGCCGGGCACGACTGCAGCTGATAGCTGACCGCTGATCGCTAATAGCCTTACGGTTGCCGGTAGATAACGCCGTCTTTCATGACAAAGGCCACCTTCTGCAACGCAGAAACGTCCTGCAGGGGGTTACCGGGGACGGCGACTATATCGGCAAAGAAACCAGGCTCCAGTTTTCCGATTTGGCCCTCCCATCCGAGGAGCCTTGCGCCGTTCAGCAGGTCCGCTTGCAATACAGCCAGCGGTGTCATGCCATATTGCACCATCAACACAAGCTCACGGGCTTGTGTGCCATGCGGGAAGGGACCCACATCGGAACCGACAGCCATGGGGACCCCTGCCGCTAATTGTCTGCGAAATTCCTGTACGTGCAGATCAAGCATGTTATGCAGGCGCTCGCCGTCAGCGGGAGAGGACGGGTGCGCCGCAAAGTACTCGGAAATCGTGAAGGTCGGCACCGCAAAGATCTTCTTCTCCCGCATAAGGCGCATCGTTTCGTCGCCCAGTTGATCGGCATGATCGATGGACGCAACGCCAGCCCGCGCCGCGAACAGCGTGCCTGGCTCGCCGGTGGCATGCACCGCCACGCGCTTTCCGAGGCGCGCCGCTTCCTGGACGGCCGCACGCAGCTGGGCCTCGGTGTACTGGTAAGGTGTTGAGAATTTGCCGTCGCGCACGATGTCCTTGCCGGTCTCGTAAATCTTGGTGAAGTCTGCGCCTTCCTTGTACTGCTGGCGCATGGCTTCGACGAGCTGGTCCGCGCTGTTTGCGTACGTTGCGTTCGAGAGCACGTGTTGTTCCGGGTTAAACCGGTTCGCATCCTCGTGACCACTCAGGATGTCAATGGCATTTCCGCTGACGCGCAGACGCGGCCCGGGGATCTTTCCGGTGTCGATGGCATTGCGGACTGCACTATCGGCAGAGCCGGCGCCTTCGGTTCCCATATCGCGCTCAGCCGTGAAGCCGGCCATCAGGTCATCACGAGCGGCGAGCACGGCGGTGATGGTCCGTTGGGGAACGGACTCTTCGACGGTCTGCAAATCTTCGGCCCCGGGATGCAGAAAAAGGTGCACGTGCGCGTCGATCAGGCCGGGCAACAGAGTCGTGTCACCCAGATCGATCGTTTTTGCTTCCGCCGGGTGCGAGACCCGCTGCCCCACCCCGGTAATTCGTCGGCTCTGGACCAGAACCTCGCCCGGCGTGACGAGTTGCCCGGTTTCGATATTTAGCAGACGGGCTGCATGAAGGATGATCGGCTGAGGCGCGGGTTGCGCGGACACGCAAGCAGCGATTACCAGCAAGCTGATGATTCTCATGGATGTGAAGGGGACGGAACCGCTTCGACCAGCTTCTGTACTCCTGGTGCGATCTGAACTAACAAGTCTCCGACACGTGTATTGACATACGCATTCACGCGGGCGAGCGTTTGCTGCTTCCAATCGGACTCCGGCGCGTTTCCCGAGCCGAGATAATCCAGGGCCTGTTGACCTGCATCGCACAAAACGGCTATGGCATCCGCGACAGGTAGGTTTTCTGTAAGGACTGAATTGCTTTGCAGGACCAGGCGCGCTTGTTGCGTATTGTTTGCCCAGTCGGTGAGCTGCTTTTTCAGCACGCTGCTGTCGCGCTGGCCGGTTGGAGCGGCCAGATACGCATCCACTGCATCGCGAAACTCGCGCGCGGCATCGCTTTCGGGCGGGATGGAATCCACCAGCCGGTTCAAGGGCGTCGCGATTGTGTACCTCTCGGCATGCCGCGAGTACCCTTTTACGGGTTCGAGCACCGAAGCAAAAATATCCAACGGCTGATAGGACATGCTTCCAGCAAGCCTTTGGCGCATCAACTCCAAGTTGGAGCGCTGCGTGAGGCCGAGCCATCCGAGCCATCGGCTCGTGGTTTCGAGACGCTGGTACATCGAGGCGGAATCCGCAGTCGTCTCTGGCGACCAGAATCGTTCCGCGATAGCGGCCAGCCGCGGCCATAGTTTTGCGTCCAGGTTCTCGGGGCTCGCGAGTTCTTCCCACATGGCTGCTTCGCCGCCCAATACCATTTTTTGCTGCTGTGGAGTGAGGTCGGTAAAGGTACCCGGAGGGGGCGATGCCGCACTCTCGTGATGGTTCCCCGGTGCGGGCAGCGGCACCTTCATTGGATCGATTGAATAGTGATATCCGGCCGGATACATCAAATCCAGGTAGTACCCGGCTGAGAGAAGACCCTGATAGCCCTGGCGCGCGGCCTGCCATAACGATGGTTGCCCGCGCCATGACTGGATTACGACGGACTTGGGCAGATCCGGATGAAGAACCTCGTCCCAGCCGATCATGTGCTTGCCGTGCTTCTCGACAATCTTCTGCACTCGTTGATTGAAGTAGGCGTGCAAGGCCCTTGAATCGGAGAGCTGGTGGCTTCGCATGAACTCCTGAATGTGAGCGTTATCGTTCCATTGTTTGGGGTCTACCTCATCGCCACCGATATGGAAATACGCATCGGGGAAAAGGGCGGCCATCTCGCCGATGAAGCCGTCCAGGAAACGATACGTGTATTCCTTTGAGGGGTCAATCAAGTCGTTGAAGATTCCGTATCCGGCGGTAATCTCGAAAGTCCCGGAACGGGAGCCGAGTTCCGGATAGCCGGTTAGCCAGCTTGTAGCGTGGCCGGGCATATCGAATTCCGGAATCACGCGTATGCCGCGGTCGCGCGCATATGCGATGACATCTCGAATTTCTGACTGAGTGTAGTAGAGCCCGTTGGAGCCGTAGCTCTGGAGGCGAGGATACAGCCTGCTCTCAACTCGGAAGCCCTGGTCGTCGGAAAGGTGCCAGTGCAGTACATTCAGCTTGACGGCCGACATCCCGTCGAGCGTGCGCTTGATATCGCCGAGCGGAATGAAGTGGCGCGAGACGTCCAACGAAAGCCCGCGCCACGGGAATCTCGGCTGGTCATGAATCACGGCGGCCGGCACGGAGAATCCGGGCGTCACTCCAAAACCGGTGTTCTGCTGGACCAGCTCCAAAAATGTTTCGATGCCACGAAGCCCTCCCAACGGGTGACTGGCGGCGAGCCGTGCCCCGGTCGCGGTGACTTCCAGCGAGTAGCTTTCGTCGTCGCCCAAGCGCTGGGGTGAAGGATGATCCAATTGTTCGACAACAATGCTAAGCGTGGCGCCGGCTGCAGGCTTGACGAAATGAACCCGGACGGGAATGCCTGTCTGACGCGCAAGCCGGACAAACAGCCGGACGGCCGCATCCTTCACACGTGGATCCGCAGCGCCAGCGCCCGACAGCGCTACCGAAAACGTGACGTTGACCGGCAACGATCCGGAATGAACCGCTACGTTAGCGGGCCAAGGCATGAGGGATAGCCCTCCCGATCCTGGCTGCGCTGTCTGCGCGAGTGAGATGGCGCCGAAAAGAAAGGCTATGAAAAGAGCCCGAAGCTTGTTCAAGTTGTTATCTTAGCGGTCATTCAAGCAGCGCTCCGTCGCGGTTATCAGAGGGGAAGGTCACGCCGCCCCTGGCACCAATAGCTCTCGAATAGTCCGGCCATAGCTTCGGCGAAACCGTCGTGTTCGAAGACCACGGCGGTCCAGGAGGGCCGGGTAAGCACAGGATCGAGCAAGGCGACCAGGCCGCATTTCCCGTCGAATAAGGCGAGTTTGAGAGGCAGCCGGTCCAAAAAGCGAATCTCGACGCCCGACTCACGATATTCTTTTAAGCGCTCTTGATGCTGCGCGTCAATCGGCCCCGCCTCGATCAGCAGACGGCAGGCGACGCCGCGGCCGGCTGCGTCTTTGACAAGCTGCTCATCCAGCGGATCGACTGCGAATGGCGGGCGGGAGAATTCCGCGTAATCGCGGGAGACCATGGTCAGCATGCGGCGGTAGTGGATAGCGGTCTGGGTCGGATCGTTTACCAGGTTCAGAAAGTCCAGAGTTCCGCGGCCGTCCTGGCCCTCCAGAAATGCCGCTCGGAGATCTTCGATCAGGCCTGTCGCCAGGCGAGCCTGATCGGTCAATTCGTTTTGTATGGCTTTAGAGCGGCGCGCCAGGTAACCGGGGATCGCGAGACTGGGATCCACCGCCGAGAACAGTTTTGTTTTCTCCTGGACGACCTGGGCAAATCCCTTTTCGACAAGGCTGTCGAGGACTTCATAAATCTTCTGCCTCGGCACATGCGCGCGCGCCGCCAGTTCGAGCGCCTTGAAGCGGGGATGACCCATTAAGACGAGGTACGACCGCGCCTCATATGCGTTCAGCCCGACCTGTTGCAGTTTTCGCCAGTTGAGCTGATAATCGCCCGCCGTGATATCCCTCCCCTTCACGAATCGAGAACATATCACATTGAGCGCAACCGGGTAAACGGAACGGGAACATTCTTTGTTGCGTAGACCAATTAGCCTTATGCCGCTCTGGAACAGTCTGCGATACGCAACGCGCCAGCTTCGCAAGAGTCCGGTGTTCACCGTTACGGCGATCCTGACGCTCGGCCTCTGCATCGGCGCAAACACCGCGATTTACACGCTGGTAGACACTCTCTTCTTCCGGCCGCTGCCATATCCGGACCCGGCTCGCCTGGTGATGGTCTCGACCATCTTCCAGGGAGGTGGCGCTTCTGGCACGAATACGAGCCAGACCGGAGCGCAATGGGAACTGGTCCGCGATCATGCATCGCTCCTCGATTCGGCAGTGTACGGCAGCACCGATGGAGTGAACCTCTATGCGGCTGGGCGCGTGGAGTATGTCCAGCAGCAGCGGGTCAGTGCGAACTATTTCCACGTTCTCGGTATCCGTCCGCTCATCGGCCGCGAGCTCTCCCGCCAGGAAGATGTGCCGGGAGGTCCTGCGCTGACCGTGCTCAGCTACGGGCTTTGGCAGCGCATCTTTCACGGTGATCCCGCAATCGCCGGCCGGACGATCGATCTTCGCGGCGCGCCTTACACAGTCATCGGCATTATGCCGCGAGGTTTTCGAACAGACGAATCCGTCGATCTGTGGACCCCTCTGAGGCCATCGAGGACCGGCGAAGGTGAAGGCAGTAACTACAGCATTATCGGCCGCCTGAAACCTGGCGTCACGTTTGCAGCGGCCAGCGGGCAGTTGAACGTCATTATGCAACCACTTTTCAAGGACAGGCATTTACCTCCTGGCGTTTCGGTCGAGGAGAGGGCCATCCCGTTGCAGGCCGGGCTGACAAGCGATGTCCGGTCGAAGGTCAGGCTCATGTGGGGCGCAGTTGGGCTTGTGCTTCTCATCGGTTGCGTGAACATCGCGGGCATCCTGCTGGCCCGCTCGGTGACGCGTTCGCGGGAAATCGCCACGCGCCTGGCTCTTGGCGCTGGCCGGACGCGCGTTATCGAGCAACTGCTGGCGGAGGCCATTCTGCTCGCTGCTTGTGGCGGGTTGCTGGGACTGGGTATCGGACAACTCGCGCTAAAAGGCCTCCTTTGGCTGAATCCCGGACAATTCGCCTTCTGGAGCCCGGTTCATCTGGACGCGCGCGTGATGGCTGTGATGCTGGCGATTGCGCTGGGGACCAGCCTTGTTTTCGGCCTTGTTCCGGCGTTTGAGGCCACTTCGGTTGACCTACGTTCCGCCCTGTCCGAAGGCGGCCGGGGCGCATCGGGCAGCCGCCGTCCGTGGAAGCGGCAGGCGCTGGTATTCGCCGAGGTCGCGCTTGGTGTCGTGCTGGTTGCCGCGGCCGGTCTGTTGATTCGCACCTTTTCCAGTCTCATGAATCGCAATCCCGGGTTCAATCCGAACCATGTCATGAGCGCTTCTCTCTCACTACAGGACGCCCGCTACAACACCGCCGCGGCGGGCGTCCGGCTTTTTCGTGAGAGCCTGGAACGGATCCGCGCCATTCCGGGCGTCGAGTCGGCCGCAGTCGCGCTCAGCCTTCCTTACCAGCGGCCGCTCAATATCGGTGTTGAGCGGATTACGGGGCACGACGTCAGCGGAAAGGAGCAGATAATCAACTGCACTTACGTGACGCCCGGGTTCTTCGAAACCTTGCAAATCCCGCTATTGCGGGGCCGCGTTCTGACCGAAGCCGACACGGTAGCGGCAGATAAAGTTGCGGTTGTCAATCAAGCGTTCGTTGATTACTACTTGCCCAACGAGCCGGATCCGCTCGGCACACTCGTGAATGGTTACCGGATCGTTGGCGTTGTGGCGAATATCCAGGAAGGGAACGGCTGGGGTGGACACTACGGACCCATCAACGCTTTTCGGGACGTGTACATACCTGCTTCGCAATTTCCCGATGAAATGTTTGCCATGGCGAATACGTGGTTTTCGCCGAGCTGGATCGTTCGCACGCGCGGCACGATTCCCGGTCTGCCGAAACAGATGCGCCGTGCTCTCCAGGCCGTCGATCCCCAGCTTCCTTTCTCCGGATTCCACAGCATGACCGAGGTACGCGCAGCGTCGCTCGCACAGCAGCGGTATTGGGCCGCTCTCTTTTCAGCGCTCGGAGGTTTGGCGCTGGGCCTAGCGGCTCTCGGTTTGTATAGTCTGATCGCGCAATCGGTCGCGCAGCGCACTCGCGAAATGGGAATCCGGCTGGCACTCGGCGCCACGGTTCAAGACGTGGTGCGCGCCGCCGCAGGTCCGGGCATTACCCTGGCGGTTGCGGGAATCGGCGCGGGTCTGATTCTGGCGTTTTTCGCTACACGGCTGATGAAGGGTCTCATCTGGGGCGTTACTCCGAATGATCCGCTCACGTTTATCATTGTTGCCGGATTGCTTGTCGTCGTAGCGGCACTTTCGAGCATTCTCCCGGCCCTGCGTCTCATACGACTGGATCCGGCGGTGACCCTGCGAAGCGAGTGAATCCGCAGAATATAGAATTCGAGAAACGTGCCCGGAGGCGCGAGACTTGAAGTCCAGGCGAGAATTTATTCAGGCAAGTTCGGCACTCTTAACGGTTTCTATCCCCGCAACCGGCACGGAACAACCGAAGGCAGGCGACGCGGAGAAGACAAGTGCAATTGCGCGCGATTACTGGAACGACCTGCCGAACTACTTCATTGCGAAGGTAAACGCTGCACGCGCCAAGCGAAAATCTGAGTTAGCGCGAGTGAAGTCAGCCGAAGAGGCAAATGCGCGCGCCTCATTTGTGCGGACGAAGGTGTGGGATCTGATCGGCGGCGAGCTTGAAAAGGCAGCACTCAACGCAACAACGACGGGCACCATCGAAAGGGGCGCTTATCGGATTGAAAAGGTGATTTTTGAGAGTCAGCCCAAATTCTATGTAACTGCGCACTTGTATATTCCGAAATCGGGTAACCAGCCATTCCCCGGAATCCTGGCCCCGCTCGGCCACTCATCGAACGGCAAAGCGTATACCGCTTATCAAACGGTCTTTCAAAACCTTGCGCGGCGCGGATTCGCGGTGCTCGCGTGGGACCCACCGGGACAGGGCGAACGCCTTCAATACATCGACCCCTCGACAAACCGCTCCCGATACGGGCCGACCGGCGAGCATGACCGCTTTGGATTACAGGCGCTGCTGATCGGATCGACCACTACGCAATTCGAGGTCTGGGATGGAATCAGGGCGCTTGATTATTTACTGAGCCGTCCGGAAATCGACGCGAAACGGATCGGCTGCTGCGGCCATTCGGGCGGGGGCACGCAAACCATGTTTCTTTGCGCGTTGGAACCGCGGATCAGCGCGGCTATTGTAGTGGAGGGGAATAGCGAAAATTTTGCCGGTCCGAATTATCAACCGCCCGGCGCCTATGCCGATGCGGAACAGAACCTGATCGGAGGATTGACGATACCCCTCGATCGCGGTGACTTGTTGTGCGCTTTTGCGCCAAAGCCGCTGCTGGTGTGCTACACGCCGATTGACGCGGGGACAACCTACTCTCCGACGTACATAGAAGGCACGATGGAGGTCTTCGATGAACTATCGGCGGTGTATCGTGCATCTGGCGCTCACGATAAGGTCGCGCTCTTCGCCTCGCCTCTGCCGCACGACTACGACTACTTTAACCGCCAGGCCACATACCGATGGTTTGGCAAATGGCTCCAAGGGGGGCAGCCCGATGCCGAAGAGGCGGCGTTTGACGACGCTCCGGAGGAAAGTCTCTGGTGCACACCCACCGGGCAGGTTCTCTCCTCTCCTGGAGGACGTGCGGCATTTCAGATCAATCTCGACCGGCTTCACTCGGCCAAGCGGGATGCGAAAGCCGACAGGCGCGAGATGGAGCGGGGCCTTCGTGAAGTCCTGGCTCTTCCCTCCGAATCAAAAGCTGTTCAAGCGAACGTGCTGTCACGCAAGACCCAGCGCGACGTAGTGATTGAGGAAATCGAATTTCGATCAGAGTCCGGTATTCGCGTGCCCTGCTGGTTTCTCAAGGCCTCGCCGGGGAGTGCCAGAATGCCGGCGGTTGTTATGGCTCAAGCTGCAGGAAAAGACGCGCTGTTTGAGAAACGGCCTGTTATCGAGCGTCTTGTCCGCGCCGGTGTTTCGATCTGTTCAGTCGATCTTCGGACGTGCGGGGTTACGCGTCCGCATCTGCCGTCAGCAGCACCCCTGTTCTACGGTGATGAAGTGAACCTCGCTTACTCGATGGTAGGTCTGAGCGTCGGATCGCCGATTCTCGGCCAACAAGTGTGGGATCTCTTAAAATGCCTCGACTATCTGGAGAGCCGCGA
>DATBHS010000169.1:0-5325 GCA_036557345.1 Bryobacteraceae bacterium
AGCATGACGAGTGAATCCGCACGCAATGTGGACGCGAAGACGATTCGCATCAGTGAAGCTCGCAAGCACGACGGCGAGCAGGTAACCATTGAAGGCTGGCTGTACAACCTGAGGAAATCGGGAAAGATCGTTTTTCCGATCATTCGGGACGGAAGCGGCATTATGCAATGCGTCGCGGTGAAAAGCAGCCTGCCTGAAGAAGTATTCGAGGCCCTAAAGGGGCTGACGCAGGAGAGTTCGCTAACGGTAACAGGCCGCATCCGCGCGGAAGGGCGGGCGCCGGGCGGGTACGAGCTGGACGTATCAGATGCACGTGTGATCCAGCGTGTAAGCGAAGAGCACCCGTATCCGATCACGCCAAAGGAGCACGGGGTTGATTTTCTGATGGACCATCGCCATCTATGGCTCCGCAGCCGCCGGCAGCACGCAGCGATACGCGTCCGGCACGAAGTCATAAAAGCCATGCGGGACTATTTCGATTCGCACGGCTTCACGCTGGTCGATACGCCCATCTTCACTCCGGCGGCTTGCGAAGGGACGACAACGCTCTTCGAGGTGAATTACTTCGACGACGAAAAGGTCTATCTCACACAATCCGGACAGCTATACAACGAAGCGAACGCGATGGCGTTCGGCAAAGTGTACTGTTTCGGACCGACGTTCCGCGCGGAGAAATCGAAGACCCGACGCCACCTGACGGAGTTCTGGATGGTGGAACCCGAAATGGCATATGCCGATCTGGAAGAGATCAAGCGGGTAGCCGAAGAACTGGTGGTCTATCTTGTCGGGCGTGTGCTCGAGAACCGCAAAGAGGAGCTCAAGGAGCTGGAGCGCGACACGGCGAAGCTCGAATCCGTCAAAGCGCCGTTTCCGCGGATGAGTTACGACGAGGCCATCAAGACCCTGCAGTCGAAAGGAAGCGAGATCCAGTGGGGCGGTGATTTCGGCAACACCGACGAGACGCTGCTCACCGAGGATTTCGACAGGCCGGTAGTAGTGGACCGCTATCCGACGGCGATCAAGGCGTTCTACTTTCAGCCCGACGAGCAGCGGCCCGACCTGGCGCTCGGTGTGGATGTGATTGCGCCGGAGGGGTACGGAGAAATCATTGGCGGAGGCCAGCGCATTCACGACCTCGCATTGCTGGAGAAGCGGCTGGCGGAGCATAATCTGCCACGCGAAGCATTCGATTGGTACCTGGATCTGCGGCGCTTCGGAAGTGTTCCTCACGGAGGATTCGGGATGGGAGTGGAGCGGTTCGTCGCCTGGATGTGCGGATTGGAGCATGTGCGGGAAACGATTCCGTATCCGCGCATGCTGTATCGCACACGGCCCTGACGGCATGCGCTACTCGCAGATCGCGATCCTGGGGGCTCCGCTCGATTTGGGAGCGGGCCGGCGTGGCGTCGATATGGGTCCCTCGGCGGTGCGCCTGGCCGGGTTGAATACGAAGCTCGAATCGCTGGGCTACGAAGTCGCGGACCTGGGCAACGTCACGGTTTCACAGCAAGAGAGCACGCCGACCGGCAGGGACAACGCCAAGTATCTGCCGGAGATCGCCAGGACGTGCGAAGCGCTGGCGAGCAAGGTGGAGAGTATCTTGGCCGCTGGCAAATTCCCGCTCGTGCTTGGCGGGGACCATTCCGTTGCGGCCGGCACGGTCTCCGGCGTCTCGCATCACTTGCGGCAAAAGCAGGAGAACCTTGGCCTCATCTGGATTGATGCCCATGCAGACATGAACACCCCGGATTCGAGCCCGAGCGGGAATGTGCATGGCATGCCTCTGGCCTGCTGTATAGGCCGTGGACCGCACGAACTGACGCATATCTTCGGGTACGCACCCAAGGTGAAGGGGCGCAATGTCGTGCTAGTCGGAATTCGCGATGTCGACCAGCGAGAGCGCGAGGTGGTGCGAGGTTCGGGCGTGACGGCTTTCACGATGCGCGACATCGACGAGCGGGGCTTGCGGAATGTGATGGAAGAAGCCATGGCCAGAGCCTGCGAAGGCACCGCCGGGTTTCATCTTTCTCTCGATATGGACGCCGTGGATCCGGACGAAGCGCCGGGAGTGGGCACGCCGGTTCGTGGAGGCATGACCTATCGCGAGGCACATCTCGCGATGGAGACTATCTGCGACTGTTCGCGAATGGTGTCGATGGAGGTTGTAGAGGTGAATCCCGTGCTGGATGAGGCAAATCGGACGGCCTTGCTGGCCGTCGAGCTGGTCATGTCGGCGATGGGGAAGAAGATACTGTAGGCGACATCCGCTTGGCCCCGAGGGCGCCCGCGCGCGGTTCCGTTACATCGCTCACTGCTGGGCTATCATAAAGGCGTCAAACGATATTCAAGGAGACGGAATGGGTCCGCTAGGCATGCCAGAGATGTTTTTGATCTTTATCCTGGCACTCCTATTGTTTGGTCCTAAGAAGCTTCCCGAGCTCGGACGCATGCTGGGCAAGGGACTGAGCGAGTTTCGCCGGGCAAAAAACGAGTTGAAAAGCACATTCGAAACTCATATGCGTGAGTTGGAGAGAGAAACCCGGGTGAATTCGGCATCGGAGAACAGCGTCACCGATTACTCATCGAGACCCTACCCATACCCTTACGACGAATATGGTCACAGCGGCTCGGACAACGGCTATACATCTGACGTCTCTTCAGATACTCAGGAGACCGTTCATACTCAGGAATCAGCCGAGCCCACTCAGTCCGCCCCCGAGCAAGCGCAGATTGCAGGAACAGTACCGCGATCGAATGGCGTTCAGCCGGTCGAGCCGGTACCGGTTGCCGTTGAAGAGGATCGTCGCGGCTAGCTCGCGTTGAAGGATGCTAGACGAAACGAACGAGCCCGGCACTCCGGAGCTGGGCACAGCAACGCCGGACCACATTGACAACAACAGCGTAGGGCAGGTGTCTTCATACCCGGCCGCGGAGGCTCCCCCGAAGCTGCCACCGCCTCCACCTCCTAACGACAACGATGAGGACGACGAAGGGGATGAAGAAGAGAAGGGCATGCTGCGCATGTCTTTCATGGAGCATCTCGAAGAGCTTCGTTCCCGCCTCCTTCGGGCCATTCTCGGCCTGGCTGTTGCGTTCGTATTGTCAATTGGTTTCTGCAAGGACTTATGGGAGGTCGTTTCCGCTCCTGCCGTAGACGCTCTGAAGAATCTGGGCATTAATCCGCCAAACCTCGCGCAGATCACGCCCATGGAGCAGTTCAACGTTATTTACCTGAAGCTGCCTCTACTGGTTTCTATTTTCGTTGCGTCGCCGTGGATCGTGTATCAGGTCTGGGCATTCATCTCTCCGGGCCTCTATAAGCGCGAAAAGAAATGGGCGGCGCCGTTCATCCTCTGTACAGCAGGCCTGTTCATCACAGGAGGCTGTTTCGCCTACTTTGTGGCTTTCCGATACGGGTTACAGTTCCTACTCGGTATCGGGCGCGACATCCATGTTACTCCGGTTGTCTCGATCAACGAATATTTTGACTTGTTTGTTAACGTGACGCTCGGAGTCGGACTGGTCTTCGAGATGCCGGTCCTCATCTTCTTTCTTACCCTGCTCCGTCTGGCCTCTCCGCGGTTCCTGATCCGGCACAGCCGCTATGCCATTCTCGCGATTACCATCATTGCCGCGATCGTGACGCCAACACCCGACATCTTCAACATGATGCTCTTTGCTGTTCCGATGGTGTTGTTGTTCTTTGTCGGCCTATTTGTCAGTTACTTACTCGTTCTCAAGCGTGAAGGTAAGAGGTTCCCGTGGGGTAAGGTACTGCTGGCCATAGGGATCGCCATTGTAACTGTCGCGATCGTCGTGGGTATATTCATGTACCGCTATCATTACCACCTCGTTACAAAGTGGCCGTATTTGGTCAGGTGAAAATGCCGGGCGAGGAAGGCCTCGCCTACCGCCAGAGCGCCACTCCGCCCAGGAGACCGTCTTCGTTCGGAACGCGGGTTACGTGCCGGGGAAGCGCGAAGTCGATTTTCATCGCATTTCCGCCGCCAATATAAAGATGGTCGTAGTTAAAGAGCGCTTCGAGTTGCGCGATGGCCTTCTCGAGATACCTGTTCCAACGCTTGCGTCCGTATTTTTCGAGTCCCCGTTTGCCGAGATAGTCCTCATAGGTTCGTTTTCGCCAGGGGTGGTGGGCCAACTCCAGTCCCGGAACAAGGTGACCGTCGGTAAAGAGCGAGGATCCGAATCCGGTGCCGAGTGTGATGACCAGCTCGACGCCTTTGCCGTTTATCGCGGCGAATCCCTGGACGGCGGAATCATTGGCAACACGCACGGGCTTCTTCAACCGGCGAGATAAAACCTTCTGCAATTCGAAGCCAACCCACTGCGGGTCCAGATTATGCGCGGTGAGCGTAGCACCGCGTTTCACCACGCCGGGAAAGCCCATAGAAACGCGATCAAAGCTGCCTAAACCGCCTACCAGACGATCGAGAACTTGCAAGACCGCCTCGGGCGTCGCCGGTTGCGGCGTGTCAGCTCGCTGGCGTTCCGAGATCGGCTTCCCTGCCGCATTCAGGAGAAGGACCTTAATTCCGGTACCTCCTACATCGATGGCGAGCGTGACGGGCGGCTCCGCCTGTTGGGCCATATCGATACTCTAACCAAACAGATAAGCGAAAGCTTATCTGTGAGATACCGGACTCGCATTTTAACGGGCTTGAGCAGTTTTTGCATCCCGGAAAAACGCTGATACGTCGTTAAACTGTTGACGCATGACGCAGCCTAGGCTGGCATGCGAGATGCATATAAGAGTCTAGAAAGGCGAGGTTGAAGACACGCAATCAGCCCGCCAAAGTCGCGCAGCAGGAGAGACGCGATCACTAGTTTGGTTTGGAGGAACTAAGAAATGAGCTTGAGTTTTCGGTCATTTATGATTGGTGCGCTGGCACTGACGGGAGCGGGCTTGGTTGCCACGTCTTTTGTTCCCACAGCTCACGCGGACCAGTGGAACAAAATGACCATCGTTACCGTTAACCAACCGATCATTGCGGGCAGCAAGGTTCTCGATCCCGGTACCTACGTGTGGAAATTGATGGACTCTGCATCCGACCGGCACATCGTGCAGATCTACGATAAGGATCAGCGCCACCTGGAAGAGACCATTCTCGCGATCCCGAATTACCGTTTGCAGCCGGACGGCAAAACGCAATTTGCTTTCTGGGAAACACCTGCTGGCGTTCCGAAGGCAGTGCGGGCCTGGTTCTACCCTGGCGATAATTTCGGTCAAGAATTTCCATATCCAAAGAAGCTTGTGGCGCAACTAGCGTCAGCGCAGCCTGTTCCGGTTCCGGAGCATTATCGAGA
>DATBHS010000170.1:0-6243 GCA_036557345.1 Bryobacteraceae bacterium
ACTGCTGCGCCCTTCAGCGAGCCGACGTACGGCCGCGGCGAGAAGATCGTTTGGAATCACAATCGCAGAGTGTTGGGAGGCAAAGCGGACGCGGCGAAGGAAGCGGTCTAATTCCTCGCGATCGACAAAACGTTCTATACCGTCTGCAAGCGCCTTTTCAACGAGCAGGTCAGCCGCTGCATTGGGGTCGGGCGCTTCCCCGCGCGATTCATCAAGAACGAGCTTGTCGTAGAGGATCGAGTTTACCTGTTCGACCCGTTCCGCCTCACGGTTCCAGGCGACCTCTTCGCGGGTGACAATGCGATTCGGAAACAGGTCGAGCAACCAATCGGCCTCAATCGGACTTGCGACTCGAATGAGCGGCGTGGTTCGATCGCTGCGATCGTCCACCTCGATGGCCACCAGAAATTCGGAGTGAACGTGGCTCTCGCCGTCAAGCTGCGCGGACGCGCCGTTGGAAAGGAGAAGCGTATCACCTCGCCTGCGCGCAACGCGATCCGGATAAGCGGACAGGAACGCCTTCTCCAGAGCATCCGGATCTGCATGTGATGGGGCAGAAAAGGCTAGCGCGTCGAATAATTGTTCCCGAAGACGGCGCGCGCGATAGGAGGGAGCGGCGGCGAGGATCGCTTCGATATCGCCGCCGAAGTTGCCGCGAGCTTGGTCATCGGTTCGAACCCTGTCCTCGGAAATCCGGGCTGCCACGTCACACGCAGCGCGGCTCGCGCCCAACTCTCCGGCTTGAAGAAGAAAGCGAGCCAATCGAGGATGAACCGGGAGCGTCGCCATACGTTGACCCAGTGGCGTAATATCTCCGGAGGTGTCGAGGGCGCCAAGCCGGAGCAGCAGATCCTGAGCATGAGTGCGCATTTCGGGCGCGGGCTCATCCATCCATCTGAGTTCGTCCCAGTGCAATGCCATCGAAGCAAGTTGCAGCAGCAGGCTTGTGAGGTCCTCGCGAGTAATCGCAGGAGGGATGGACTCTGCTCTCCTGACGAAATCGGCCTCGCTGTAGAGCCGGATCCCAATGCCCGGACCGGTCCGGCCGGCGCGTCCGGAGCGCTGCACTGCGGAGGCCTTGCTAATCTTCTGGATTTGAAGCCGCGCAAGTCCGCTCCATGGCGAATGGCTCATCACGCGAGCCAGGCCGCTGTCAATGACCGCCTGGACGCCATCGATGGTAATCGAACTCTCGGCCACATTTGTCGAGCAGATAATTTTTCGTGTAGCACTCGGGGAAACCACTGCGTCCTGCTGCTCCGGAGTCAAATCGCCGTGCAGAAGGAGCACATGGGCGCCGATCCGGCGAGCTAACGGTTCGCACACGCGGATGGCCTTTCGAATTTCGGCAGCCCCTGGAAGGAAGATCAGGATGTGCCCTTCCGTTTCCCGTGACGCAATCGCGGTCGCTGCGGCGACCTGCTCTTCCAGCGGCGCGGCCGAATGCGGCGTATAGCGAACGTCTACCGGAAACAGCCGGCCCGGAGCGCGAATCAGGGTCGGATTGTCGAGTTTCGCCACAAGCTCGTCGCCGGATAGGGTTGCCGACATGATCAGCAGATGAAGATCGCGCCGCAAGTCCTGGACTCTTCGAAGCAGGGCCAGCGCCAGATCGGCCTCCAAATGGCGCTCGTGAAACTCATCGAGCACGACAACCCGGGCGCGGTGAAGCAAACGATCTGTCAGCAACCTCCTGGTCAGGATCCCTTCTGTGACATAAGACAAGCGTGTGCGGCGGCTGCTGACTTCTTCGAAACGAACCTGGTAGCCAACCGTCTCTCCCAAACGCTCGCCCATCTCTTCGGCAACACGGCGGGCAGCCATACGGGCAGCCAGGCGCCTCGGTTCGAGGACATAGATCTCCGAAAATCCGGCACTGAGAAGCGCGGGAGGCACTCGGGTGGTCTTGCCGGCGCCTGGTTCGGCCTGCAGAAGAGTGATCGGGTTCCGCTCGACGGATCGGACGATTTCAGGCATGAACGGATCGATCGGCAGCGGCTGCACTGCTTTCATTGTGCGAGATGATGGAAGTTTCTATGAGCGAGATAGCAGAGCTGCTGGAGCGATACCGCCGGGGCGCAGAGCTGGTTGCAGTGGCGATCACCGGCGCCGCGGGGCCAGAACTCGATTTCAAACCTGCGCCGAATAAGTGGAGCGTGCGCCAGATTGTTGCTCACCTGGCGGACTCGGAGGCGGTGACGGTCGCACGCTTACGCAGCGTCATTTCGGAAGAGAATCCGACGCTGATACCGTACGATCAGAATGCCTGGGCCGAGAGGACCGACTACGATAAGCGAAAACCATCGCAAGCGCTGGACACGATGCGGCACCTCCGGGCGGATAATTATGCTCTCCTGAAAGACTTGCCGGAAGAGACGTTTGCACGAACCGCGACTCACACCAGGCGCGGGAAAATGAACCTGCTTGACCTCGTGCGCCTGTTTGCCGAGCACGCGGAAAATCATGCCATGCAGATCCGGAACGTGCGCGCGGAGTACAAGGCATCGCGGCAAAAACCGGCTTAGATGTACTCCCTTTGCCTCATCTGCTCGGCGCTTGAGGTAGATGGAATCTCGGCCGAGTTGTGGGAAGCCCGTACCGCCGGAATTCACGAAACAGAAGATGGTGAACATATCGTTCTGATTGCCAGCTTCGAAGGGCACGATGACCGCTTCGCGCTGCTCGCGCGCTTCGCCCGTTACTCTCCGACGTGGCAGCACGAAGAAGAAATCGACTGGCTTCAGAAGACGCGGCTCGCTTGGCCGGCGCGCGAAACCGGAGATCGGATCTTTCTCGCGCCGCCCTGGAATGACGAATCGACGCCGCCCGGACGCCTGCGTGTGATTCATAATCCGGGCCTGGCCTGCGGCACGGGTGAGCACGCGTGTTCGCAGCTGGCGCTGATCGCGCTCGAGGAGCGTGTCACTACGGGAACCAGGGTAGTGGATGTCGGCACGGGATCCGGAATCTTGGCGATCGCAGCGCTCCGGCTCGGCGCGGAATCGGCAATCGCGGTGGATATCGACGAGGCCGGCCTTGCTGCTGCGAAGGAGAACTTCGAGCTGAATGCGTTGCGACCGGTGCTGGTGGCTGGTTCGGCAGATTGCTTGAGCGGCGGCTGTGCGGATGTGACAGTTGCGAACATGAATGCCGATGTTCTGGTTTCGATACTCGATGAGTTAGCTCGCATTACACGAAAAGACGGATGGCTCATTCTGACAGGGTTTCTCGAGTCGGAAGCGGCCGCGTTCAAGACGAACTTTCCGTCGGCGAAGCTGTTGGCAAATGGCGAATGGCGCTGCGTGATGGTCAGGATTTGACACGCTTGAGAGCAGTTTCGAGCTTTTGACCGCCTTCGAGTACCGGGGCGAACAGGTCGCCTACGCGCCGAAATCGTTCAATCGTGTTGTCGATCCGGAAATCGTGAGGCCGGAGCCCTCGTTTGACTTCTTTCCAGTCCAGCGGCGTGGCGACGGGCGCACCATCGTGCGCGCGAACGACATAGGGCGCAGCAATTGTCTTGCCGGTTCCGATTTGCAGGTAATCGAAGTAGACACGGCCTTTCTTGCGCTTTCCAACGCTGCGCGGAGTCGTGAAAAGGTTCGGCTCGCGATCGAGTGCGAGATGTGAAACGATTTCCGCAAAGCTTCGAACCTGTTCGTAGGTATAAACTGGCTCCAACGGAACGTAAATGTGCATTCCGTCCCCGCCTGTCGTTTTGGGATAGCCCTTGAGACCGAGGTCGGAGAGAACCTCGCGAACCAGGAGCATCGCTTCTATAATGTGATCGAAATCGGTTGCGACGGGGTCAAGGTCGAGCAGCATCCAGTCGGGATGCTCGAGCGTTCCGGCGCGGCTCATCCACGGATTCTGATCGATGCAGCCGAGATTCGCAAGGTAGAGAAGACTGGCACGGTCATTTGCGATCGGGTAACGGTTCACCTTCGGAGGATGATGCTCGGTAATTGGCTCAAGCCGGAGCCAGTCCGGGAAGTGACTGGGGGCGTTCTTTTGGAAGAAGTATTCTTCTGCGATGCCGTTCGGATACCGCTTCAGCGACAGAGGCCGGTCCTTCAAATGGGGCAGCAGCCAGGGTGAAACGCGTTCGTAAAACGCGAGCAGGTCGCGCTTTTTCCAGCCGTCCTTTGGAAAGAAAACTTTGTCGAGGTTGGTGAACTTCAGCCGGTGCCCGTCGATTTCGACGGTGGCTTCGCGGCCCCTGAGATCGAGTTGCTCGGGCTGGGGTTCGGGAAGAGCTTCGGGCGGTTCGACGGGTTCCTCGCGGACGGCTTCGCGGGCGCTCTTGTCATCACGAAGGCCCACAAAAACCGGTGCACGCAGCATCCCGTCCTTTGTCGATTCAAGGAAGCGTATTTCACAAACCAGTTCCGGGCGTACCCATGTGGCGTCCTTGATGCGAGGCTTGTTTACTAGCGGGTTGCTCTTTGTGATCAGCGGCTGGAGCTTTTCGTAGATCGCCTTCATTAGCTTGTGGTCGAATCCGGTGCCAACCTGGCCCACATGCCGGAAAGCGCCGTTTTCATTGACAGCAAGGATGAGCGCTCCGAAATAGTCGCGCTCGCCTTTGGTAAAGCCCGCGATGACGAATTCCTGTTCGTTCTGTACCTTCACCTTGAGCCAACGAGTGGACCGGCCGGATTCATAGCTACTGCGCCGATCTTTGGCGAGAATGCCTTCAAGCTCCATTTTTTGCGCCGCTTCGAACATCTGCTCGCCGCCTGTGTCGAATGCATCCGAAATACGGATCTGTTCGCTGGGGCTGACAATGCTGTTCAGAAGGCGCTTGCGCTCTTCGAGGGGGACGCCGCGTAGGTCGTAGCCATCGAGATAAAGGAGATCGAACAGGAAAAAAGTAGCGGGTGTGGTTTCCGCCAACCGCGGAACCGCGTTAAGGTTTGCCGAGATGCGCGGCTGGATGAGTTCGAAGCGGGCGCGCCCGTCTTCGTCGAGAACGCAAATTTCGCCGTCCAGCCAAGCCGTTTTAGCGTTGACGTGCTCGGGAAGCGACTCGAATTCCGGATACTGCTTTTCACAGCGATTGCCACGACGGGAGTGGATCTGAAGCGAGCCGTTCTTAATCAGGCAGAGCGCGCGAATGCCGTCCCATTTGATTTCATAGAGCCAATTAGAACCGGACGGCGGCTTCGTGACGGCGGTTGCCAGCATGGCATCCAGGCTTGCTGGGACCGCTGCTTTACGCGCGCCTTTCAGATCGCCGATCTGTAACGGTTCAATCTCTTCAGCGATTTCATCCTGTGTGCGGCGCGTTGCCACGCTCCAGGCAAACTGATCGATGTCATAGCCCGGAACAACGAATTCGTCCTTCTTTTTGATCAAGAGCCATTCGTTGCCGTTACCCGCGCGCTTCATGCGAACGATGGCAAACGCGCCGTTCAGCTTGGTGCCCTGGAGGGTAAACTTGAAATCGCCGCGGTCCAACTGCTGTTGCGCCGGGAGTCCTTCGAGTACCTCGTACGTGCCTTTGTCCCAGAGCATGACGCTGCCGGCTCCGTAATTCCCTTTCGGGATATTGCCTTCGAATGTTCCGTAATCGAGCGGATGATCCTCCACTTTCATCGCCAGAGCTTTGCGTGCGGGATCCAGGCTGGGACCCTTTGGCACGGCCCAACTGACCAGAACACCGTCAACCTCCAGGCGAAAATCGTAGTGCAGACGGGTTGCGTCGTGGCGTTGGACGCAGAAGAATCCGCCGCCGCTCTTCCGGGTCTTGGGCTTTTCCGCCGGCGGCTCCGGAGTCTTCTCGAAGTTTCTTTTACGCGCGTATTCTTTCAGCCCCATAAGGAGAGTGAGCGTTCACTCGTATCTTAAAGCCACGATAGGTTCAGTCGATGACTTGCCACGATACGCTAACGTTGAGTCCTGAATACTTGAAGGGGTCTGCATGGGAAACGGAATTCGCAAGTACGATGCCATTGTGATCGGCTCTGGCCAAGGTGGCAATCCGTTGGTGCGCCAACTGGCGGAACGCGGCGAGCACGTTGCGCTGATTGAGTCGGGCAATCTCGGCGGCACGTGCATCAATACCGGGTGCACTCCGACAAAAGCCATGGTTGCGAGCGCGCAGGTAGCCCATTACGCGAAAAACGCGGCACGTTGGGGCGTTCGAGCGCAGAACACCGGCATCGATCTTCCGGCGATTGTCCGCCGCAAGAACGAAATCGTCACAAGGTTTCGATCCGGCTGGCAGAAGAGCTTCGATTC
>DATBHS010000171.1:0-4629 GCA_036557345.1 Bryobacteraceae bacterium
CAAAAATCCGATGGCATAGGGCCTCTTCGGGCCATACCGATCAACGATCCAACCGGCTGGAATCTGGAGCAGCGCATATGACCAGAAGAAGGTAGAGTTCAGAAGCCCCCGACCGCTGTCATCCAAAGGGACCCAGCCTTGTAGCCCTTTCAAAGCCAGAACTGCAGACAAGTTGGCACGATCGACGTAAGCGATGACCATCCCAAGCGCCAGCAGGATGACAATCAGCCATTTTCGGCGCTCCTGCATAAAGTACGGGGCCAACATCAAACTTGCACCGCTTGCAGCAAGCCACGAATGTATCCAAAAGCAAAAGCAAAGGCCTGACGGCCTCCCGCATCGCCTTCGATAACGGGCACGTGATCGGGCATCAGCATGCCGTCATAGCCGACTTCCTGATACGTTCGCAAAGCGGCCAGCATGTCCACATCACCGGCATCTGGAAAGGTTTCTTCAAAGTCCAGAAATCCGCCGCGGATGTTACGAAAGTGGACGTTGAAGATTTTCTTGCGTACGCCGAAATAGCGAATCACATCATGAATTTCCACGTTCGGATCGCGTAGCATTTCGCTCACGGTTCCCTGGCAAAAATTAAGCCCGTGATAGGGGCTCGCATGAATGTCAATGAAGCGTTTTAAACCTGCCACGCTGCCTAACACCGTAGGAACGCCCCGGAAACCTTCTCGCTTGGGCATGCCCGGGTCATGTGGATGACACGCGATACGCACCTTTGCCTCCTCGGCAACCGGTACGACACGTTCCAGGAAGTAGGTGATGCGTTCCCACATCTCGTCTGAGCTTACCGGGCCCGCTTCAGTTAGCGGCGGATCCTGTTTTGCCTCGCGGTATCGGAAGGTACTGTACTTACACCCTCCCCGCCCTGGTGTTGGCGCTGTTCGCACGACTCCCAGAATCGTGAGATTGTATTTCACCATCGGGATGCCCGCCTTCCCGCAATTCCTGATCATTGAGCAGATGTTATCGATCTCCCGATCACGCTCGGGGCTTTTACCCAAAATGATGTTCGGATTCTCCGCTTTAGTGATGTAAGAGGAACTGAGGGGTAGTGGAACTGCTTCAAGAGTAATTCCGTATGACTCTACTCGCTCTCGAAGCTTGGTCAGGCCTTCCACTGACCAGTTCTCGTCGAATTTTCGAGACGGCTCAGCACTACAAATGTGATTTACACCAAGGGCGGCGAGTACTTTCAAATTCGCGTCGTCCGACAAATGCTGATTCCCCAGCTTGATCTTTCCCGGGCGCTCCCCTGCCGCCGAGGTCCGCGCCTCGCTTGTGCCAGGTACTTCAATGAAGGCAAAGGGAGCGGCTGCAAACTTTGTAAACGTACGACGCTTCATTCTGTTCGTATAGACCCACCGATTATGCTAGTTGAACCTCATGAAGATCTCCGAAATCAAGCTGCACTCGATTGCGATAGCGGATCCGCCGCTCCGCAGCTCCTATGGTTTACATGCGCCCTGGGCGCTTCGCACCATTGTGGAACTCGAGACGGACGACGGCATAAAAGGAGTGAGCGAAACGTATGGCGGCGAAACTTCCCGCACCGCACTGGAGGCCGTCCGCGAACGGGTGTTGGCCATGGACCCGTTTCGAATGGCAGAGCTGTGGGAAGGAATGAATTCGGGAATCAATGCAGGCCGAGGTGACACTACGGTTCCTGGAGACCACTCTCAAACATGGCTTGTGCCTGGAGAGAATCCGCTAGACCAGAATGCGCGTACTTTCGCGGCCATCGAGATGGCCTGTCTCGACATCATCGGAAAGGCTGTCGGCCAGCCGGTTTGCGACGTTCTTGGCGGCAGAGTACGCAACGCGGTGCCATTCTCGGCATATCTGTTCTATAAGCATGCCGGCGGCGGTGGCAGCGAATATCCGGACGAGTATGGTGAAGTCCTGAGCCCGGAAGCTCTGGTTCGCGAGTGCCGCCAAATGGTGAATCAGTACGGCTTCAAAGAGATCAAGTTAAAGGGTGGCGTGCTGGATCCGGAGATTGAAATTGAATCCATACGAGCGCTGCGTCACGAGTTTGGAGCCGATTTTCCATTGCGCATTGATCCAAATTGCGCGTGGTCAATCGACACTTCCGTGCATGTCGGCAAATCGCTAAAGCAAGAGCTCTCAGGAGGAGGATACCTGGAGGATCCTTGTGCCGGTTTGGATGGCATGAGCGCGGTCCGTAAACGGCTGCTGGATTCCGGCAACCCAACCTCATTGGCCAGCAACGTGGCCGTGACGTCCTTTCCGGACGTGCCCCGCGCAAGAGATCTTGACGCCGTTCAGATCGTGCTCTGTGATCCACACTATTGGGGAGGTCTGCGGCAGGTGCAACTGCTCTCCCATCTCTGCTCCGTATTGAATATGGGACTTTCGATGCATTCCAACAGTCACCTCGGCGTCAGCTTGATGGCAATGACGCACGTTGCCGCGGCGTGTCCAAATCTTACTTTCGCTTGCGATACGCATTACCCTTGGCAGACGGAACGAGACGAAGTCGTGGCCGGGGGACGCATCCCGTTCGTGGAGGGTTGTGTCGCCATTCCCGACCGGCCCGGACTCGGCGTGGAGCTTGACTACGATCAGGTTGCCCGCGGCGAGGAACGATACGCAAAAGTTCCTTTTCGAAAGCGCGACGACGCGGCCGAGATGCGCAAGCATGTTGATCCTAACTGGAAGCGGCTGCTTCCGCGATGGTAGGTACGAGAGCTGCGCTCGCAATCCTATACTGGTCCCTGTGTCATACCGCCAGTTCGCTGCAAGCCTGAGGGGCGTATTCGGATTCCCCATCACACCATTCCAGCCTGATCTCTCACTCGATCACGATGCACTTGCGCGGAATATCGGTGAGATGGCCTCTTACCCGTTCTGCGCACTTGTTGCGGCAGGTGGAACAGGCGAGCTTTATTCGTTGACGCCGGAGGAAATCGAAGCCGTGGTCCGCACGACCGTGGCGGCGGTAGACCGGCGGATGCCAGTGGTTGCCGGTACCGGATTCAATGCTGGGTTAGGAGCCGATATCGCGCGCCGCGCCGAGCGCGCGGGGGCCGATTCCATCCTGGTTCTGCCTCCGTACTATGTGCTCAGTCCGGAAGCAGGCCTTTTTGCTTATTACAAAAGCATTGCAGACGCCACGTCATTACCTCTGATGATCTACAGCCGTGATTGGGCGGTCTTTACACCCGAGATGGTGGCGCGATTGTCTGATCTTATTCCTACGCTGGTTGCGTGGAAAGACGGGCAGGGCGACATGCGCCGGCTGCAGCGGATCATGAATTACAATGGCGACCGGCTTGCGTGGTTCGGCGGCGTTGGTGACGATTCTGCCCCTGGATACTTCGCTGTCGGTGTCCAGGCGTATACATCGAGCATTTCAAACATCGCGCCACAACTTTCACTTGACCTTGCCGAGGCTGGGCTTGCGCGGAATTTCGAGCGTCTGAATCAATTAATGGAGCGTTACGTTCATCCACTCTACACGCTGCGCGAGCGCGCGAAGGGTTACGAAGTTGCGGTCATGAAGGCAGCGATGGAGATCCTCGGCAAATCTGCCGGACCTGTACGGCCTCCATTGATGAACTGCAGGCCTCAGGATCTCTCAGATTTACGCGACGTGATGAAGGTATACGAAGACGTCGTTTCTGCGCGGACGCATTAGCGAGGAGAATGACCGAAAAACGTGAAAATAATCGGATGGCTAAAGAGATTGCCCGGACAAAAGTTGGACCAGCGCCGAAGCTAGATAACGGGGCACAACTGGCTCGCCTTCAGCGCATTTGCACGTCGATTCCGGGGACTATCGAAAAGGTGTCGCACGGCGAGCCAACGTTTTTTACCCCCAAGCGGGTGTTCGCCATGTTCGCGAATAACCACCATGCCGATGGCCACGTCGCTGTATGGCTGCCGGCCACTACCGGCGCGCAGGCTGCGCTGATTGAGGAGGCGCCCGAAACCTACTTCCGGCCGCCCTACGTTGGCGTCAGGGGTTGGGTTGGCGTGGAGCTTTCCAAAGTAGATGACGAGCAATTAGGCGCATTGATCCGCGAGGCGTTCCGTTTGATTGACATGAACGATGCAGCGTCGCGGCGCTCGAAACCACCTCAACCCGCCCGCGCGCAGAAACGCGGGTCGCCACGGGCACGAAAGACCTGACTCACTCTCGTTACCTCCCCCACAGTTCCGAGCAATACCAGCCCCAGCTTTTCGGTTGGCCGCACAGAACGATTTCCGGTAACCAAACGGATTTTGACCAGTATTGCAAGAGACGGGAGCCGGGATAAAAGGCCGAGCGTTTGTTGTGTCCTGAGCCAGTTTCAATTCCGACAGCGGGTTTGCTAACTTCCCGTTGGCTAATTCGTATATACGGAACACGGAGAAGCGATGACCGATTTGCGAGAGGCGCTGGGACAACTACAGAAGGCGCCAGGAGTCACAACCACGGCGGTGATCACACTCGCACTGGGGATCGGGGCTACGACCGCGATCTTTACCCTCGTGCATCAGGTAATGCTGAGGTCGCTGCCTGTAACGAAGCCCGACGAGTTGTGGAGAATCGGAGACAAAATCCGGTGCTGCAACTGGGGTGGATACACGCAAGGCGGGGACGGCGATTTC
>DATBHS010000172.1:0-7007 GCA_036557345.1 Bryobacteraceae bacterium
CCTTTATCAATGGCAAAGGTCGGATGGGCCGGCGCGCCAGGGCCACTGAAGACGACGTTTCGAACTTCGCCGGCACCGTTGTCGACGTCGTAAAGGCCGACCCACCGATAATCTTCGGTTCGGCGAAGAAAATCAGCAAACCGCTGTAGAGCCGCGGTGCGATTTTCGACAGATTCCAAAATTCTCTTCAACTCCTGTAACCGGTCATCGGTATTCAATTCCCGCTGCATTAAGACCGTGTCGAACCATCTGCCGAATTTACGCCCGACTCGTTCCAAAGCACCGACTGTGCGAAACCCGAATTCCGCATGGAGGCGAATCGAAGCAGTATTGCCGCTATCACCGATTATGGCGATTATTTGGCGGTAGCCCTTCTTGTGGCAGATCTCGATCAGTTTGCCGAGCAGAAGCTGTCCAAGGCCCCGCCTTAGAAAATCGGGATGAATGTAGATCGAATCCTCCAATGCAAAGCGATACGCTGGCCGCGGCCGGTACGGGCCGGCGTATGCATATCCGGCGATCAGTCCGTCAGATTCGATGACGAGATAAGGAAGTTCTTGGGACTGGATCGCGACCCGGCGTCGATCCATTTCGTCGCATTCGGGAGGATCGATCTCAAATGTGGCAGCGCCGTGCCGGACGTGATGGGCGTAAATCTTGGTAATGCTCGGAATATCCTGCTTCGTTGCGTGTCTGACGAGTGCCATCACCTTTCTTATTTGGATCTAGCAACGACACTGGTCGAAACGTAACAATTGGGATAACCGGGGTGCTTCCGAACGGGAGGCGGATTCTTTTGAAGCTGTTCGAGAACCACCTGGACAGCCTTTTCAAGCTGCGTGTCGTGTCCCTGACGCCACTGGGCCGGATCGAGCTCGACATCCACGTCGGGATCGACGCCGTGGTTTTCAATCTCCCACTTGCTTTCCGGAGTATAGAAAGCGAGGTTTGGCGTACCGGTGAAGCCGCCATCGATGAGATCCTGCGGGTTGGTGTAATGGCCCACCAGGCCGCCCCGGGTACGCTTGCCCACGAGGGTACCGATGCCGGCCTTGCGGAACAGCCAGGGCATTGCCTCACCTCCGGAACCGGCCATTTCATTCGTAATCATCACTTTCGGCCCGAAAATGCCTTCGATTGGCGTCCTAATGTCATCTCCTTCGCGCATCGTCCAGTAGCTCAACAGCGGGCGCCTGAGATAGTCGACGATGTAATCGGCGATGTCTCCTCCGCCATTGAAGCGCTCGTCGGTGAGCTGATGTGAGGCGTGTGGCATGCCACCCTGGCGATTTACAATCCAAAGGTCGCCTGCATAGCTAAAGACGATCTGTGTGCCGCTGACGCTTGGGTTCCGGAGCAGCAAAGGCTTCTCCGGTTGAGCGAAGCAGGCAAACGCGGCAAACAGCAGAGCGAACATACTCGAGGCGCGGCGCATGAGCACGATCTCCTTTCGAGATTTGCAGTAGATCGGCTAGGGGAGCCGAGATTCCGCTTACTATAACAATGTTTCGACTGCCGCGTGCTTACTTACCCGCTCTGCACTAGACTCGTATTCTTATGGCTCATTCGCTTCCCACAGCTGCTCATACGCTTCTTATCTCGTTTCTTGTATTCGCGCCGCTTGCTGCTGCTCAAAACCCGGAGCGTGCACGTGATCTCGGCGTCCCCTTCGATGGGAAGCCCGGCCCTCTCGATGCCATCACGGATGTTCGGGGTGTCGAAGTCGGCCACACAACCTTGATTGAGGGCAGCGGTCCTCTTCAAGTCGGCAAAGGGCCGATTCGCACGGGCGTCACTACCATCCTTCCGCGCGGCAAAACAGATGCGGAACCCGTCTATGCCGGATGGTTCAGCCAAAACGGCAACGGCGAAATGACCGGAACGACTTGGGTTGAGGAATCAGGCTTTCTCGAAACTCCGGTTGCAATCACGAACACTCACAGTGTCGGTGTCGTTCGCGACGCCATGATCGCATGGACCATCCGGCACAAAGGCATGAAACAACCCTGGTCTCTTCCGGTCGTTGCGGAGACCTGGGATGGGTATCTGAACGATATCGATGGTTTTCACGTTAAGCCTGAGCACCTGTTACAGGCCTTGGATACAGCGCATTCCGGGCCGGTTCCGGAAGGTGCAGTAGGTGGCGGTACAGGTATGATCTGCTACGGGTTTAAGGGCGGCATCGGAACTGCTTCCCGGGTTCTTTCAGGCGATGAAGGCGGTTACACCGTTGGCGTGCTTGTCCAATGTAACTGCGGACGCCGCCTACAACTCCAGATCGCCGGTGTTCCGGTTGGAAAAGAGATTTCCCAGGGTATACCCTACTCGCGCCTATTGGACAATGCGGAGCATGGAGACGTGGGATCCATCATTATTGTGGTCGCGACCGATGCGCCTCTGATTCCCACACAATTGAAGCGGATAGCCCGGCGCGCCACGATGGGGCTAGCTCGCACCGGTTCCACGTCCGGAAACGGCAGCGGAGACATCTTCCTTGCGTTTTCAACAGCAAACTCGGGCGCCAATCACGAGCCAGGGCCCAATACAATTCAGACGGTTTCAAACGAACGGATCAGCCCGCTGTTTTCGGCAACCGTCGAAGCTACTGAAGAAGCTATAGTCAACGCCATGGTTGCCGCGAAAACGATGACAGGGATCGATAACCACACCGTAATTGGTCTTCCTCATGACCAGTTACAGGCGGTCCTCACGAAGTACAATCGCCAGGCACTCCGACGTGCGCGATAACTATTAACTGCGAAAGGCGAGGCATGTTTCGCCCCACACAGGGTCGGTGTTTTGTAGGGGTCGGATACGCCCGATCCGGACTTTACTCGCCTATCTTCGTGTAAGCGCCCGGGACCTTCGTATATTGGCTCAGCCAGTCAAGCACCGTCGAATACCAGAACTGGCTGTTCTGCGGCTTGAGGATCCAGTGACCTTCGTCCGGAAACTGGACGAGCTTGGATGGAACTTTCATTTGTTGCAGCGCTGTGAATAGCTGTTGCCCTTGTCCGATCGGAACGCGATAGTCCAGTTCTCCGTGCGTAACCAGCGTAGGCGTCTTGAAATTTTTGATGTACGAGCTGGGAGACCATTTCTGATAAAGCTCCGGATTCTCCCACGGCATCCCTTGAAACTCCCACTTAGGAAACCAAAGTTCCTCAGTCGTTAAAGCTTCGCTCCGCAGGTCGAAGACGCCGGCGTGCGTGACCAGCGCCTTGAATCGGTCCGTGTGCCCGAGAATCCAATCGATCATATAACCGCCGTAAGAAGCTCCCGCGGCGACCATGCGATCCTTGTCGATATAAGGCAGATTGCCTACATATTCCACCGTGGCCATGATGTCGTCGTAGGGGCGTCCGCCCCAATCACCGTTCACGGCATCCGTAAAGCTTTGCCCATACCCGATGGATCCATGTGGGTTCGGCATTACAACCACATATCCGGCCGCCGCGAGAACCTGAGCGTTCCAACGATAACTCCATGACTCGCCCCAGTCCCCCTCCGGCCCGCCATGAACGATGAAGAGCGCCGGGTATCTGCTCGAGCCGTCGAAACCGGGAGGCTTGACGATAAAGCTTTCGATCTTCGCTCCGTCCGAGCCATCCACTGAGATTTTTTCGAGCGGCGTGAGCTGGCAATTGTTGAGCACCGCGTCGTTCAGATGGGTCAACGGAATGCCGCCGCCTCCGGTCGACATCGCCTTGTTGATCTCTACCGGCTTTGATCCGCTCTGCTCGGCATAGATCATGGACTTATCGTCACTCGTGAACTGTACAGAGTCGATGCTGGTTGGACCGTGTGCGATCGTGCGAATTGGGCCTCCGGCCGCCGGAATCATCAGCAGCGGCGTAGTGCCGCGGTCGTCGATTGTGAAAAAAATGCGCTTGGAATCGGGAGACCAGGTGTAGGATTCCACCCAGCGGTCGAGCGAGTCCGTCAGTGTATTCATTGTGCCGGCCTGAAGATCGAGAATCGCCAGCCGCCACTGATCGCTTTCGTAACCCGCACGGATTTGCGTGCGATAAGCGAGATATTTCCCATCCGGCGAATAACGCGGCCCCTCATCGGCTCCTGGGTTATTTGTAATGCGCTTGGCTTGCCCGCCCGCCGCGGGTACCGTAAAGAGGTCGGAATTCGTGCTCGTGGACAGATCGGAATCGGTGTTTGAGACGTACGTGATCTCCGTGCTGTCCGGTGAGAAAACGTATTGTTCCGGTCCGCCGAGCGAGAACGGAGGCGTATTCACGTTCCCCGGCGTAAGATCGCGCGGCCTTCCACCAGGGTCCGAAGATTGAATCAGGATGTGCTTCCGGCGCGTTCCTTTATATTCGGTCCAGTGGCGATATAGCAGCACCGTATAGACCCGCGCGTGCATCCTGCTCGCGGCATCCTGGTCCAGCCGGGTCTTGTTGCAACCGGAATCGTAATCGACCCCGGGAGCGGCATTCGATGCCTCGCATCCCGGATACACATCGCTCGTAAACAAAATGAGCTTGCCATCGGGGGAAACGGTCACGCCGCCGGCTTCCGTCGGCACGTTCGTCACAGCTCGCGCATCCGTTCCGTCAGCGTTCATCGACCACACCTGCTCGCCATTGGCGCGGTTCGAAACGAAGAAGATGCGCTTGGAGTCGGGAGACCAGCGCGGCTGCGTATTTAGCGTGCCGTCGTTCGTTAGACGCAGCGGTGTTCCGCCTTCCACCGGCACCACGTAGATCTGAGTGGGCTTTGCGTTATTCGGCATGTCAACGGTCTGGACCGTAAATGCGACTTTCTTGCCGTCCGGGGAAAGCTGAGGGTCATCGATGCGCGCCAGCCGCATCATCATGTCGAATGTGAAGGGAGCCTTTGCCGCCTGCGCCAGAGTGGGGAGCATGGCAAGAACAAACGCGCACAGGGCGGCAATTCGCATAAACGATCATTTTAAGCGCGAGATCGGGGTAAGCAGCTAAACATGCACGCCCGTATCGCGGATGACCGGCCGCTTTCGTTCCCTACAATACCTGCATGGCTCGCCGCCGTTTTTTTGTTCCGGAAGTCCGACGTGGCTTGGCTGAGCTAAAGGGACCCGATGCCGAACACCTCGTCCGCGTGCTGCGCGTCCAACCGGGGCAGATCTATGAGATATCCGACAACCGCGACGTCTACCTCGCCGAAATCGAAAGCGCGCGAAAATCGGATGTCTCGTTTCGCCTGCTCGAAAAATTGGAGGCATTCGCCGCGCCGGTTCAAGTCACGCTCCTTGCCGCCCTCATCAAGTTTGACCGCCTGGAATGGTTGATCGAAAAGGCGACGGAAGTGGGTGTCTTTGCGATACAGCCGTTCGAAGCCGTCCGGTCGGAGCGCGGATTGGCTCAGGCGGCGGTTAAGCGCCTTGCTCGGTGGGAGAGGATCGCGCTCGAGGCCAGCCAGCAGTCCCGCCGGGCCCATTTGCCCCGTATCGAAGCGCCAGTTCGTTTCGCAAAAACGCTGCAAAGTGTTGCAAACATTAAGCTCCTGCTGGATGAAGCGGGCGCAGCGCCCGTTCTGGAATGTTTGCCCCAAACGCGCGCCTCGGCCGACATTATTGCTTTGCTGGTGGGGCCGGAAGGCGGCTGGACCGATGAGGAACGCGAGCAGGCTGTCGGCGCGGGTTGGGTGCGCTGTGGCCTTGGTCCCACGATTCTTCGAACGGAAACCGCTGGAATAGCCGCGCTAGCCATCGTTCAGGCCGCCTGGGCGCATTGCAGAAGAACAGAAGAATTGTAAAGCTTCGGTAAAGATCGGCACTTGAGGAGCTGAACGAGGCCAATTTTTCCGCTTATTTCAGTATGAAAGGAAGTTGCGTGTCTCTGAATACTCTTGCTGCTCCTCATCCATACGTGCTCGCGACCGGCACCGCCGCGGTTCGACGACTGCATGTGTTGCACGACATTTATTCCCCTGCCGGCCGGCGCGTCTTGCTTCAGGCCGGTCTGACCAAGGGGATGCGGGTTGCCGATTTCGGCTGCGGCGTTGGCGCAACAACTCGAATGCTCGCCAAGATGGTCGGACCGTCGGGAAGTGTCACCGGTGTCGATATCGACCGGGCCCAGCTCGAAGAGGCGCGTGAACTGTGTGCCACCGAGAGTCTGGCGAACACCACGTTCGTCGAGGCCAGTGCATACAGTACGGGATTGCCACGAAATTCCTTTGACCTTGTTTACTGCCGGTTCCTGCTGCTCCATTTGTCCGACCCGGCGGCCTGCCTGCGCGAGATGAAAGCCGTTCTGAAGCCCGCGGGCATCCTGGTCGCCGAAGACGGTGACCTCGCTTCCGCGGCCAGCGTTCCTTCCAGCGCGATGAACGCTTTTGCCGATCTTTTTGGGCAACTCGGACCCGTGCGCGGTCTGAATTACTCGTTAGGCAAGGATTTGTACCACCTGGTTCTGAAAGCAGGCTTTACGAATGCCAGCCTCGAGATCAATCAGCCGGCCATAATTCGCGGGCAGAATCGGTTCTTCCTCAAGTGGAGCGTCGAGGAGGCGGGGCCCGCTCTTGTCGATGCCGGCATTGTTACTTCCGATGAGCTGGCGCGAACGCTTTCCCAGATGCAGGCCGTGGTGGAAGATACTTCGGTACTGATTCTGCCGCCTCGTATGTCACTTGTTTGGGCACGAAAAATAGGCTGCTGAGCTGAAACTGGCTTTGTTTCGCAACAGAGCTGAGCGCGTCGGCAAGCGGAGCTCGACGAAGCCGTATCCGCCTCGCCAACGCCAGCACCTGGAAACTCGATGTGCTGCTCGCTGATGGCTGAGAGCTGACCGCTAAGAGCGGATCAGTCTTAAGCCCGCCGTGGAACGACAACCGCCTGCACAGGCCTGTTTCCCACCGGAAGGATGGTGAAAAGCGAAGTCGCGACCGATGCCCAGGCAGGAAGAACCGCCGATTTCGAGCGCGTCGAACGGATTGCAGGGATGTGAATCACGGCCATATCGCCCGATGTCTCATCGAGCACCAGCGCATATTGACTGTCGGGTGTG
>DATBHS010000173.1:0-6343 GCA_036557345.1 Bryobacteraceae bacterium
ATAAACGAACGTCTGTCCGGCAGAGCCGAGTCCAAAGGCCCAGAGCAACGGCACGGAGAAGACCTTCTCCTTGTTCTGGACCGAATAGGTGACTTGATTCGCTTCCCGCTTGATCTGGTAGGTGTATTCGCCGTTTCTGAAGTGAAGATCAGGATGATTTCTTAAAATCTCCGATTCTGTTGCATGGCTCAAGGCATGTGCCATCGGAGTGTTGGGTTGAAAGTGGCTTTGTTCCGGGTGACACTTTTCGCAGGGAAGCTCCGAAGCCGAAACCTGCCAGACGACAAGGAAGGCAAAAAACCGAGCCAAGACCCCTCTCATGAAAGAGAAGAATATCTCAGTGACCGCTGGGCAGCCTTGACAGGCACGACCCGCGAAATCCATACTTTTTCCACGGGAACCAAACTGCTGAAGCCGGTTCACTATCCGATATTGCCTGCGAGTTGGCTTGTGCTGGCACTGTTTGTGACCCCGGTCGCGGCCGAGACCGTCACTTTCAACAAGGACATTGCACCGCTGATCTTCGAGCATTGCTCGGCATGCCACCGGCCCGGAGAGGCCGGGCCGTTCTCTTTGCTCTCTTACCAGGACGTCCTGCGGCATGCTGCACAGATTGTGAGCGTCATACAGCGGCGATATATGCCCCCCTGGCTGCCTGAGGAAGGTTATGGCGACTTCATTGGAGAACGCCGCCTCACGACCGCGCAGATCAACATGATTGAAGAGTGGGTAAAGGAGGGCACACCCGAAGGCGCAGCGTCAGACCTTCCCCCGAAACCACAATTCACCGAGGGGTGGCAGATGGGTCCACCGGACTTGGTCGTCTCCGTGCCGGTGCCGTATCGCGTACCGGCTGGCGGGAGCGACATATTCCGGAGCTTCGTTCTCGCGGTCAATGTACAGGACACGAAATATATCCGCGCCATCGAACTGCGGCCCGGCGACAAGCGCCTGGTGCATCACGCGAATATCTGGATCGACCGCAGGCGCTCTCTGCGGCGTCGCGATGGCCAAGATGGGCAACCGGGCTTTCCGGGAATGGACGTTGCTTCCGAGGCACGTTCGGACTCGTTCGATCCGGATTCGCACTTCCTGTTCTGGAAGCCTGGCTTGATTCCCCGTCCCGAGCCCGCCGGGATGGCGTGGCAGCTCGATCCCGAAACTGACTTGATTCTCAACGTCCACTTGCTGCCCTCGGGCAGGGAAGAGACGATTCAGCCTGTGCTGGGGCTCTACTTTTCGGATCAGCCGCCGCGGCGCTTCCCGATGCTGATCCAACTCGAGCACGATGGCGCTCTCGATATCCCGCCCGGAGTGCGAGACTTTAGCGTCAGCGATTCTTTGAAATTGCCGGTCGACGTAGATGTGCTCGCTATCTACCCTCACGCACACTATCTTGGAAAACAAATCGAAGCCTGGGCTACGCTACCGGATGGCACGCGCCGCTGGCTGATTAAAATTCTCAACTGGGACTTCAACTGGCAATCGGTGTATACCTACCGCGAGCCGGTTTCGCTTCCGAAGGGCGCCATCATCGAGATGCGGATGACGTTTGACAATTCAGGCCTTAATCCACGCAACCCGAACAGTCCTCCCAAGCGCGTTCGAGCGGGCGCACAGAGTAACGATGAAATGAGCCATGTCTGGTTGCAGGTTCTGCCCAAGAAGGAAGGGCAGCAGGATCCCCGGATAGCCCTGCAGCAGGCAGTAATGCGCCGCAGGCTCGATAAGTACCCTGGAGACTTTGTCGCGCATTGCAATCTCGGAGCCCTCGAAGCCATGCAAGGCGACTACATGAATGCAATATCCGATTTCGGGGAGGCGGTAAAAGTGGACCCGGCGAGCGCGACGGCTCGCTCCGGACTTGGCGCGAGTCTGCTTGCTGACGGTCGCGTCGATGACGGAATACGCGAGCTGCGGGAGACCCTACGGATTGATCCGGCTCACTTCAACGCCCGTTGGAACCTGGCGAAAGCTTTGATCGCGAAAAAGGATCTGAGCGGGGCGGCGGCCGAGTTAGAGAATCTGCTGAGGCAAAAGCCGCGCAATGCGGATGCACAATACGGCTTGGGCCTGGTCTACTTCATGCAGAACCGCTATACCGACGCGCTGCCGCATTTGGAGGAAGCAGCACGGCTGAAGCCGAACGATGCGAGCATTCAGACGAATTTGGGGGCGGTACTCGCAAGGGCGGGCGACCTGTCCGGGGCGATTCGATCCTTTGAGCAAGCCTTGAAGCTCGACCCTGGAGATAAAGTCGCGGGAGACTATTTGGAACGGGCGCGCGCTGCGCTTCCTCGTTAACGCTGATATGTTCAGGCAGAATCTTTCGCTGCGATGTCTCGCGATTGCAGCCCTTTTCTTCAACGTGATGGTTCCGGCGGCGCGCGGGCAAGCGCCGGATGCGGCCGGCCAGACCGAATACGCTCGGGGCGTTACTTTGCAGCAACGCGGTGATCTCTCGGGCGCCCGGGATGCTTATTTGGCTGCATTAAAGTTGTCGCCGCGCCGGGTCGACGCGCTCTCAAATCTTGGGCTGGTCTATGGACAGTTGGGTCAATATGACTTGGCAATCGGCTCGTTCCAACGAGCGCTCGCAGTTGACCCACATCAGACGGTTGTCCATTTCAATTTGGGGCTCACGTACCTGCAAGCCCAACAGTTTGAGAAGGCCCGCAACGAGTTTGATGCGGTCCTGCTCGCCCAGCCCGAAAACACGGCGGCGCGTCATCTGCTGGGGCTCGCGGATTTGAAGCTCGGACAAGTCAAGGAAGGGATTGAAGAACTGGAGCGAGTCCAGCAGGTTCAACCGCGAGACATTGAGTTGGCCTGTACTCTTGCTTCTGCCTACATCAAGCTAAGGCAGTTGAAACCGGCAGGCGACCTGGTGGAAAACACTCTGGCAGCCTCAGACAGCGCAGAGGCTCATTTCGTTTCCGGTTCCTATTACCTGGCGACCGGTAATCCTCGCAAATCGCTCGAGCATCTTCAACGGGCGCACGAAATCAATTCCAACCTGCCGGACCTGGAGCCCACGCTCGCCGATGCTTACGCTTTGAGCGGAAACCAGGATCTGGCGGCACAGATGTTCGAAAAGGAGCTGCGAGCGAATCCACTCGACTACACGGCCAATGCTTTTCTGGGCTGGCTCTACCTGGAAGCTCATGATCTGGATAAGGCGACTACATATCTCAATCGCGCCCGGCAGATTCATCCGGATGATCCGGATCTGCTTTTCCAGTTCGCCAGACTTGCTCGTCTTCAAGACAGGCAGACGGACGCTGCGGTATTACTCGAACAGGTGGTTGCAGCAAAGCCGAAATACGTTCCAGCGCATGTGCTGCTCGCCCAAGTATATATGAAGCTCAAACGTCTGGAGGATGCCTCGCGCGAACGTTCCATCGTTAAGCAGCTGAACAGCGAGGAGCAAGCCAGGCAGCCGGCTTCGCAGAATCGATGATGGATTCTCAGCGAGGCAGGCCTCGCCTTTACCTGAGATCAAGCGTTTTGTTTGAATCGGGCACGCCCGATCCGCTCACCGAATTCGATGTATTCAGCGCTTTGAGCGTCGCTGCGGTTTGGAGCTCGACTTCGGCCTTGGGGTCGTTTTGCATGCGAAGTAAAAGGCCTAGTCCCAAGTGAGCGGGCGCATAAGTCGGACGTATTGCGATCGCCGTTCGGAACGCCGCTAGCGCCGCATCCTGATTGCCTTGATGAGCGAGTACCACACCCATGTTATAAGCGGAAACAACATAGGCCGGATCGATCTCGAGCGCGCGCCGGAACGCGCCCAGCGCCTCGTTCAGTTTTCCTTCATTCATCAGGCTCATGCCCCTGGAGTTTTCTGCATTCGCTTCCCCGGTTGCGGCCTCATGTTGATGAAGTGCGCGGACTTTGCCAATGTAGGCGTCGGATTGATTTTTATCTCCTCGCTGCTTGTAGAGCATTGCCAGTTCATACAGCGCCGGAGAGAGATCGGGGTTCCGAAGAAGTGCGGCCTTGAGCGCTTGTTCGGCCTGTGTGTCCTTGCCCTGCTGCCGGTAAAGCTTGCCTAGCGCGAGATATGGATCGGCCTTGCCGAGTAGAAGCTGTGCAGCGCGCTCGAGATGGGCGGCCGCGTCTTCAAATTGCTCGTCGGCGAACAGGAGCGTCCCTAATTCGTAGTGCGCATCGCCATACTGCGGATTCGCAGTTATCGCGGCTTTAAACTCATCGGCCGCTTCTGCAGGCTTGCGCATGGCGCGCAGTCCCAGGCCTATCCCGTAATGAGCCTCGGCCGAGCCTGGGGTCAGCTTCAAAGCCTGCCGGTACGATTCGATAGCTTCACTATATTGGCCAGCCCCCTGCTGCTTGCGGCCCAACATGAGATATAAGTCGCCGCGCGGTGCCGTCAGGGATATCGCCTTCGACATCTCACCGGCCGAAGCTGCGTAATCCTCTTCTTGCTCCAGCAGGTTGCTTAAATTGATATGAGCATCCGCATCGTTCGGATTCAGCCGAACCACTTCGACGAACTCGTTCATCGCTGCTGCATAATGCGCCCTGCCCTGGCGCGCGAGCAGTACTCCCAATCCGAAATGCGCTTCCAGGAAATCCGGATCCAGTCGCAACGCATTTTGCAACGCGCCTATCGCGGCTTCGATTTTTCCTTCTTTGGCGAGTGCCATGCCTTCCCGAAATGCACTTTGACTTTCTGCTTTGCCGGCTTGGGGCGTGCGCGAATCTGGTTCAACGATTCGCAAGAACTGATTCACAGCAGGACGTTCCACGGTTTGCTCGATTCCGCTGGGCCATCGGACGTGAAGAGTACGGATGGATGTTTGCGAGCCGAGGCCGAAAAATACTCTGCGATCGTTGGCTGACAGATAGCTGCCTGCCGTCGATACAGCTGCGTACTGGACCTTGCCATCGTCGGTGGCCAACATGACCTTGGCGCCAATGGCATCGCGATTACTTTTCGTGCCTCGCAGGTCCAGCGCGATCCAATGATTCCGATTCCCACCCTCATTGCGCAGAAGGTGAACGGGGCCGTTGTAATCGGAGACCACAACGTCGATATCGCCGTCGTTGTCCAAATCGCCAAAAGCCGCTCCGCGGGCGACCCACCGGTCGTGAAAAATCGGCCCTGAATCTGTCGAAATGTCGGTAAACTTCCCGCCCACGTACCGCAGAAGCAAAGGGGGTTCCGCATATCGCAGGTGGGCTTGCGTCAGCTCTATGTTGTCCATTACGTGGCTGTTTGCCAGGAACAGCTCTTTGCGGCCGTCATTATCGAAATCGAAGATCTGAACGCCCCAGCCTCCTAGCGGTCGTGTCAATTGAGCTAAACCAGAACGTATTGAGTCATAGTCGAAACTAAAGCCACGGCATCCGCGAAAAAGCGCGTAATATTCATACGGAAGCGCGGTAGTTACGATATCGGGCACTCCGTCGTTGTCAATATCGGAGATCGCCACACCCATTCCGGAGAAGGTGTGGCCGTCCTCGTTATAAGCCACTCCGGCCTTTGTGCCGGTTTCGGTAAATGTTCCGTCGCCGTTGTTCCTGAAGAGGAACTGCGGATAAGAATCGTTCGCGACGTAAATGTCGGGGAAGCCGTCGCCGTCGAAGTCGGCAAGGGCAACGCCGAGTCCCTTTCCTTTGCTGGCCGCGATGTGACTAGCCTCGCTTTCATCTGAAAAGCCGCCCTTGCAGTTGCCACGAAACAGGTAATTGGATACGGGCTTGAACTCGTCCGGGTGACAGTAAGCCCGACCGCCGGGCTTCTGGTAGCCGCAGAACATTCCACCTGTCGCAAAGTTCCATTCCAGATAGCGGCTCACAAAAAGATCCAAGCAGCCGTCGTTGTTGTAATCAAGAAAAGCGGCGCCTGTCGTCCACCCTTTCGTGCGGATACCGGACTGTCCGGTAACATCCGTGAACGTGCCGTCGCCGTTGTTACGATAGAGCACCGCGCCTCCATACGTAGTAACCAGCAGATCGGCGAAACCATCGTTGTCGAAATCGCCGGCGGACACGCCCATGCCGTAACCCGAGCCCTTCAGTCCAGATCGCTCCGTAACGTCGGAAAAAGTTCCGTCGCGGTTGTTGCGAAACAGGCGGTTCCAGAATTCCGGCGGCGACTTGTCCACGGGCTCATCGTCCCTTTGAGGATCTTTCAAACTTGCACCGTTCACCAGAAAAATATCCTGCCAGCCATCGTTGTCGTAATCGAAAATCGCAACGCCGCCGCCCATGGTTTCGATAAGATACTTTCTCGAAGTAGGGGAATTGCGGAAATGAAATCGCAGGCCCGCACGATCGCCGTCCTCGATGTAGTGGGCGCGATGACTGCTGTTGTGTA
>DATBHS010000174.1:0-9230 GCA_036557345.1 Bryobacteraceae bacterium
CGCTTACCGTGAGCCGAGGCTTCGGCATAGATATATTTCGCGACGGGCGTCGAGCCGACGAAACTGATCGCTCGGACCTTGGGGTGTTGAAGCAGAGCATCAACCGCCGGCTTGGCCCCCACCACAAGATTCACTACGCCGGCGGGCAAGCCGGTTTCGGCGAGAAGTTCGAAGATCTTGCAAGCAGTGAGCGGGACGCGTTCAGAAGGTTTCAGGATGAAAGTGTTGCCACACGCAATTGCATACGGCAAAAACCACAACGGGATCATTGATGGAAAGTTGAACGGCGTAATCGCGGCAACAACGCCGAGAGGCTGGCGGATCATGATCTCGTCGATGCCCCGCGCGACATCTTCGAGGTTGTAGCCTTGCATTAGTGTCGGAATGCCGCAGGCGACTTCTACGTTCTCAATGCCTCGGCGCAACTCGGCTTTGGCTTCGCCCAGAGTCTTTCCGTTCTCGAGCGTCGTGCAGCGCGCCACATCATCGAAATTCTTCTCCAGCAATTGCTTGAATCGGAATAGATATTGGATACGGTCCGGCGGCGGCGTTTCACGCCAGGCTGGAAAGGCCGCGGCACTCGATTCGACGGCTTTCCCAACGTCCTCAGAAGAAGCAAGCGGGACACTCGCCAGGTTCTCTGCAGTCGCGGGATTGATCACGTCCATCCTGTCTGACGACGTGCCTCGTAGCCATGACCCGTGGACGAAATTCGCGGCCGGGCTTTGCGTATTTTGAAGTATCGGCATATTTATTCCTCGACGTAGGTGTCGGCGAGCGCTAGCGCCTGATCGACCACAGACACCCCGAAATCTATTTCGGGTCTTTCGATGATCAGCGGAGGGGCTATTACGAAATGACTGATCCACGGGCTTACAGCCACTCCAGCCTTCATCATTTCTGCGGCGATCTTATCAACAACAAGTGACTGCCCCGCCATCTTCTCTTCCTGTGTGTTCAAGGGCTTTCGCGTGGCGCGATTCTTGACCAGCTCAACAGCCCAGAACAGGCCCAATCCGCGAACGTCGCCCACCGACGGATGCTTCTCTTTAAGAGCTAAAAGCCGGTCACCTAAATAGCTTCCCAATTCGCAAGAACGCTCCACCAGATTCAAGCGCCGCATCTCGTAAATGGTCGCGATAGCCGGCGCAAGCGTGAGCGGATGCGCCTCATAGGTATGGCCGTGTGCAAAGAAGTGATCTTCGAAATAATCTGCAATGCGCTTCGTGGTTGCGCAAAGGCCCAGTGGAACGTAGGCAGAAGTGATGCCTTTCGCGGTTACCAGAATGTCGGGCTGAACGTCCCAGTGATCGACAGCGAACCACTTCCCCGTCCGGCCCCAGCCGCTCATTACCTCGTCCGCGATCAAAAGAACATTGTGCCGGTCGCAAATTCTTCGAAGGCGCGGAAGGTATTCGGGTGGGGGCACAAGCACTCCGTTTGTGCCGACAACCGGTTCGACGAGCACCGCCGCCACATCGCTTTCGCTCTCGATCATGTGCTCGAGATAATCGGCGCAGGCGATGTCGCATTCCGGATAATGATGCCTGATCGGGCACTTGTAGCAATTCACCTCCGGTCCGAAGATGACGCCTTGACCTTTGGCGCGGGGTTCCGTGGGCCAGCGCCGCATCTCGCCGGTAGCGGCGATCGAACCCATGGTCGATCCGTGATAGGAGCGATATCGCGCAAGAATTTTCGTCTTTCCAGTGAACAAGCGGGCAATTTTGAAGGCGGCTTCGTTGGCTTCGGTTCCCGAAGTACTGAAAAAGAACTTTTCCAGTCCCTTGGGCAAGACTTCCAGTAGAAGTTGACTCAACTCGGCTCGGACGTCAGTGGCGTAGCCAGGTGCGATGTAGGCTAGCCTGCGTGCTTGGGTTTCGATCGCGTTAATGACGGCAGAATTCTTATGGCCGAGATTGACGCACATCAGCTGCGCCGAGAAATCCAGGTAACGCTTGCCGTTCGCATCGACAAAAAAGCATCCTTCGGCGTCAACGATGTGAAGCGGAGCCCAGTTCTTTTGAAAGCGCCAGGTGCCGTAGTTCAGCTGCCGGGTACGCTCGGAGACCTCCTGCGATGACAGGGAAGCGCGCATATCAGAAGCTTACATGAAGACGGGTCAATGCCGGCTGACATCGAGCACAGGGCGCATCAAATGCGCCTGGCGAAAACTGCTACCGCCAGCGCTCCGAGAAGAGCGATGCCGCCGGCAAGCAAGAACGCGCTTGTAAATCTGCCCGTAGCTTGAACGATTAAACCGGTTACCGCGGGTGCAACGATGCCGGCGCAGTTCGCGATCAAGTGCACAAAGCCGCTAACCGCGCCCACATGTTCGGTGGTCACTACGTCTTGAATGATTGCCCAATACGTCGCACCCGTCAAATAGATGCAAAACACGGTGACTGCCATCAAAGCGACTGCCCAGGTAAGACTTGAAACGAATCCTGTCAGGCTGACGCAGATCGCAGCCAACAAGAGGCAAGAGACCAGCACGAGCCTGCGGGCGGACAATACGTCGGGACATATCCGAATCAGAAAATCACACAGAAATCCGCTCAGGAGCAGCCCAACCGTACCGAGAGTCCATGGGATTGCGTTCAGAAGGCTCATACGGCTCATGTCGAGGTGCCGTGACATGGCCAGGTAACTCGGAAACCAGCTCAGAAATAAATAGAGCAGGTAGGCGTAGCTAAAGAAAGAAGCGCCGGTCGCAAGTACCGTAGGCTGCCTGAGATAGAACGATAACCGTGGCTGCGTTTTGTAACGCTCTACCAAAGTTGGGTGCTGCGCTTTCAGACTTCCCAAGCCGCGGTGCTCTTGCTGCATGTCTGGTGAATCTGAGACGGTCAAAGCCCAACAGAGCGTCCAGAGTAGGCCGAGCAGGCCGAGTATAACGAACGACACGCGCCAGCCATAACGCGCAGCACCCCACCCGGCTACGATGCCGGCAAGAGCGCCACCCACCGGTGTTCCCGCATTCGCGATCCCGATCGCGGTGGCGATCCGTCGGGGTGGAAACCAATTGCGCACCATCTTGCTCGCAGCAGCGCCAAACGGGCCCTCACCGCAGCCGAACAGGACGCGTAATAGAAGCAGGGAGGAGAACCCTACCGCGGCAGCCGTCAAACCGCAAAAGACCGACCACGCCGTCATCGAGACGGCAAACACACGTTTTGCGCCGAACAAGTCGGAAGCGTAGCCTCCGATGAAGGTAAATAAGGTGTATCCGGCGAAAAAACTGCTGAAGATGATCCCGAGCTGAGCCGCATCGAGCCCGAGATCTCGCATGACCAGGGGCGCCGCCACAGACAACGCCGAACGATCCATGTAATTGATCATTCCGCCGGCGAAGAGGAACGAGATGGGCACCCAGCGATTTGGATTTGGCACAGGCAGCGCTCAAGCGATGAGACTATAGTCTCAGCACGAGAATGTGGAGTTCCAGCAATGAACGACGTACAAGCATTTTGGGTTCTTGGCGATAGATATACTTTCCTGCATTCGGGGGAATCGATCTCCGTTCTGGAGATTGAAAGCGCGATACAACATGGGCCACCGCCACACGTTCATCACAACGAAGATGAGACTCTCTATGTGATTGACGGAGAGATAAACGTCTGGAAGGGGGACGAGGAGCAAACTCTCGGTAAAGAGGGTTTCATCTTCCTCCCTCGCGGCACTCCGCATTGGTACCAGGTTGTGTCGCCAATGGCTCGTCATCTCGTAACGATTAGCCCCGGCGGTTTCGAGTCACTGTTTCGTGAGATTGGCACTCCGGTAAAAGACAGCACATCCGATCCGGCAGATCGAGACAGTACCATCCGCCGGTTGATGCAGCTTGCGCCGAGATACAAGCTGGAACTGAAGTTGCGATGAGCCCGATTCTTCCTGTGCGAAATCAGGCAAGCGACGTTCGACAAAGGTAAAGTTTTCCAGTAACACGCGCCCTGACTGTCATGACGGAAGATGTTCGGCCAGATTCCGTTACGAGCTCGGTTCAGAGTGGGTGATCTGGGCGGAGTTCGCGGTGTAAGCTTGACATTCGGTTATGCCAAAGCACATCGGAATCGTCGCCTGCTCGGCTGAAGGAGCGGCTCTCTGTTATCGCACAATTTGCATCGAGGGTGCGGAGCTCCTTGGCCCACACGCGCATCCTGAAGTTTCTATGCACACTCATTCCTTGGCCGCTTACGTTCAGGGCCTGAATGCGGGAGCCGTCGAAGAAATCGGGGAATTGATGCTTTCATCTGCCCACAAATTATCGGCTGCGGGTGCGAACTTCCTGATTTGCCCGGATAACTCGATCCACCAGGCTTTCTCTTATGTGATCGAACGCTCGCCGCTGCCGTGGCTCCACATTGCGGACGTAGTCGCCGACGCAGCGTCGACACGCGGATTCTCCCGACTTGGTTTGACCGGAACACGGTGGCTGGTCGAGAGCGAAGTTTACCCCGAAAAACTAACTGCTAAGGGCCTGACATACGTTCGGCCTGACAATACCGAGGCCGAACTTATGAATCGCATCATCATGGAAGAGCTTGTGCGCGGCATATTCTCGCCGGAAGCAGTCGTATCAATGCGGAGCATCGTGCAGCGGATGGCGATGCAAGGGTGTGATGCGGTTGTGCTCGGATGCACCGAGCTTCCGCTTATCCTGAACGATTCAAACCTGCCACTACCGACGCTGGACTCCACTCGGCTGCTTGCCCGTGCAGCACTACAAGCCGCAATTGCATAGGCGCTCTTAATTCCATCGTTGCACGTTGACGATTGCAAACCCGACGTCCCGACAGGAAGATTGCACGTTAAGCGCGATCGAATCGCTTTTTGAGAAAGCGTCCAGTGTGCGATTCCCGCGACGCCACAATGGCTTCAGGTGGGCCTGTGACAACGACCTCCCCTCCAGCGTGGCCACCTTCAGGTCCCAGATCGATCACGTAATCGGCAGTCTTGATCACGTCGAGATGGTGCTCAATGACAAGAACTGTGTGCCCCGCATCCACGAGACGATTCAGACACTTCAGAAGGCGCTCCACATCGGCTAGGTGAAGCCCGGTCGTCGGTTCATCGAGGATGTACAGCGTATGCTTCGACCGCTGCAGTTTCGAGAGTTCGGCGGCGATCTTGACCCGCTGCGCTTCGCCTCCGGAGAGCGTAGTCGCTGACTGACCTAGCGTGAGATATCCAAGGCCAAGATCGGCAAGAACCTCGATCTTGCGGCCGATCGCGGGCTCCCCGGCAAAGAACTTCACACCTTCTTCAATGGACATATTGAGGACGTCAGCTATGGTCTTGCCGCGCAAAGTAACTTCCAGAGTTTCGGGACGGAAGCGCGCTCCTTTGCAAGCACCGCATGTGACTTCAACGTCCGGCATGAAGTAGAGCTGCGTGGCAATCACTCCTTCGCCCTGGCACTCCTCACAACGCCCTCCTTTAACGTTGAAACTGAAGCGGCCGGACTTGTATCCACGTTCGGCAGCGAGGGGCGTCTGCGCGAACAGTTCGCGTATTGCATCATAAAAACCGCTGTAGGTCGCAGGATTGGAACGGCTGTTCCGCCCAATCGCCGACTGATCAATGTTGACGACGTTATGGACATGCTCAAGACCATCAATTCCGTCGTGTGCCCCGGGAAGCGTTCGGGTATCTTCGAGGTGTTTCCAGAGACTTTTGTAAAGAATCTCGTTTACGAGCGTGCTCTTGCCGGAACCGGAAGCTCCGGTAACTGCGACCAGCACGCCGAGCGGAATTGTAACGTCTATGCTCTTGAGATTGTTTTCGCGCGCTCCGCGGATCACTAATTTCTTCGCCAGAACTTTACGGCGTCGCGCCGGGACAGCGATCGATCGTTTTCCGGAAAAGAAGAGCCCGGTGGGCGACGCTCTGCAGGAAGTGATGTCTTTGAGGGTGCCCTGCGCGACGATGGTGCCGCCATGGATGCCGGCTCCCGGCCCCATCTCGACGATGTGATCAGCCGCTCGAATGGTGTCCTCGTCATGTTCGACCACGATGACGGTGTTGCCGATATCACGGAGATTCTCCAGCGTCGCGATCATCTTCGCGTTGTCCTTCGGATGCAGGCCGATGCTGGGCTCATCGAGGACGTAGAGCATTCCCATCAGGCCGGAACCGATCTGCGTCGAGAGGCGGATACGCTGTGATTCGCCGCCAGAGAGCGTGCCGGAGCGGCGGTTGAGATTCAGATAATCGAGGCCAATTCCAAGGAGAAGATCAAGGCGTCCGCGAATCTCATTGATGACCTGCCTGCCGGCATCGCTGCCCCGGCCCGTTGGTTTCAGGCTTCCCAGAAATTTGTAAAGCTCATCGAAATGCAGATTGCCGATATCGTGGATTGTCTTACCCGCGATGGTGAAGAGCAGGCGTGTGGCGCGCAGGCGTGCGCCCTCGCAATCAGGGCAAGTTCGCTCCACCATGACCTTATCGAGCCACGCTTCCATGCCTGAACTGGCCTCCCCTCGCTGGCGGTAACGGCGGTAATGCCGTTCGATGCGCCGGGCAATCCCGTGGAAGCCGACCTCATGGCCTTGGAATTTGTCGCGTTTGTCTTTCGCATCCGGTGGAAGCAATGTGGCGAGCTTTCGTCCCTCCAGACCATACAGAATGGCGTGGCGAACGGATTCCGGGAGGTCCTTCCAGGGCGTGTCGATCGAGAAATTCAGGAGTTTCGAGAGGCTGTAAAGAATACGGCCGTCCCACGTATCCGGATTGTATTTGTAAGCTTCTTTGACGAAGCACTCGCCGCGAATGCTGCGCTTCGGGTCGGGCACGAGTAGTTCCGGGTGTGTGATCTTATGAATCCCCAGGCCGCCACAGGTCCGGCAGGCACTCTCGGGGTTGTTGAACATGAAGCACTCAGGTTCGATACCACCGTACACGAGATGGTGAGTGGCGCTGCACAGCGCTTTATGGAAGCGTTCAATCTCCTGCTTCGATGCGCCCTTGAGGACTTCCACGCGTATAAGCCCATCGCCGGTCAATAGCGTTGCGGCAATGCCGGCTTTGATGGCTTTTTCGTGCTTCCGAGAAATAATGAAATGATCAACGATGGCATCCATGTCGCGCACGTCATCCTCATCGATTGAGATCTCGTTCGAGATATCGACACGTTTGCCATCGATGATCATGAAGCGGCAACCCTTTTTCCGTACCTCGGTCAAAACAAAATCGAGTTCCTCGCCATAGACCTTGAACACAGGCGCGCGCATTTCAATTTCCACGCCTTCCGGCAGAGAGAGAATGATTTCGAGAATACGGCTGGGGCTCAGGCTGGGCACATGTTCGCTGGTACGCGGACAGTGTGCCTCGGCAATCGTAGCGAAGAGCAAGTTGAGGTAGCTTGCGATGTCGGTCATGGTGCCGACGGTCGATCGTGGATTGCTGCCGATGGTCTTCTGTTCGATCGAGATAACGGGCGAGAGGCCGAAGACAAAATCCACGTCAGGTTTCGCGACCTGAGTGACGAAGCGCTTAGCGTAGCTCGACAGCGATTCGAGATAGCGACGCTGACCTTCCGCGTAGATGGTATCGAATGCCAGACTGGATTTCCCGGAACCGGAGAGACCCGTTACAACGATCAGCCGGTTTCGCGGAAGTTCAATCGAGATGTTATTCAGATTGTGAACGCGCGCGCCCTGTACCGCGATCGTGCTTCGCGGCGTTGGTCTCGATTTTGCGTGCGCGGCCTTACCACTCACTGGGCGCCTCCTCTTCGGTTACCGATGCGCTGCGGTGAAAAAAAGCGAGTTCATCCACGTTGATGTTGCTCTTTTTGGTCAGCCGTACGGGAAGTGAAGCCTTGCCGATCAGACCGCGGTCGGAAAGATATTCGCAAACGCCGATGACACCGCCAGTGCCGAAATTGCGGCGGAAGTGATCCTCAATTTCGGTAGCAGAACGTGCTTCGCCGACTTCATGAAGGTAATCAAGTACGAGCCCGAAGAGTTCGGGAGTGCGATCCGCGAGATAGTTGTCGATGGCCGTAAGTGCTCCCTGTACGGTTTTCGTGCTCTTTTTGTTGTTCAGCAGATCGGTGTAGATAAGCTTGAAGAAAGCCGGGTTTAGTTTGATGGCCTGCGGGAGCACCTCACGATCTGCCAGTTGCCGCGCCCTGAGAACCTCAACTCTGGCCAGGCCATTTGCGGCGTAGAGAATCCAGAGGGCCGTGTAATCGAGGTCGCCGCGGGTGCGAAACCACTTATGAGCTTTGTAGATGGCGGGCAACGTGATGCCAATAGCGTTCAGGAGCTGGATTCGAGTGTCGCGCTCGCCAATCGAATGCAGTCGTTCGCAAAGTGCGGCAATGCTAGCTTCGTGCGTATAGAGAAGCCGTCCTTTAGCAAGGAAGGAGTGAAAGAAGCCGCTTCGCAGGGAGCCTTCAGCCGCTTTGCGAAAGTCGGCCCGGGACATGAGCAGCGCATGCACGTTGATTCCGTCCGCATAGAGCGCAAGACCTTCTTCCGCGAGTCTCCGGTCGTCGATTGTCACCAGAACGAGGTCAATGTCGGATTTGTCCCAAACCGTGTCATGAGAAAGGCTGCCGCAGAGCACTGCGGCAACGATCGAGCGGTCGTCTCTGATCCTGGCCACGAGGGAATCCAGCGCCCGCGAGAACTGCTCGTGTGTGGAACTCGGCACTCAAATCAGTATTCCAGAGCATCTCAGCCAGGGTGGGGCGGACTTTCGTCTGCCACTGGTTTGGCGGTGATCGCAGCATTATCGGACGGACAATTGACCTGTTGGGCTTATTCTGCTGATCGTTTGCGTGAATCTGTCGAATGCTGCTCGCTATGCTGGCAGCGCGCAGCAAGGAATTTGGAATGCGCAGCGCTCTCGGGGCAAAACGAAGCCGGATTGTGCGTCAACTGCTAACAGGAGGTTATTATAAGCACGAAAGCCTAGTACCCGCGAAGTGAATCCCAAGTCAATCGGCCCTGAAAAAGAGGAAATGCGCCGCAAGCTCCTCCGGGAAGGTAGCCTTGTACTCGACGTGAAGGTAATCCCGCGCTCGCACTCTTTGAAGGTGGAGGAGATTATGGCGAACGGCAATCTTAAGATCAAGGTCAGAGCAGCGCCTGAAGGAGGCAAGGCCAATGACGAGGTTTGCGCCCTGCTCGCCGAGTATCTGGCAGTACCAAAGGGAAATGTCGAAGTAATCCTTGGCCGTGCCGCACGGCAGAAGCGCATAAAGATTGTCCGATAGCCCCGAC
>DATBHS010000175.1:0-29429 GCA_036557345.1 Bryobacteraceae bacterium
AGCAATGCGGCGCGGCGCGCGCGACTTCCTCCAGAAGCCTTGGGAAAATGAGCGGCTCGCCTCCATCGTCCGTACTCAACTGGAGCTGAGCGAAGCCATTCGCCGTGGACAGCGTCTCGAAGCGGAAAATGCCCTCCTGCGGGGTGATAATCTCCCGACTTTGATCGCTCATGCCCCGGCGATGTCGCCCGTGCTGGATCTCATTTCCCGCGTAGGACCGTCGGATGCGAATGTGTTGATTACCGGAGAGCCGGGCAGCGGCAAGGAAGTAGTGGCCCGTACGCTCCACGCTATTTCAGGCCGCGCCAACAAGCCGATGGTTACCGTCAACGCCGGCGGCCTTGCTGAGGGTGTCTTCGAAAGCGAGCTGTTCGGCCATGTGAAAGGCGCATTTACCGATGCAAAAATGGACCGTGTCGGGCGCTTCGAGCTGGCCGATACAGGGACCCTCTTTCTCGATGAGATCGCCAATGTTCCGATGAACCTTCAGTCCAAGCTTTTGCGCGTCCTCGAGGTCGGCGAGATGGAACGCGTCGGTTCTTCCAAGACCAAAAGAGTCGATGTGCGCGTGATCTCCGCGACGAATGCGAATCTGCCGGAAGAAGTGCAGAATGGCCGCTTTCGTCAAGACCTGCTGTTTCGGTTGAATACCATCGAAATCCACATCCCGGCCCTGCGCGAGCGCAAGGAAGACATTGTTCCGCTGGCCAATCACTTCCTGGGAGTTCACGCGCGGCGGTATCGAAAGAACATAGGAGGCTTTGATCACAACGCGCTTCAGGCGATGCAAGAACATCCCTGGCAGGGCAATGTTCGCGAGCTGAATCATGTCGTGGAGCGCGCCGTGCTGATGGCGCAGGGAAACTGCATCAAGGCGAGTGATCTCGCGCTGCGTGCCGTCAGCGCAGGTTCCGCGCGGCTGGAAGAGATGAGCCTGGAGGATGTAGAAGAGTTCCTCATCAAGAAAGCTTTGGCGCGCTACGGAGGAAACGTCAGTCACGCCGCCAGCGCGCTCGGCCTCAGCCGCAGCGCGCTCTATCGCCGCTTGCAGCGCTTCGGCCTTTAACGGGCGTTCGTGGGTAAATTCAAGCTCAGCCACGATGCGCGGGTACTTCTGCTTGCGCTCGCAGCGGGGCTGCCGGCCGTAGTCGCCGTGATTGTCCTGCTTGCGGTCGGAGGTTTCTCGCCGCGCGAGCAATCAACCATCGAAATCTTTGTCGTTCTTTGCTGGCTAGGCTTTGCCTTCGCCGCAAGAGGCCGCGTGGCAGGGCCCCTGCGCACCTTAGCGAATCTTCTCGAGGCCATGCGTGAAGGCGACTATTCCATTCGCGCGCGAGTCGGAAATCCCAATGAGCCCATGGGTGAAGTCATGCAGCAAGTCAACGCTATGGCTGCTACCCTGCGCGACCAGCGCCTGGGCGCACTCGAGGCGACGGCCCTGCTGCGCAAAGTCATGGAAGAAATCGAGGTCGCTGCTTTCGCCTTCGATCCCCAGCAAATGCTGCGCCTGGTCAACCGGGCGGGCGAACGCCTTCTGGCCCAGCCCGCCGAGCGGCTGCTGGCTCGCGATGCCACCTCCTTGGGATTGGCCGAGTTCCTGGTTGGCGAGCCGGAGCAGACGATTCAACGCTCTTTCCCCGGGGCCACGGGCCGCTGGGGCATCCGCCGCAGCCAGTTTCGCGAAGGCGGGGTCCCCCACCAGTTGTTAGTCCTCACTGATTTGACAAGACCGCTTCGCGAGGAAGAACTGCAGGCTTGGCAGCGCCTCGTCCGCGTGTTAGGTCATGAGCTGAACAACTCGCTGACGCCCATCAAGTCCATCGCGCAGAGCCTCGAGAATCTGGTGAAGACTAATCCTCGACCTGAAGACTGGGCCGACGATATGTCGCGCGGTCTGAATGTGATTGCCACTCGCTCGGAAGCGCTCAGCCGCTTCATGAGCTCCTATGCGCGCCTGGCGAAGCTGCCGGCGCCTAAATTCGGCGCCGTCGAGGTCAATGCGCTGTTGCGGCGTGTGACAAGCCTTGAAACGCGCATGCAGGTCTTCTTCGAAGAATGCCCTCCTCTGACTGTGCAGGGCGATGCTGACCAGTTGGAACAGGTCCTGATCAACCTGATAAGAAACGGTGTCGACGCATCGCTCGAAACCGGCGGGCGTGTGTTCGTCCGGCACGAGCGCACCTCAACCTCGGTGGCAATCAAAGTCCGCGACGAAGGGCCCGGACTATCGAATACCGCCAATTTGTTCGTGCCGTTTTTTACCACTAAACGCGGCGGTTCCGGAATCGGTCTTGTCTTGAGCAGACAGATCGCCGAGGCTCACAACGGCTCCGTCAGTTTGCGTAATGCCGTAAATGGACCCGGATGCGAGGCGGTCCTAACACTGCCCCTTCAGTGAGTACAGACGTAGGCTGTTCTGGCGCTCTGTTCTGAACTGTCGGCGTGATACGAACTCCGCACAAGAGGGCCTGCTTCGACGTGCGAAAAACCCATCTTGAGCCCGGCCTGCTTGTATTCGTCGAACTCTTCCTGGGGAACGTACCGCAAGATGGGAAGGTGCTTCTGCGAAGGCCGCAGATACTGACCGAGCGTAAGTATCTCGACGTGATGGTCACACAAGTCCTCCATCACCTTCAGAATCTCCGCCTGGGTCTCGCCGAGACCCAGCATCAGCCCCGATTTCGTCGGGATGTGCGGACGCACTTGCTTCGCATAGCGAAGAATATCCAGCGAGCGCTCATATCTCGCCCCCAGCCTCACCTGCCGGTACAGGCGCGGCACCGTTTCCGTATTGTGGTTCAGTACGTCCGGATGTGCGTTCATGACGATATCCATGGCCGCATGCGAGCCCTGAAAATCGGGGATAAGAACTTCTACCTTGCATCCGGGGACGTGCTCGCGGATGGCTTCGATGGTCAGAGCGAATAACTCCGCGCCGCCATCCTTGCGGTCATCGCGGTTCACGCTCGTTACCACCGCGTAACGAAGTCCGAGCGCCGCGCACGCTTCGCCGACGCGCCGGGCCTCATCATAATCGAGTGCGAGAGGAGCGCCTTTCTGTACCGCGCAAAAACCGCAGCGGCGCGTGCAGACGTTGCCGAGAATCATGAATGTCGCGGTGCGGCGATTCCAGCATTCGCCGACATTGGGACACGCCGCGCTCTCGCACACGGTATGCAACTGCAGGCGCCTCACGAGGTTCTTCAGTTCTCTGTAGTTCTCTCCCACAGGCGCCGGGGCGCGAAGCCATTTGGGCCGTTCCGGTTGAGAAGAAATTGTGACCAGCACTTTCTTTCAGTGTAGCCTTGCATCCACAACCGAACGACACTTTTAGTACAAACATTTTATTTAAATTACGTTTAATTAAGAAAAAATTGATTTTGTCACGTTGATGCAACCCGCCGCGATGCAGCCGTATCCAAACAGTTGTAGGCAAGAATGCTCTTGGCTACTGAATTAGTGTTTGCGCTTAAACCACGGTTGCTTTGGCGTTAGCGCAAATTAGAAAGCTTTGGAGGTTTTTTCAATGAAGTACGTCATTTTTGCGGGCGTAGTGTCTCTGGGATTATTGGTAACTGGCGCTCAGGCGCAGGAAGAGTCACACAATGACGTGACAGTTTCCGCAACAGGTATCTTCCAGAAGAGCACGACGGGCAACGGTATCACACAGACGGCCTCGCAGGAGCCGGGTCTTCTGGCAACCTACCGCTACTTTTTCACCGATCATCAAGGGCTTGAATTCAATTATGGATTCACGCAGTTCAACCAGCAATACACCGGCGCGAATTCCTCAAGTCCGCTTTCGCTTGCCGGCCTCGGTCTTACGGGAACGAGCTTGAGCGTACCGACTGATACGCACGAAGCGACAGTGTCTTATGTGTATCGCCTCGCCGCTCGTCATCGTTTGTCGCCGTTCGTTAGTGCCGGTACCGGCGTTTGGGTGTTCTCGCCGCAAGCGTCCGCGTCCTTCGGAACAGCCACGGGGAATACCTTCGTGACGCCGGATTTCGCATACAGCGGCGGCGCGGATTTTGCGTTCAGCAGAAAGATCAGCTTCCGGCTGGGCTATCGCGGCCACGTATTGCAAGCGCCTGGCTTCGGAATCGGGGCCATCAAGACCGGCTCGGTGACATATCTGTCTGAGCCGTTCGGCGGACTTTCCTTCCGCTTCTAATTCAGGTAGTGGGCAGAGGGCTCCTGTTTTTCGGAGCCCTCTTTTTTCGTCAGATTTCAACAAATCACCGATAGAGAACCGCTAAATCACCGCCAAGCCATTGAGACGGAGCTCGCATTGAGCCATCATCGGGCTGTTTTACCGAAGCCGGTTGGCCAACTGCCACGCACCGGTTCAGGAGGATGGCGTGAGATTCCGCATGGTGGCGATTATGTCCTTGTGTGTCGAATTGGGCTTGCCACAGACAGGGACAGGTTGGCAGCACCTCCGTCGGGAGGGAGTGGCCGCCTACGGACGTGCCGACTACAAAGAGGCAGCCAGGACTTTACTCGACAGCAAGCAACAGGCCGAAGGCGGCGGCGCAAAACCTCAGGAGCTGGCAGCTATCTGGAGCGAACTTGCCGCAACGTACGTCGCTCTGGCGAGGTACGCCGAAGCCGAAGCGCTCGACCGGCAAGCTCTGAAGCTTCGGGAGCAGATATTCGGGCCTGACTCTCCGCTCACTGCCCTCAGCCTGAATAGTGTCGGGGCGGACTTATTGCAGCAGGCCAGAGGTAAAGATGCGGAATGTCTAATCAGTAGGGCGGTTGCGATTTTGGAAAAGCTAAGCCCCAGTGATGACCGATCGCTGGTCACGGCTTTGAATAACCTGGGGGCGAGCTACCGAGCCGAGAGTCGGGATTCGGAAGCGAGATCGATCTATGAACGCGCTCTTTCCATCGCGGAACGGGACGCAATTCAAGGAGCTAAGGCCGAGATTCTGAGCAGCTTGGCACGCCTGTGCTCGGATCACGGTGAATATGCAAAAGCCAATAAATTGGCGCATCGCGCTCTCACGATCAAGGAGGAGGCATTTGGTCCGGACTCCGGCCAAACAGCAGATACGCTCAGACTTTTGGGCGACGTGATGGGCGCTGAGGGACTGCATAGGGAAGCCGACCCGCTTTATCGTCGCGCACTTACTATCCATGAGAAGGTTGTGGGTCCAACGCATATCGAGGTAGGGCGTGATCTCGGCAGGATCGCATTCAATGCTCATAAACTCGGGAACAATGAGCAAGCGGAGGGGCTATTGAGGCGCGCTCTCTTCATCGAAGAGCAGACAATAGGATCTCAGCGTTCCGAACACGCTGCGACCTTGAACAATCTAGGGCAGGTTGAATCGGCAATGGGCCGGTGGAAAGAAGCGGAGCAGCTTTACAAGCAGGCCCTTGTCATTTGGGAAAAAACGTTAGGGCCGGATCATCCAACTCAAGCGGCAGGCTTGACGAATTTGGGTGCGATTTACGAGTCGCGGCAAAAATATGGGCAAGCTGATGCGCTCTATCGCCGTGCCCTTGCAATTGACGAGAAGCGCCTAGGGCCGGAAAATCGCGAGATCATTTTCGATTTGAACAATTTGGGTTGTGTAAACGTGAAACGGCATCGCTACGGCGAGGCGGAGGCGCTGCTGCTGCGCGCGCTGGCTCTCGGTGAGCGAATTGAAGGACCGGATCATCCGCGTACAGCGGCAGCAGCGCGTAATCTGGCATCGTTTTACGCCAGGCGCAAGCAATACGCTGAAGCAGAGCGCTATTATCGCCGGGCCGTTCCGGTTTTAGAAAGGACTTGGCCTTCCAGCAATCCGCAACTCTTGTCGCTTCTCAACGATTTTGTAGCTGTTCTACGGATCAATCATCAGTATATTGACGCCGAGCGCTGGGAGCTTCGGGCCACGAATATCCGCTATCGCTCAGCGCTCGTGAATCAGTGAGTGGTGAAGGACGATGAATGATCCCGAGATTTCATAGGTTTTCGCTCAGCGAAAGTTCTCCACTAACATCAAGTTCATGTTCTCGCGGCGTTCCGCCTCGTACAAGATCGAACGCGAGGTTCCCTCTAGTCCTGGGGACGCCGTAAGGACATAGCCGATACTTTGACTCCCCAAGTCAGCGATGCGACTGATCTTGCCGGAAGAGAAGCTGAGGAACTGAAGTGAAAAGCGGCTTTGAGTCGGACCAGGAATAAAGTAGATTCCTTCGTCCGCGACCGCGAAGTTGGAGAAGAGGATGGAGGGAAGCACGACGACCTCCTGGCCGCCTTCCAGCGCGACTTTCGTCAGCGGAGTCACATCGCCTCGGGTGACGCAGTATAGATATTTGCCATCCGGGGACTCGATCCCGAAATCCGCGCCATTTCGAGTTACCTGCACTGCCTCTTCGTAGCTGTGGCTCGCGTGAGCCGGCATCTTCCAGATCTGAGATTGGCCCGTGCGATCCGAAACGAAATAGATCCAGTTACCATCTCGCGAAAAACTGCCCTTTGAGGCGTTACTCATCAGGCGTTTCGGAGTTCCGCCTTGGGAATTGATGAGATACAGACCGTCATGACCTCCCAGATTGGACGAAAACAAAATGCTCCGGCCATCCGCAGACCAGTGCGGGAGCGAATTGTGAACTCCGGCTGCCGAGAAGGTCAACTGGGTGGCGTTAGAGCCGTCGCTATTGCAGATCCAGATCTCCATTGCATTGCCTGAGCGAGTTGACTTGAAAGCGATTCGCTTCCCGTCCGGGGAATAGGCTGGGTCCTCATCCGTTTGTATAGATGAGATCAGCTTCACTGGCGGCGACGATCTACCGCGCCGGACGGAAGCGTCAACTTTCCAGACTTGATATCCTCCACCGATGTCGCGCGAGAAGACCAAACGGTGTGCCGAACGGGAAATCGCCACATCGCGAACCTCGTTGTCAGCAAATGCCAATCGTTCCGGTTCGCCGGGGCGTCCTCCGGATACGGCGACTCGCCAGAGGCCGGCGTTCGCAAAAACGCCCGAAATGAACACGATCTCTCGCCCATCCGGTGTCCAGACCGGACCATTCTGTTGCCCGTCTTCGAACGTGATCTGCCGAGGCTCACCTCTCGGCTTGTGATCGCTTGTTAACTCGACGATGTAAAGGTGCATGACCTGCCAAACGCCCCTACTGAATACCAGCCAGCGGCCATCCGGTGAAACGGCTGGCGTAGCGTCATTGCCGGATCCCGGAGGGGGCGTAGTAAGTCTCTGCTTCTCATGCGTGTCAATAGAGACCAAGAACAGTCCCCAGGGTCCACCGGGTGAAATGCGATCGACCGTTACCAGCGCTCGGCCATCGGGGAACCAAGCCAGATCAGAAACGGGCCAGACGGACGGGACATCCCATATCGAGATGTCGGCCAATGCCTTCTCCGGACTGCCGGTGAGCGGAATCCGTAGCACGGTGGCCTTCCGTTCGTGTCCAGGAATGTATCTGAGAAAGGCAATGTAGCGGCCGTCCGGAGACCATGCAGGACTGAAATCGAAACCTTGTTTTATCGTCAGACGCTTTGCAGGGGTGGGCACGCCAATTGCTTTGACATAGAGGCTGTAGCTGTTGCCCGCGTCCGAGCTTTGATAGTACACAACCTGGTTGCCGTCAGGCGAAAAGCTTGGTTGACCGGCCACACCAACTTCGCTGGTCAGCGGCACCGCAAGGAGCGGCTCCGCCGGGCTTCCATGAAAGCGGATGAGCCATACTCCCGCCGCGACAGCCAATGCGAGACCAAGCAGCACTCCTAACCGTGCGCCGAAGCGCGCCCAACTGCGCCGCACATGCGCCGGTGCGGAAGCCATGCTCACAACCGATGATGGGAATTCGATCTCTCGCTTCACGTGTTTAAGGTCGGCGCCCATTTCCGCTGCCCCGTGATAGCGCATCTCCCGGTCCTTCTCCAAGGCCTTGTGGATGATTCTTTCCAGGCCGACTGGGAGTGTGCGATTCAAGTTGCGGACCGCGGTGGGCGTGTAATTCAGAATGGCCTCGCGAAGAATGGCGGCACTCTGCTCGTGAAATGCTTGCGTTCCGGTCGCCATTTCGTAGAGCATGGCGGCGAAGGAAAATAGATCCGTCCGCGCATCCAGTGGTTCGCCCCGCACTTGCTCGGGCGACATGTAGGCTGCGGTACCCACTGCCGCTCCAGTACGAGTAGTCGTGACATTCGGTACCTGCTCTGATTCGGCTTCTGCAACACGTGACGGTCCTAGATCCGGGCCCTCTGAATCCTGCAGTTTGGCCAAGCCGAAGTCCAGAATCTTTACTTGTCCCTGGCTTGTCACGAAGACATTGGCTGGCTTGATGTCGCGGTGGATAATCCCTTGCGCGTGGGCCGCATCGAGCCCTTCGGCAATTTGAATCGCAATGTCAAGCAGGGTTGCAATCGGCAGGGGACCTTCTTCCGCGATACGATCTCGCAAGGTTTTCCCCTTCAGAAGGGGCATCACCAGAAACGGTTGGCCCTCATGTTCTCCGAATTCATGAACAGTGCAGATATTGGGATGATCGAGCGCCGAAGCAGCCCGCGCTTCCCGCTCAAATCGCTCCACCGCTTTCGGTTCAGTTCCAAGTTCTTCGGGAAGAAACTTCAGCGCTACGTGGCGGCCCAGCTTTAAGTCTTCCGCCTTATACACAACGCCCATGCCACCGCCGCCCAGGATCTCCAGCACCCGATAATGAGAAACTCTTTTTCCGGTTAGTCCTGTCGGCGCGTGCGAGGCGAGCCCTTCGAATTCCGGGAAGGCTCGCGCCTCTTCTCTCCGGTCCACCGATAACAACAACCGGTAGCCGCGCCGCCCTATTGTCTCGATATAGTGCGGCTCGTCCGCCGAATCTCCTAACACTGCACGCAGTTTCTTGATGGCCGCATTGATGCTGTGATTGAATTCGACGACTGTGCCATTCGGCCATAGCTGATGGCGGATCTCCTCCCGCGTCACCACTTCGCCCGGGCGGCCAACCAGCATTTTCAGAAGCTGAAACGGTTGTTCTTGCAGCCGGATCCGCTGACCGTTCACGCACAGTTCGCCCGCCGTTATATCGAGTCGAAAGGGTCCGAAGCAGACGATCGGCCCTGTACCATCGTGCACAGAACAGCTCTCTTTTGGGTGTCTCTTATCCTAATCGAAAAAATTAGCTCCAGGTCGCCCGGCGTACGAGCTCGCCGGTTGATATCCACCGCTGAACCCGAGTTTTCCGAAAGCTCAAACTGTTTGCGGGGATCCCTAGATCAGTGCCAGATGCACGCGTGCTACATCTCTCGCCGGTTCTCGAGAGAACGGGACATCGTCACTTCGTCGGCGAACTCCAGGTCGCTGCCAACCGGAATGCCCATGGCGATTCTCGTGACCCGCGGGCCCAGCGGCTTGAGAAGCCGCGACAGGTAAACCGCGGTGGCCTCACCTTCGACAGTGGGATTTGTGGCGACGATGATTTCCTGAATGTCGTTCTGCTGCAGCCGGTCTACGAGGTTTTTGATTCTCAACTGCTCGGGACCCACACCGCGCAGAGGGGAAATGGCGCCGTGCAGCACGTGATAGAGACCGCGAAACGCGTGTGTTGTTTCTATCGGAAGAATGTTGTGGGGCTCTTCGACCACACAAATCTGCGAGTGTTCCCTGTGGGGATCCCGGCAATACAAGCACAGTTCGCCGTCACTGATGTTATTGCATTGCGCGCAGATTCCCAGCTTGTCTTTAACGTCAAGAATCGCCTCGGCTAGCTTTTGAGCGTCTTCCCGCGGCACGCGCAACAGGTGGAATGCGATGCGCTGCGCCGACTTCTGCCCAATGCCGGGCAATCTCTTGCATTCCTGAACCAGCCGCGCGAGCGGCTCCGCGAATTCTGCCATGCGCGCCCACGCCCTTAAAACAGGCCTGGTGGAAGCCCAAGGCCGCCCAGCATGCCGCCCATTTTGCCTTGTGCCTCTGCATCCACCTTTTTGGCGGCTTCGTTAAAGGCGGCCATTACCATGTCCTGAAGCATTTCGACATCTCCCGCTACCTCCGGGTCAATCTTCACGCCGAGAACGTTCTTGTGACCATCCATTTTTACGCTAACCATTCCTCCGCCGGCCGAGGCATCTACTCGAATGGCCGCGATTTGCTCCTGCAGTTTTTCCTGCATCTGCTGCGCCTGCTTCATCATGGCCTGCATGTTGCCGGGCATTTTCATGAAGTTAAAATCCTCTTCTTTGGGTGTATGCTCGCTAAGCCGGATCGCATCCGTGCTTACTCATTCAAATTTCGCACGGTGCGGACTTGCGCATCCGGAAAGAGCTCCTGGAACCTCTTCACTCCGGGATGGGATAAGGCGCGTTCCCGCAGGCTTGCGTCCGCGCCCGAGTCCGCCGTCGATGAGGAAATCGGGGCAGCCGCCACGCTCTCGCCGGCTTCCAAGCGCACGCGTACCGGCTTTCCCAACACCTCGGATGCGACACGTTGCATCGCCGGGTCTTTCAATGATAAGTGCATGGCCTTCGGTGCTCGAATCACCAGTTCTGCGCCTTCGAACGAGATTTCGGAGTGCTGTATTGCGTCGGCTGTGAAATTCAGTCCAGCTTTCGAAAGAGCGTCATGAAGCGCCTGGGCAAGATTATCCTTCGCAACCGGAGGCTCCGGAACTTGTGGTGAAGGCGGCTTCGCCGGAACCTGAAAGGCCGGTGGCCGGGGTGCTGCTGCGCGCGATGTCGCCGTAATTTGCTGAACCGGCGCTTCCGACGGTTGCGCAATGTCTGGCTGGGCTAACCCGGCGAGCGCTTCCTCGATCGACTGCAGCCTTCCAGCCTGTACCAGCTTGATAAGACCCAACTCCAGGTGAAGGCGAGGCTGGAGCGACTCCTGCAACGTTTTATAGAGTTCGAGACTGAGGTTCAGATAACGTGTCAGATCCTCCTCGCTGAACCACGCCGCGACCTCGAGAAAACCCTGCTGCTCGTGATCCGAGGCTGCGATCAGACGGCTTGGCTTCCCCGCGATTTTCGCCACCAGGAGGTTACGCCAATACCTGGACAGTTCGCGAGAAAAATGTTGCAGGCTCTGTCCGTTGCGTTCGAGTTCCTGCACGATATCGAGCATCCGGGCACCCTCCTGCGCGCGAACTGCCTCGGCCACGGCCCGCAGCGATTCTGTCCCGAACATACCCAAGAGCGCGCGAATGTCGCCGACGCGCAAAGTCTTCCCGCAGCACGCAATAGCCTGGTCCAGAGCCGATAACGAGTCACGGACGCTTCCCTCTCCCGCCTGCGCTACAACCGAAAGCACGTCTTCGTCCGCTTCGATCCCTTCCTGCGCCGCTATGAACTTCATGCGGTTCACGATTTCGGCAAAATCGACAGATCGAAAGCTGAAGTGCTGGCAGCGCGAAGCAATCGTATTCGGGATTTCGTATGCTTCCGTCGTGCACAGAATGAAAACCACCCATTCGGGCGGTTCCTCCAAAGTCTTCAACAGCGCATTGAATGCCTCTTTCGTGATCTGGTGCGCTTCATCGATGATGAAAATCTTGTAACGGTCGCGCGCCGGGCGATAGCGCACATTCTCGCGGATCTCGCGCATTTCGTTGATGCCGCGATTCGATGCCGCGTCAATTTCGATCACGTCCACGGAATTTCCGGCGCTGATCTCTACGCAGCTCGAACAGATTCCGCACGGTGTTGACGTGGGACCCTGAATGCAGTTCAAACACCGAGCCAGAATGCGGGCGACCGTGGTCTTGCCTGTGCCGCGCTGTCCCGAGAAGATATAGCCGTGCGCGATGCGCTGATTTTGAATCGCGTTCGTGAGGGTTTTGTGAACGTGCTCTTGCCCGATCAGCTCGCTAAACGATTGCGGACGGTACTTCCTCGCAATGACTTGATACATGAAATCGTGTTGCGTACACTCGGGAGCGTGCTTGCCAGACCCCGGGTGATCCGCGGCACACGAGCTAAATCGCTACCGTTGCTTCCTTCCGGACCTGGCGGGGTTTACAACCGCCCATTGCACGAAGCCCGGAGCCTGACAACTCACAATAGTAACATCCGTTCCCTACTCGGAAACTCGCAAAACCGCCCGCAGTTTTTCACCGAAAAACGTGGTGGGCTCGGGCTTCGTCGCAGGTACATTTTGCGGGGTTGCATTGCCTGGAGGCTTCGTGGACTGAGAGGGTGTTTCTCTGGCGGCGACAGCAACAGGTTTGGGCTCAGGCGGCGCAGCCGGTTTCGTATTCGCTGCCTGCGAAGCCTGTTGCAAATAGCGATCCTTGCGCAACAGGATCCGCTCCAATGAAGCGACCCAACCGGTAAATTCGCCATCCAGGTGACTGTCACGCTTGAAAGCATTGCGAACCGCATCCATCTTGGAATCGAGGTTGTCCAAATGATGGAACAGCAGCGCTTCCGGAAAAGAAGGCACTTTTGGCGAGCCGAACTCGAGCTCTCCGTGATGACTGATGATCATATGCTCCAGAAGAGTACGCAGCCGCGGAGGGAAATCGGGCACCTTCGAAAAGGCGTCACTTAGTAGTCGCACACCGAGGACGATGTGACCGAGCAATTGGCCGTCCGAGCTGTAACCGAAGCTGCGCGAGTAGGAAAGCTCTTCGATCTTCCCGATGTCGTGAAGAATCGCCGCCGCGATGAGAAGCTCGACATCGATATCTTTGTAATGAGAAGCGGTCAAACGGCTCAGCGCGCAGAGCGAAAGCACGTGCTCGAGCAATCCGCCGCGGCAGGCATGATGAATATTCTTGGCCGCAGGGGCCATGCGGTACATTGCGGTAAGCCGCTCGTCTGAGAAGACAGCCTCCAGCAGAGAGCGCAGGTGAACGTTCCGCAAACTTGCGATATGCGACTGGAGTTCCGTCCACATCTCGTCCGGATCGCGTTCCGAGCAAGGGAAAAAATCGGCAAAATCGACTTCGTGCTCCTCGAGCCGGCGCAGCCGGTGGATGGTGAACTGCGACCGGTTTTGGTAAAGCTGAGCAATTCCCTTCACTTTGACAAAGTCGTCGCGCTCAAAGGTGTGCATTACCTCGACGACGTTGTCCCACATTTTGGCTTCAATCTCGCCGGTGCGGTCCGCCAAGTGAAGAGTCAAGTACGGCTCACCGGTTTTCTTCTGCCGGATTTCTTTTGAGAGGACGAGGAATTGCGCGGTGACGGTTTCGTTCGGAACCAGGTCCCCGACGTACGGCGACTTCATAAAGACCGCTATCGCGAGCTGCTCTTTCCTGTGACAGTTGTTTCGGTTCCCGGGATTGGAATCATTCCGAATAGCCGCTTGTGACGGGTCTTTTGCTCCACTTCCGCTTTCGTGATTGTCTCGGGCTTGAGCTGAGCCACATCCTGCCAGGTGGTATCCTGTCCCGGCGCAGCGCCTGTATCGACAAACCCCGGCTTGATTTGCAAAAACGCCTGCCGCCTTAGCTGTGTGAGATACTCACGTACCTTCGGCTGCATTTTTGGCCCGTACAAAACGTTTTCGATATCACTCTTTACATCGGCAACGGAGGCGAGGCCGGCTTTCGTGTGATCGTCTACTTTGAAAACTTCGAAGCCGGTAGGTACTTTTATGGGCTGCGTTACCGCGCCTTTAGGCAAATTCCAAACCGCATCTTCAATCTCCTTGGTAAGATCGCCTTTTTTATAGCCGCCCAGGGCGCCGCCGTCCTTTGCCGTTGTGGCATCCGAATTGTCCCGCGCGAGATCGCTGAACCGCTCACCTTTGGACGCTTGAGCCGCGATTTGCTTCGCCTTCTTCTCGGCCGCGGCAACGCCTGCCGCGTCTTTGCCCTCCGTCGAAATGAGAATTTCGCTCAGATAGACCTTCTCTTCACGAACGAAGTCCGATTTGTGCGCATTGTAGTAGTCCTGGATTTCTTTATCGGTGATGTTGACGTGGCGGCCCACTTCCTGTCCGATCACTTCGCGCGTGATGATCTGATTCTTGGTCTCATTCAAGAAATCTTCATAACTCATACCCGACTGCTGGCGTACCCATTCGTGAAATTTGTCCACGTCCGTCAAGCCCGATTGCCTCTGCAGATTAGCTACGTACTTGCTCATGTCCGAATCTACGTTGATGTTCAGCTCTTTACCCTTCTGCGTCAGCAGCAGCTCGTCAATGCGATCGCGAAGAACGTTCTTCTCGCGATCCTCGACCTCGTGCTGGGTAGGAGCTGGCGTGCCTCGCTGGGCTCGCGCTTCCTGTCCGATCTCCCGCTGCGTTTTCTGAATCTCATTCTGGCTCACAATGTCGCCATTCACCTTGGCGACAATCTGGTCTACAACATTGAAGTTGTCCGCGGCAAAACAGACGGAACCGAAGGCCAACGCCGTGAGGCAGACTGCTTTCATGACTTTTCCTTTTCATTATGGCAACAACGTACTAGGCGAGAATGAGCCGCCTCCCTAACGGTTGGGAGTTCCGCAAATTCTGAACCGCGCGTGTTAGGAAGCGGTCTAGATCCGATCCACGTCGCTACTTCCTAACCCCAACCACTTCTTCGGCTGTCAACTCCGTGAGCATTGCCTTCAGCTCGTCAAGAAGTTCGCCCGGGCCGCGGGCTGCGCTCAACGGGAGCTTCAACACGCCGGCCGGCGTGAACTGAGAGTTCTCTGTGCCGCGAACCAACGTCATGAGCCGTAAAGGATCAACTTTCGATTGCTGGTGGAACTTGATATTCGCGAATCCCTGGCGCCGGTCGATTGACTCGATGCCTGCAACCTCCGCCATGCTCTTCAAGAGCGAGAATTTCACCAGGTTTCGGACTTCTTCCGGTACGGGACCATAGCGGTCCGCAAGCTCGGCCGTGATCCGGTTGCCGTGTTCCTCATCGCGCGCGTCCGCGATGCGCTTATAGGACCGGAGGCGCTGCGCTTCGTCCGCGATGTACGTGGTTGGAATGCGGATATCGAGGCCAAGGTTGAGCGTAGCGTGAATTTCCAGCGGGACTTCTTCTCCTTTGAGCTCCCGTACGGTTTCTTCCAGAAGACGCACGTAGGTGTCGTATCCGACTGCCTCAATGTGCCCGTGCTGCTCGCCTCCGAGCAGGTTACCTGCGCCGCGCAGCTCCAGATCTAGTGCTGCAATCTTGAAACCTGCACCAAGATCGCTGAACTCCTTCAAAGCCGCGAGGCGTTTTCTCGCGACTTCGCTCAACTCCGTATCTGCAGGAACCAGAAGATATGCATAAGCGCGCCGGTTGGAACGGCCGACTCGCCCCCGCAACTGGTACAACTCGCTCAGGCCGTAGCGCTCGGCATTTTCGATGATCATGGTGTTGGCGAGAGGAATGTCGAGACCGTTTTCAACGATCGTCGTGCAAACGAACACATCATATTCGTGGCGCATGAAGCCGAGCAGCACTTTTTCCAGCTCCGCTTCTCCCATCTGGCCATGGCCCACGCAGATGCGGCACTGCGGTACCAGCTCTTGAATGAACGCGGCGCGCATGAAGATCGTATCCACGCGATTGTGCACGAAATACACCTGGCCCTGACGGCTAAGTTCCTGCTCGATTGCGGACTTGACCAGATCGGGATGGAAGTGTGCGACCACCGTGTTAATGGTCAAGCGATCTTTGGGGGCGGTTTCTATCACCGACATATCGCGGAGCCCTAACAGCGACATGTGAAGAGTCCGAGGTATTGGCGTTGCGGACATGGTGAGCACGTCCATGTTATGCCGGAGCTGCTTCAACCGTTCTTTGTGGCGGACGCCAAAGCGCTGCTCCTCGTCGACAACCAACAAACCCAGGTCGTAAAACTGAACGTCCTTTGAAAGCAGGCGATGCGTCCCGATCAGCACATCGACTTTGCCCGTTGCTAAGTCCTCTAGCACCGCCTTGATTTCTTTCGCGGTTCTGAAACGGCTCACTAACTCAATCCGGACGGGAAAAGAAGCAAACCGGCGTCTGAAAGTCTCGTAATGCTGGAACGACAGCACCGTTGTAGGAGCCAGAACCGCGACCTGTTTACCGTCGCCAAGGACCTTGAAGGCCGCGCGCATAGCGACTTCCGTTTTTCCAAATCCGACGTCGCCGCACAGCAGGCGGTCCATCGGCTGCTCGCTCTCCATGTCGGCCTTAATCTGCGAAACCGCGCTCAGTTGATCCTTGGTCGGCGTATATTCAAACGCATCTTCAAACTCGCGCTGCCAGTTGCTGTCGGAGGAAAAAGCAAAGCCTTGCGTCATGCGGCGCTGGGCATAGAGCTTTAGCAACTCGTCGGCCATGTCGCGCATCTTGGCCTTGACGCGCGATCTGGTCTTTTCCCAGGTGACACCGCCGAGCCTGTCGAGGTGAGGCTTGCCTTCCCCGGCCCCGCGGTATTTCTGAACCAGATCGAGCCGGGTGAGCGGAACGTACAGCTTCGATTCATTCGCGTACTCGATCAGCATGAAATCGCCCTTATGATCGCCCTGAGCGAGTTCACGGATACCCAGAAAGAGGCCGACGCCGTGCGTCGTATGAACGACGAAATCGCCTGGCTTGAGGTCGGCGATATCGGCGGCAAAGGCTGCCAGTTGCGATTTGGACGGCTGCCGCGCAATGAGGTCCGAGGTTTCGAAGAGATCTTCGGAGCCGATGATCGCAAGCTGCGAATCCGGCAGTACGGCCCCGCGCCGGACGCGTCCCTTGATGAGATAAGCGCTTGAAACGCTTCCCGCGTGGTACGCCCGCTCGGCCAGGGAGGGGCGCGTGCCCGCAGCCGATTCCAAGCCAAGCTGATAGGGCACCGCGTATTCCTGTAAGACGTCGGCAAGGCGTTCTACTTCGCCTGTTGATGCCGCAAAGAAGGCAACGCGGCTGCCGGCGACGATCAGATTTCGTGCTTCCGCCACGGCAACCGGCATGTTGCCTTGAAAAGCAAGCGACGGCCGGGTCGGGATATGAAGGTGCGAAGCAGAGCCGCCTGTCGCGCTGCCGGTCACGACTTCCAGTTCCCGGAAGCTGACCCGCGTACGGTCAGACAATTCGGCGCTCAGCTCATCCCAGCGCTTGTAGTTCTTGTCAGGCTCAATAGGCGCGGGCCGGTCCGGATGCTCCAGCCGCTGCCACAGCCTGTCCGCGGCTGACTCCACGGCGGCCGGCTCATCGATGACGATCAGCGCGTCGCGGTTCAGAGCGAATACATCGTGAGAGCGAGGACGCACCAGGGGAACGAGAAACTCCCAACCGGGAAAGATCTCGCCGGGATTTGATAGTTCCAGGTCCGCCTGCTCTGCCGCTTCGGCAAGCTGCCGGAGCAGCGGGCGCGATCTCGGATACTCCGCCAAGGGCAACAGCGTTGTGGAGGAAATCTTCAGCACAGAACGCTGCGACTCCACATCGAACTGCCGAATCGATTCAATCTCGTCTCCGAAAAATTCAACGCGGACAGGACGGGAGGATTCGGCCGGAAATACGTCGAAAATTCCGCCACGGACCGAGTATTCTCCAACCATTTCCACTGGTTCCCTGCGCTCGTAGCCGATGCTTTCGATGTGCTGAACGAGATCTTCGAGCGGAAGCTCCTCTCCGGTCCGCAGAGTTAGTGCCAATTGCCGGTAAAAATCGGCAGACTCGGTACGGAGGAGCGCCGATGCAACCGGGACGATCGTGATAGGTATCTTGTGCGCCGATAGCCGCCAGAGCGCAACAGCGCGTCTCTCGGTGATCTCGTTATGTGGAGAAAGGCGCTGGTGCGGAAGAATATCGAGCGCGGGTAGAAGCTGAGGCGGCGGCAGATCGCGGCCCTCGAGTAGCATGTCGAAGAAGACCTCTACGGTCTCCTGCAACGTCTCGGCTTGCTTGTTGCCGTCCACGACTACGAAGAGCGGTTTCTCCGTCCCCTGATAGAGCAACACGAGGTATAGAGCTTTGGCTGTGTTGACCAGTCCTGAAACAGAGAAGGGGCCCGGCTCGGCACGTGTGAGGCGGTGCAGGAGCGTCTGGAAGTCAGGTTGCCTTGCTGCCGATTGAAGCAGATCTCGGGTGGCGGGGTGAATCACCTGTGAACCGCTGTGGCGCCGGCCAGCCCGGCATTGTGCCGCTCGATGATTTGGGCCGCGATATCGGTAGTCGAGTATCCGGGCTCGAGCGGCAGTGCGAATACTTGGCCGCCCGCGGCTTCAACCTCCTCGCGACCGGCGATGAAATGCGCCCAGTCCGCGCCCTTCACTAAAATGTCCGGAAGCAGCGCGGCAATCAATTCCCGAGGTGTGTCTTCGCCGAAGAAGGTTACCGCATCGACCGCTTGGAGATGCAGCGCCAGTTCCGCCCGGGTGCGTTGGTCAAAGAAAGGCCGGGACGGTCCCTTCATGCGCTGGACACTCTCATCGGTATTGAGCGCCAGAATGAGGATGTCTCCCAATGAGCGCGCTCTCTCAAGCAGCCGGATGTGCCCCGGATGCAAAATGTCGTAGCAACCGTTCGTGAACACAACTCTTTTGCCTTCTGTTTTCCAGCGCTGGCGCTGCGCGATCAATTCTTCGCGCGTATACAGGCGAGACATTTCTCCGCTCTCATTTTACGATCGAGGTGCCGTGGTCCCGGAAACAGTTATGCTGAAGTTTCCAGTCTCGATTAAGATGCGGTTTCGGAATATCTTAGTTCGCGCCACAAACTGGGTCGGCGATGCGGTCATGTCCGTGCCGGCTCTCCAAGCGCTGCGGGAACAATTTCCGGAAGCGCGAATTTCGATTCTGGCGCGGCCATGGGTGGCGAGCCTTTATGGCCGCGAGCCGTTTTGCGACGAGCTACTTTCTTACGACGCTCCGAGAGGCTGGCGTGGCGTGAGCCGGAAGTGGAGCGTTGCCTCCGATCTCAGGCGGCGTAAGTTCGATTGCGCGATTCTTTTTCAGAACGCATTCGACGCGGCAGCGTTGGTTCGCGCGGCGGGAGTTCCCACTCGCATCGGTTACAGCCGCGATGTTCGGGCCTGGCTGCTGACCCATCCCGTTCCTGTTCCGAGAGCCGGAGAAACGCCGCGTCATCAGCGCTTTTACTATCTCGAGCTGCTGAAAAGAGCCGGACTGATCGATGGTTATCCATTGGAGAAGCCGATCCGCCTTGCCGGCGCTGAAGCGGCCGCACAAGAAGGGCGCAGCGAATTCCAGAAGAGAGGTTTTCCGGGCCGCATGATCGGTGTCAGTCCAGGGGCTGCCTACGGAGGCGCCAAGCGCTGGCTGCCGGAACGATTCGCGGAGGCGGCCGTCCGGCTTGGGCGTGAACACGGCGCGGGTATCGCTATCTTCGGCTCGAAAGAGGAAGAGCCCATTGCAGAGATCGTTCGCGAAGCTATTGGCGCGGCCGGTGTCGCATGCTTGAATCTCGCGGGCAGGACAACGCTCGCGGAGTTTATTGGCATGGTTGCTGTATGCGATCTGTTTCTGACGAACGATTCAGGACCCATGCATATCGCGTCGGCGCTCGGAGTTCCGACTGTGGCGATTTTCGGCGCGACGGACGAAGAGGCCACGGGACCAACCGGGCAGAGCAGCAGAGTCGTGCGCGTGCAGGTAGAGTGCAGCCCGTGCCTGCTGCGGGAATGTCCCATCGACCATCGCTGCATGGCGAGGGTGAGCGCCGAGCAGGTGGCGGAGGCGGCTCTGAGCCTGGTTGAAATAGAGAATTGGACACACGAAACAAAATCAAGCCGCTGAAGGATCTCAATTCCGTCTTGGCGGATTCGAAATGGATCGCCATAGCCGGATTTTTCGATCCGCTGACATCGATTCAGGCGAGCCGCTTAGCGGATATTGCGAAGAAGGGACATAACGTATTAGCGATTGTCCTGGCAGCTCCGGACTGTCTGTTGCCAGCCGATGCGAGAGCGGCTCTGGTGGCAGCAGTCCGAGGCGTGAGCGCGGTGGTTGTGGCGAATGCGCACGAGTGGCGATCCGTGATCACTAAAGATGCCAATGTCACCGTGGTCGACGATTTACAAGGCGATAAGAGGCGGTCGGAGGAATTCGTCCAATACGTGCTTAAACGCCAGGGCGTAATTTAATGTCCATCCTTGTGATCCGGTTAGGAGCGATGGGTGACATCATCCATGCGCTCCCTGCCGCAGCCAGCCTAAAGCTCAGCTTCCCCGAACGCAAGGTGCTTTGGTTGATAGCCCCCAAATGGATGCCACTCGTCGAGGGCAATCCGTTTGTCGACGAGCTGATTCTTTTCGATTGGCGCGGAACCGCCCTGTGGAGCGCCTCGCGGCAGTTGCGCCGGCTAAGGCCGGAACTTGCGATCGATTTTCAGGGGCTCTTGAAATCCTCGCTGGCAGGAAGGATGGCTCGGCCGCAGGCTTTTTTCGGCTTCGACAGGTCCGTCGCGAGGGAATCTCTTTCAACCTGGCTCTACAGCCGCCGAGTAGCCGTGGCGGGACCGCACCGAGTTCAGCGCAATCTGCAACTCGCCGCGGCTGCCGGCGCGGCCACGCTAACCGAACAGGCATGGATTCCTTCCGGCCGGGCAGAAGCAAATTTGCCCTCGGGCCCGTTTGTTCTGGCAAGCCCATTCGCCGGCTGGACCAGCAAGCAATGGCCGCTAGAGTCTTATGAACAGCTTGCTGGGGTCCTTAATAAGGAAGGGTTCGAACTTGTCATAAATGTTTCGGAGTCCCAAGCTGCGCGTCTCAGACATCTGAATCGAGTGCGCGTGCACATGTCGTCGTTGACCGGGCTCATCGATGCCACGCGCCGCGCTACGGCAGTCATTGGCGTCGACAGCGGCCCGTTGCATCTAGCGGCTGCGCTCGGTAAACCCGGAGTGGCGCTTTACGGGCCCACGGATCCCGCGCAGACTGGGCCTTACAGGAGCAACATGGTGGTTCTGCGTGCGCCGGGAGTTCAGACAACGTACAAGAGGCACAGCCGCATCCATACGAGCATGGCGCAGATCACCGTTGAGCGAGTTGCACGCGGCCTGCTCGAATCGCTCGCCTGCGCAGCAACACACAGCTCGTGAACGGATATTTGTTTCCCAAACGATATGCGGATTTTGTGCAGCGGCTGCGAGTCGCTTGCGGGTTCGTTCTATCGATCGCTTTTGCCTGGCTATCAAGGCCCTCGGCGACTTGCATGTTGATCGGGCTTCCGATCTCTGTGATCGGGCTGCTGCTTCGAGGGTGGGCAGCCGGGCACCTAGCCAAGGATCGCGATCTGGCAACTTCCGGCCCGTATGCCTTTATTCGCAATCCTCTGTATGTCGGAACGCTCATTACCGCGCTCGGAATCGTGATCGCTTCGCGAAATGTCTGGCTCGCGATCATTTTTGCCATCGTCTTTCTGCTGGTCTATCTCCCCGCGGTCGAATTGGAGGAACAGCATCTGCGCGAGATTTTCCCAGATTACGAGGCTTATGGAGATGCAGTAGGCCGCTGGGTGCCCGCTACAAGGTGGGAGGACACACCGAAGGGCTTCTCCTGGACTCTTTACAAGAAAAATGAAGAATACAAAGCCGGACTCGGGCTCTTGCTGGCAACAGCCTGGCTGATCTGGCGATGTCTCGCTCAAACATGACGAAGAAAACCTCGCGAAGGGAGTTGCTCGGCGGGGCCGCTGTTGCCGGTGCTGCCTACTTGATGGATTTGCGACAAGTGCGGCCGGCGGCAAAACCGAATATTGTCCTGATCATCGCTGACCAGGTCCGGTCCGATGCGGTGGGACCGTATGGCGCGAATCCTATGGAACTCACGCCAAATATCGATTCGATAGCGCGGGCCGGGATCCTCTTCCGGAATATGTTTACGAACCAGCCGGTATGCAGCCCGTCGCGCGCCGCCCTGTTCACTGGACAATATCCGGCACGCAGCGGCGTCTGGAAGAATGCGGGAGCTAATTTCGGTCTACGCCAGAACGCGACGACGCTTGCCACCGAATGCGCCAAGGCAGGTTACTCGACCAACTATATCGGCAAATGGCATCTGGCGCAGTTGCCTACCGGACCAGTTGCCCCACAGAATCGCGGCGGATTCCTCGGATTATGGCAGGCCTCGAACATGCTCGAACTGACTTCGCAGCCGTATTCGGGAGACATCTACGACCGCGATGGGCATCCGATCCATTTCGATAACGAGTATCGCGTCGATTTTCTGACAAGGCCGGCGAAACGCTTCCTGCAAAACGCTAGCCGTTCCTCGCCGTTCCTGCTGGTTGTCTCCTACCTGGAGCCTCACCAGCAGAATGATCTCGGGCACATGGTGGCGCCCCGAGGTTATGCGGAGCGCTACAAGAATCCGTTCGTGCCGGGCGATCTGCAGTTTTTCCCTGGCACGTGGCAGGCGCAATTACCTGACTATTACGGCGCATTGAAGCGCGTGGACGAGGGCATCGGCGAGATTCGCAGCACGCTGAAGCAGGAAGGGCTCGCCCCAAGCACGATTGTGGTCTTCGTCAGCGATCATGGATGCCATTTCATGACTCGCAACACGGAATACAAACGCAGCATACATGATGCCTCGACCAAAGTGCCGCTCGTTATGGAAGGGCCCGGATTGAACCGCGGTAAGGAAGTCGGCGAACTGATCGGCATGGTCGACGTAATGCCTACGGTACTGGAGGCGGCAGGAATTCCGGTACCGGCGACGGTGCAAGGCCGCAGCGCGCTGCCGCTGCTTTCTGGCGAAGCGCGGGATTGGCGGAACGAAATATTCATCCAGCTTTCCGAGTTCTGGGTGGGGCGCGGATTGCGAACACCGGAATGGACGCTCGCGACGGTTGCTCCGCGGTCGCCCGACAGCTTCAAACCCCAGCCGAACGCACCAGCGTACGCGAGCTTTCAGCTCTACGATAACCGCGCAGACCCGCATCAGCTTGTAAACCTCGCCGGCCGGAAAGAGAGTGCAGGGGTGGAAGAACATTTACGTTCAAGGCTGAGCCAACGTATGCAGGATGCCGGGGACACCGCCGCCGAACTCCTTTCGTGCCCGTATCCATATGCGTGAGCGCGCGAGGGGAAACAGCAATGCTGTGATACGCTTTCGCTCATGAGAGTTGGATGTTTCACCGCATTATTGGCGCAGTTTCCGCTCGACAAAGCAGTCGAGAAATTGAAGAAGCTCAACATTGCAACGGTTGAACTCGGGACCGGTAATTATCCCGGTGACCCGCACTGCAGGCTCTCCATGCTCGGCAACGAAAAGGAGCTGAAAGAGTTCAAAAAGAAGTTAGACGATCAGGGATTCACCATCAGCGCGCTGAGTTGTCACGGAAATGCTCTGCACCCGGACCCGGCCGTGGCGAAAGGATATTCAGATACGAGCAGACGTACTGTCGAGCTTGCAAGTAAGCTTGGCGTCCCGGTTGTAATCGACTTTTCCGGTTGCCCGGGCGATAGCGACCATGCAAAGTATCCGAATTGGGTGACTTGTCCGTGGCCTCCGGAGTATCTCGACGTTCTCGACTGGCAATGGGAAAAGAAGGTTACGCCCTATTGGACCCAGCACGCCAAATTCGCGCGCGATCACGGTGTGAAGATCGCCATCGAGATGCATCCCGGATTCGTGGTTTACAGTCCGGAGACAATGCTGAAGCTACGCTCGATTGCCGGTGACAACATCGGCTGCAACTACGATCCGAGCCATATGTTCTGGCAAGCGATCGACCCGATCAAGGCCGTCCGTGTGCTGGGAGATGCGATCTTCCACGTGCACGCAAAAGACACGCAGATCTACGACTGGAACCTGCCGAAGACCGGCGTGCTGGACACGAAAAAGTACACCGACGAGCGCAACCGCGCCTGGATTTTCCGTTCCTGCGGCTATGGTCATCCGTACGGATGGTGGAAAGAGTTCATTTCCACGCTGCGCATGTACGGTTACGACTACGTGCTCTCGATCGAGCATGAAGACACGATCATGTCGCCGGATGAGGGGCTGACCAAAGCCGCCGAGTTCCTGAACCAGATCATTATCCGGGAACAGCCCGCTGCGCCCTGGTGGGTGTAAACCGCGCTTTACTGCGCGTAGCTTTATTGGACATGGGTTTACTGTACGTAACCCAGACTCTTTAGTACTTCTTCGTCGCGATCGGTAAGCTTTTCCTCGGCGGCTCGTGTTTCCGTACGCAAAAACCATTTTTTCAAGCCCGAGATGTCGGCCTCGTAAACGGGATTCCCATCCGTCAGGACGTGGCCATTCAACTCATGGGGATCGCTACGAAGATCGTATATAGATAACTTCTTCTCGGCCGGGCCCCAAATCATCTTGGAAAAGTCGTCGATGCGTCCGAGACGCAGCGGCAGCTCTTCATTTTGGACCCAAATCCAGGAGAGCCACTGCGGGGCATAGCCCTTCTTGCCGGGAAACGTGAGGTAGTAAATCCATCGATCAGTCGGGTTATCACCGTACTCGAGTGAGCGCGCAAGACTGCGACCCGAGAAGACGACGGGCACTTTTTTCTTTGCCACGTCTACGTTCTTTACTGTCAGGTCAACAATCGTCGGTATGACGTCGACGATCGATACTGGCGTATCGATTACCTGTCCAGCTTTAACATGGCCGGGATACCGAACAATAAACGGGATATGTATGATGCCCTCAAAAAGATGACGGCCATGTCCGACGTAATCATGTTGTCCGAGACTTTCGCCATGATCGGCAACGAGGACGACTATCGTCGAATCCGCGATATGGGCCGCCTTTAATGCATCAATCAGTTTGCCGATATTGTGATCCGTGTAATAGATCTCGGAGTCGTATTCACGCATGCGCTGCCGCATGCTCTGACCTGGAGGCGGTTCATACGGACGTTCCTTATCAACATCCGGCGGGTCAAAACCCGGGCGGAACAGATACGGTTCATGCGGATCGAAATAATGGACCCATAGGAAAAAGGGCTTCTTCTTGTTCGCATGTTTGTGAAGCCACTTCAATGCGCGCGGCGTAACATCTTCTGCGTAGCGGCTCGAATTGAAAAGTTGATACGTTCGCGGCAGATCTTCATCGTACGAGGCGAAATAGCGATCAAGGTGAGTGAGCCGCCCCAGCAGCGGCCAGGAACTAACGAATGCGCCGGTCTGGTACCCATGGCTCCGCAAGACCTGCGGCAATGTTACGATAGCGCGGTCGTCCGGAAGAGCGACGCCGTTTCGCCTGACGCCATTTTCTTGCGGATAGCGGCTCGTGAAGAGCGAAAGGTGCGCCGGGCCAGTAAGTGGAATAACGGTGTAAGCCCGGGAAAAGCGGGTCCCTTCGCGAGCCAGCGCGTCGATATAAGGACTTGTTTTTCGCGCGTAGCCATAACACGAAAGATGATCCGCTCGCAAAGTATCAATACTGATCAGCAGTACATTCGGGAGCGTAACATTGGAGGGCACGGCGCAGAGGCAGGTTCCGGTGAATGCCGTGGCCAGGATCATCCAGGCGAGGCGCATACTTCGATTTTAGCGGCTCGAAGTTCGCGACGAGCCATGGGACAATTTCGTGCGCATGACATGCGCCTCAACAAAGCTATGGCAGAAATGTCTCCCAGAAGGGCGGCGGGAGTTTGCCGGGTATCATCTTCGACTGAAAGTCCAGCGCAATCCCGCTTAAACGCTTCACAACATTGGCGTGCTCCGAGGCAACATCGTGTTGTTCTCCGGGATCTTTTGCCAGATTGTACAGTTCGGGTGGGCGGCAATATACAGGTGTGCTCAAGTGCCCCCTCGGACCACGCTTCCGCTTAATGAAATGAACTTTCCAATCGTCCACCCGCGCGGCAAACAGCCGCCGCCCGCTATAGTAGAAAAACTCATGGTTGTGCGAAGGAGCCTTCATTTCCAAAAAGTCGAGAAGCGGTTTCCCATCGATGACCCGGTCAGATGGCAGCGAGCCGTTTGCAGCTCTTACGAATGTGGGCAAGATATCCAGTAGAGAAGCAATGCCTTTCAATTTGGCGCCCCCAGGAATGTGGCCCTGCCACCGGGCGATGCATGGCACGCGCGTGCCGCCTTCCCAAGTTGTTCCTTTCCCGCCTCGGAGCGGGCCGGCGCTGCCGGCATGCGCAACAAACCGGGTTCGAATAGCGGGTCCGTTATCGCTAGTAAAAATCGTCAAGGTGTTTTGATCGAGTTCGCGGGTTCTTAGAAGCGCCATTATCTGCCCCACACCCCAGTCGATCTCCTCAACCGCATCACCATACAAGCCATAAGAAGATTTACCGCGAAAACCTGATGAGACCGCGAGGGGAACATGGGGCATCGTGTCCGGCAGATATAAGAAGAAGGGCCGGTTCTTATTGCCCTCAATAAACTCGATCGCCTGCTGTGTATAGCGTTGTGTAAGCGTATCCTGACGTGCTGGCGATTCGATGACTTTCTCATTCCGATAGAGCCGAAGGGGCGGCCAATCGACGGCCGGCAGAGTCATGTCGTTGCTATAGTGAAGGCCGTAAAAATAGTCAAAGCCATGACGGTTCGGCCCATAGCGGATGAAATCGCCGAGATGCCATTTGCCAATGCACGCCGTTGCGTACCCCAGTGACTGAAGAGCCTGGCCCAGAGTAATCTCGGCATCGGTAATTCCGAAGTGCTCCCGGGGCGCAAGAACCCTTACGAGACCGGAGCGCAAAGGATAGCGACCGGTGAGCAGGGCGGCCCGGGACGGCGTACAAGTCGGGAATGCATAGAATTCTTCCAGGTGAACGCCTTCCGCGGCCATCCGATCAAGGTTGGGGGTCTGAATCTTGCTCCCGTAGCAGGAGAGATCACCATAGCCAAGATCGTCGGCCAGAAACAGTACGAAATTCGGTAGCCGAGACGGCGGACTCTGCTCCAACGGCTTGGCCGAAGCCGCGAGCGAGCATCCCAGCAGGGAGGAGATAAATTTGCGGCGATCTGTCGTCATCGTCTTCTGCGAAATTCCAAAGGCGTGCAAAAATTGCGAATTAATATTCTTTCATGTCCCGCCTTTCCGGAGAGTAAAATGGAGGCGTGGTTGCAGCCAAACGACCAAGGAACAACTACATTCTGGTTGTGTTCGACAGTTGCCGGTATGACTCACTAATCCGAGCGCGGCCCAAAGTAATAAAGCAGTTAGGCGCTATCGAGCGACGCTGGTCCTATGCATCGTGGACATCGCCCTCTCATTTCAATTTACTGATCGGATTGCTTCCACACCAGAGCCCGCGACATGTTTACGCCTCGGAATACTACAAAACCGAGTTTCTGAAATTTAACGAGAGATTAGGCGCACAGGATCTGAAGTTTGCTTCCCTTGTACCGCGGCTCTATCTTCCGGTATTTCTCAAAGAACACTTGGGGTATCGAACACACGCTCGCGTCTCTCTACCTGTTCTGAATCCGAAGACAATTCTGAACCAGGGATTCGATACTTACAAACTCATGGAGAATCACAACGACATGCGCGCCATGTTGCGCGAGATGACATTTTCGGACGAACATCCGTCTTTCTATCTCCTAAATGTAGGAGAGACGCACTATCCCTATGCTCTCCCCGATGAACCTCCGGAGGAATGGCCTCGAATCAGCGGCGTTCATGGCGTCTTCAAACATCTTGACGATCACGTCGTTGGCGGAAAGCTCGTAAGGCAGCGACAGAAATTCTTCGACACGGCGAAGCTGGAGCTTCTGCGGAAAAGGCAGATTCGCGCGGTCAAATACCTCGACCGTGTCACCGAGGAATTATTCGACCTTGTACCAAAAAACACCTATATTACTATTACGTCAGATCACGGCGAATTATTTGGAGAAGACGGTTACTTCGGCCACGGTCCCATCCAGCATGAAAAAGTCTGGGAAGTACCCTTTGTCGAAGGCAAACTCCGATGAATAGATTCTGTGAACGCGACACAAGCGGGATCTCATCGTTCCTATATAGAGTCGCGTTGCTTGTGGCAGTGGCATGGGTAGTAAGTTCCTTTCACCGGCAGACCGGAGAGATGCAGCTCGCCTATATTGGACCGGGAGCCGGCTTTGCTTTCCTTGGCTCGTTTCTGACCCTACTCGCCGGCTTTTTCCTGAGCCTGATATCGCTCCTCTCCTGGCCGTTTCGGATGGTGTGGCGTCTGGTGCGCCGCAGCAAAGGATTTCGTCGCGCGCACGTGCGGAAGGTTATCTTTCTCGGGCTGGATGGTCTGGATCCGAGGCTGACAGAGAGATTCATAAGCGAAGGCAAGCTGCCTAACTTGCAACGCTTGAAGGAACAAGGAACTTATCGTCGCCTGAGGACAACCTTTCCTTCTTTATCACCCGTCGCCTGGTCTACTTTTGCGACGGGGGTGAACCCTGCGAAGCACAACATCTTTGACTTCCTAAATCGCAGTTTAAAAACGTACGTGCCACAGTTGTCCTCGGCAGATGTAAAGAAACCTCATCGAATGCTGCGTATAGGCGGCTGGCAGATTCCTCTGTCCAAACCTAGCGTGGTGATGCGCCGCAAAAGCCAGCCGTTCTGGATGCTGTTAGGTGAACAGAATATCGGATCTACCGTCATCCGGGTGCCGATTACGTTTCCACCCGATAAGTTCAATGGCCGGCAGCTTTCCGCCATGTCGACGCCCGATTTGCGAGGCACCCAGGGGAGCTTTTCGTTTTTTACGACGCGCTGTGGAGAGGCGACTTATGAGGGCGGCAGCAGATATCCGTTGAAAAGGACCGGTGATCACATCGAAGGTGAATTGGAAGGTCCCCAAAACAGTCTCAGAGAGGATGGCGTGCCTCTCCGGATTTCGTTTCGAATCGAGAAGATGAAACAAGAGTCCCTTTATACGATGCGAATCGGCAAAGAATCAGTAACTCTTCAGCCGGGAGTTTACTCGCGCTGGATAAAACTAAAATTTCGGGCAGCGCCTGGATTTAAAGTTGCCGGCATAGCGCGTTTTCTGATTACAGAAACCGACCCTGAAGTTTCGGTTTACGTATCACCCTTGCAGATCGATCCCGAAAGACCGGCATTGCCGGTAAGTCACCCGTCATTTTACGCCGCATATCTGGCGAAGCTGCTAGGAACTTTCTCGACTCTCGGCATGGCGGAGGACACGTGGGCGTTGAACGAAGGAGTAATCAGCGACCAACATTTTCTAGATCAGGCTTACCTTTTGATGGAAGAACGAGAAGCGATGTTCCGGAGTGCGCTCGAGAAGACGCGGCGCGGCGTTGTGGCGTGCGTTTTCGACACGAGTGATCGGATACAGCACATGTTCTACCGGTACCTACAGTCCGATCGCGCTCCGGGCGGAACGCCCGAACCTGAATACGCCGGGGTCATCGAAGAGATGTACAGGAAAATGGATTCTCTGGTTGGCCTTGCATCGCGATATGTCGATGACAAAACGGTCTTGTTCGTTCTATCGGACCACGGATTCTGTTCGTTCCGGCGCGGGATTAATTTGAACAGCTGGCTGCGCGATAACGGATATCTTGCGCTAAAAGGCGATGGAATCGAGAGCGGTCCCTATTTTCGAGGAGTCGACTGGCAGCGGACCAAAGCGTACGCAGTTGGGTTAGCAGGATTTTACCTGAAC
>DATBHS010000176.1:0-22690 GCA_036557345.1 Bryobacteraceae bacterium
GCTGCGGCGGCAAGCGGAAATAAGATAACCGGCATAACGATCCATTGCAGAATCCAGATGAAGACATGAAACCCGCGTTCGACCGCGGAGGGCGGAACGGGTTTGCGCAGCTTCATCGTGCTGTATGAGCCGATGATGAACGCACTGTGTTGGAACACGTCATGCCACCATGCGAGCAGGCCGTAGATAATCGCAGCCGCCAGTGCGAGGACGAACAACGGCAGAAGATGATGGAGCGCTCGTATCGCGGCTTGGCGAAAGCTCAGATTCGCCGCTCGATCGAAATGTGCAAAAGCAGTACCGTGCAGCCAGAGCGCGCCGCAGACAAAGGCGAGAAGCACCGCCAGGCTGGCAAGGAGACGCGGTCCGTCCGATTCGCTCATGCCCAGCCAGCGGTAGCCAACATAGAGCAGCAGCGCGTTGCCGATTAGATGAGCAATGCCGAGCGTCGAAGTCGAGCGGCTCATTTCACCTCCAGCGTGCGGGCTTCCGTTGTGGCCTGGTGCTCGGGTTGATACATGGGCTGTACCCGCGCAGGGCTTACGTGAAACGAGCCCGGATTGACCACTCTCAAAAGGTAAAAATACTGCTGCTGTCCTTCCATGAAACGCGTCTGGAAAATCGCCATGCGGTCATCATGCAGCTCGCGGCGCGTGAACCAGTATTCCCACCATGGCGGCTTGTTCGCGATCTTATACAGACTGTCCTGCTCGATGAATTCGGTTCCTGCAGGGATCGGATCCTCCACAACCAGATAACGCCAGTCCGAGCCGGTTACCGTGAGCCGCACGGCAAGGATGTCGCCCTGCGCCACGGGCCCGTTCAGTGAAGCGAGATTGTATACGATCTGATCGCCTGACCTGCTTGGCTCCAGGCGGAAGTAGTCGCGCAGCAGATTCAGCGAGACGGCGCCCTGTTTTTCCAAGCGTGCCTGATCGTAGTTGTGAGCTGCCGTCACGGAATAGTAAAGCCGGCCCTGACCTTCGCTGCTGATTTGCACCTGGTTTCCATCCGGCTGGAGCTTCGATTCATCGAGCACGACCTCCTCCGCGGGAGGGCCTTCGGAATTGAAGCTGCGGGTGGTAGCGTTCTGCCCGTTCACAGATACCGTAGCTGCGAAATCCGGATGTAGCTCATTGGTGGTTTTTAAGTAATCGACGAGCCCGTAGATCACCATCGCGGTTTGTTTCGTGGAAGACCACCAATAACCTTCGTCGCGATGATCGACGAGCCACAAAGCCGCTTTCGGTAGCAACGCGCTGTTGGGATGCTGCCGGCTTATCAGCTTCATGGCATAGGCGGTCGCTTCGGGAGTTACATCGGCTGTGAAGTCTAGCATTTCATCACGGCTGGCCGGCCACCAGGCTTCACTCTCGTTCTGACGCGCGGTTTTCTCCAGTTGCGTTGCAAGCTCGCTTGCTCGTGAATCTTTCGTTTGGTCGAATGCGAGGCCAAGCAGAGCGACGCCGTAGGGTGAAAGTTCGGTCCTTCTGCTATAGCTTTGATCGAGCGCTCCCCTATTCGGCTGGCCGGCAATCGTCAGAGCGTATGTCATGTAGGCGTGAAGATCCGGCGCGAGTTGCTTCTCCGATGCGAGGATCTTCTCAAGCCACGTAATGCTCCGATCGATAGTACCTGGTCGAATCTGGGTGCCATCTGCTCGCGCTTCCGAAAGCCCGGCCACCACATACGCCGTCATAAACGGATGACTGGCGTCGCTGACCCACCATCCCCACCCGCCGTCGGCGTGCTGAAAACCATAAAGGCGATCCAGGCCTGCCTGGATTTTTTGGTTCAGGTCGGAGGCATCGATCGGTTCCTTCAAGCCAAGCTCGGTGACCACTTTCGAAACCATAATGTCGGGCAGGAAGCTGGACATGGTCTGTTCGACACACCCATACGGAAATGAGGTCAGATACTGGAGCGCACCGAAAATAGAACCCGCGACAGATGACGAGAGATGAATCTCGAGCGAGCGCGATCCGGGAATCGAGCCAGCTGGAAATGTTAGCGAAAGAGCTGTGGAACCGGAGTTGGAAATGCTGCCTGATCTGGCTTGCCGGACCGGCACGCCGGGAGGATGAATGGGCAGATCCATCTCGAGCGCGTCGGACTCTTCGTCCGTCAGCGCTGCAGCAATGATTTTGGCTTCCTTCGCGATTTGCGCTTTGACGCGCCAGTCGATCTTGGCTTCGCCGCGGCTTGCGATATCCACCTCTTGCGTTGCCGCGCCGTTCAGAACATCGAGACCCTGGATCTGCAATTGGACGCGGGCGTGTTTCGTCGTCTGCAGATAATTGTGAACCAGAGCGGAGATGACGACTTCGTCGCCTTGAACAAAGAACCGCGGAAGAGCCAGGCGGACAATCAGGTTCTTCCGGACAACTGTCTTTAGAACCGCCCCGCCAAACCGATCCCCGGGCGCGACGCCGCGAGCCGTAGCGCGCCACGTAGTAAGCGAGTCCGGGAATTCAACGCGTGCCTGCGCGTGTCCGGCAGAGTCGGTGGTAAGATCGGCCGCCCAGAATGCCGTATCGGGGAACGCTTTTCGTATCTTCGGCTGAATCAACCGCTCGGGCTTGAGTTGCGCCAGTTGCGAGGGCGCGCGGATCTCGGCCAGACGCATACGGCGCGTTCCAGCCTCGCCATTAAAAAAATACGTCAGCGAATTGTCTGTGGCGACGCTGTTCCACTCGCGGCCATAAAAGAAATTAACAATATCCGGCATGTTGTCGGGACGGATGGCGTAAATCGCCTCATCGACAACGCCCAGGCTGAGGTCTGCCTGGGCAGCGGGTTTTCCGTCACAAGTTGTTACTTCAATTTGATAGATGGCGGTCTGTCCGGGCAAATACTGCGGCTTATCGGTAGCGAGCTTGACGTTCAGCTCATGATCCCGAGGCGGAACTTTGACGCGTTTCTGCCCCTGATACATCTGCCCATTCCGGATGAATTGTGCACTGACAAAGAATCCGGGTTCGTCTTCCCGGCTGACTGTGTACTGAAACAGTGCTGTCGCGTGTTGTGCGCGCAGCACTGTCTTTGACCGTATGTCGCGCCCTTCAACTGTCACCAGAACAGACGTGTTCGGCTGGCCGGTCACAACGAGGATTTTGGCCGTATCGCCTGGCTGGTACGTCTTCTTGTCAGGAACGATTTGAATGCCGACCTCCGGACCGCCCCAGAGGGAACTCTCATTCCCTCCCGAGACCCAGATGTAGCTCTCGTTTTCCACCGTCCGGTTTTCGGGAGTACGGGCGCTGACAAGCACGCGATACGATCCGCCCTCGGACGGAATCCGCAGCTCCGTTGTCGCCGCGCCGTTCGCATCGGTACGTACGTCGGACTGGCTCTTCGTCTGTCCCTTTGTTCGGTTGCGCCAATCCCAGGTAATGAGCTCGACATGCACAGGGGTTGACACCGGCTGGCTGTCGTAGTCGCGCGACTCGATTTTCACATTCGTGGTTGTACCCGGCTCGACGAAATAACGATCGGGAGTAACATTCACGAGGAAGCTGCCGTACGTGGCTATGATTCCTCCGGTACCGGAGATCGAGCGGCCGGCTTTGTCGGTCACCTCCGCCTGAATGCGATAGCGGTAATCGATCTTGTGGTCCGATACGGTTGTCGGCACCGTGATGTCAAGCTTCCCGTCTGCGTCAAGCTCGCCGTCCGCCTGCACGACGAGTTCGCTGTTCGCATCGTCATACTGATCACCAAAATTTTCAACGTCCGATCCCTCGTCGGGCTCGTACCAGAGCGGAAACCAGTACCGGCTGCGGTAAACCGAGTATTTGACCTTAGCATTACTGACCGGCTCGCCAAAGTAATAGCGCGCATCAATTGTTGCCTTTGCGGATTGACCCTGAAGGACGCGCGGAGTAGCCGGCGTCACGCGCACTTCGTATTCCGGTTTCTTGTATTCCTGAACTTCGAAGTTGCCGCCCATGTTGCTTTCGCCGGCCTTCACTTGAATCCAATAGTTCCCGAGCGGAGCCTTGGACGGCACGGCGAAATCGTCGTGAATAATTCCGTTCGCTGTGGTCATCAGCGTCTTTTGATAAACCGCTTTACCGTCTGGATCGGAGATCTGGACAGAGACGCTTTGATTCGCGGGAATCTCGTATCCAACTACGGCCTGGCGGCGGAGAATGCCACGGAAATGCATCGTGTTCCCGGGGCGGTAAACAGGGCGTTCTGTATAGATGTAACCGGTCCAATTGCGGTTGCGGGATGAAAAAATCCAACTGCCGATGTCGTTGGCAGCGTAGTCGCCACCGCGCACTGCGACAACGCGCACGTCCTCAGACGTGGTATCACTGACGGGCAATTCTGCCAGCCCGGTCGGGCCGGTCGTAACGGTCACGGCCTTTCCTTTTGGCGGCATGCTTGTAATGCTTGCGTTGGGAACCGGTTCGCCTGTCACGCGGTCGGCAAGCCAGCCCAGCACGTGGTCGCGGCCGGCTTTGGTGACCAGCACAATGTCCGAGACCATCAGAATTGTATAGGCGCGTAGGTTGCCATGAACGGCCTCGACCAGAAACAGGCCCTTGCGCTTAACCGGGATCGAAACCGTGCTCGAGTTCCAGGCCGCTCTGCCGCTCAAGGGTTGGATGAATGAGAGCAGCAACTGATCCTGATTCAGGATCGGCGCATTCGCAAAATATGCGGCCCGGTTCTGCGATGCTGCGGCCGGCTTCGAAGGAAAGAGCTGTCGCAGATGCGCGCTGGGCGATTCGCTGAACTGACTGCGGAGATCGGCGCGAATGCTGCGCCGCACGCCGCGCTTCCAATTGTGAATGCGTTCGAGCAACGTGGGCCTGACTCCCACGCGGGGGCGCGTGCCCCCAAACCCGTGCGCATCCTCCAATTCGCGGAAGAACTTCACCGGGTCATTTACGCGATAGACGCGGATCTGTACGGCGTCAACCTGCCAGCCGCTCAGCATGACTGCAGGCGTTTCGGTTGAGCCAAACGTGCGGCCTGAAGAGATACTGAAGTAGGGCCGCGCCTCGTCCTGGCAGACCAGAGGAGCCACGATCGTCAGCGCGAATACGCACCGGACGAGGAGCCAGGCAGCGGTTGACCTCGTCCTCTTCATGAGCCTGTGTTGAGGATATTCCAGCGGAACACGCCCAGGAAGGCGGGGTTGGCAGGCCCCGGTTGCCACTCCGGATCCGGAAAGTGCAAGAGCTGATCCACCGACAGGCGCCTAATTTCGCCCGTTTTCGTGCCTTCAGGACCAGTGTCGTAAACGACATATGGCGTAATCCCGGAAGTGACCTGGCTTCTTCCGAGTAAAATCATGCTGTGAAAACTTGGCTGATCTGCTGTCCGTCGATAAAAAAGAAGATCTCCGGGCTGAGCGTGCCCGATTTCGCGCGAAATGAAGAATGTATTCCAGCGTTGTAGCGCTTCCGCATCCGCAAACTGCCCGAACGCTTGTCCATGGAGATCTGCCGGCGACCACGGGCCGGGACGGACGCGGAAGAGGGCCGGTCCGAGCGGGGTGTGCGGGTAATTATATTTCCTGACGGATTCGAGAGCAGGGACCAGGACTAGTTGGGATGCGGCGGACCAGTTCGCATCGTGAAGCCGCAGAGCTTCACGATATGCGTAACGAAGCAGAGCGGCGCAATCCGTGATTTCGGCCGGGCGTTGCGAAGGCGGAGTAAAGTACTGGATTTCGGCCAAAAATGTGAACCAGCGCCGAAAAGCTTCCCGATCGGCACTATCTTCGAGCCGGAGGAAATCGGGCGTGCCATCGGAGCGGGTGTCGCTGAATTCGAGCGCGACCCCTTGCCGCTCAGGAACCGCTTGGCGAAGGCGCACTTCCTTTTGATGAAAAGCGCTGCAACCGGTCAGGCACCACGCGCCGGCGGCTGCAAGGAAAAAATAGAGCGCGCGTTGGGTTTGCCGACTCAAATGGACGGATTATACCGTGACGGAATCGGCCGGTCCGGACATCATTCGCAACCGGACCTTGCGTCCCTGATGCGGAACCATTAGAATCTGGCGATAGCACAGCGGTTCGAGGAGGAACACAAATGCGGGGTACATTATTGCGTCTTACGGTTCTATCGGTAGGAGCCACGGCGCTGTTGGCGCAAACAGAGCAACAGGCCGCTGCTCCTGAGTCGGCCCTGGTTACCAAATCGATCAAAGCGATCGGATACCAGGTAGGTGGCGGTTCAACCCAAATCGATCTCAAAGGCACCGACCTGATGCCGGAGGCGAGCGGCGAAGCAAAGGTCGAAGCGAAAACGGGCATCACGACGATTGAAGTCAATATAAAGGGTTTGGGCTCACCGACGAAACTGGGTACGGAATTTCTCACCTACGTGCTTTGGGTCGTATCGCCGGAAGGCCGTGCCAGCAACGTCGGTGAAATCATCCCCAACAAGTCCGGAGAAGGGAAGCTGAACGCAACCACGGGGCTGCAGTCTTTCTCTCTGTTTGTCACGGCGGAGCCATATTTCTCAGTCCGTCAGCCGAGTGAAATGGTTATTCTCGAAAATGAGATCCGCAAGAACACTAAGGGCAGGATATTTGTCGTTAATGACTACAAGCTCATGAGGCGGGCGCAATACGAAAAGATGGGGAATCCTCTCGCGCTGACACTTGATCTCAAGAGCGTCCCGCTCGAGATGTATGAAGCTCGGAACGCGGTGGAGATCGCGAAATCGCGTGCGGCGGACCGATATGCACCCGACGTCTTCAGTAAGGCCAAGGGCAGCCTGCAGATGGCTGAAAATTCGCTCGCGTCAAAGGCCAACAAAAAACAAACGGTTTCCCTGGCGCGCCAGACCGTGCAGTTTTCTGAAGATGCGCGAGCGCTGTCTGTCCGCCGGCAGGAAGAGGAGCGCATAGCAAGCGAGCGGGAAGCCGCTGCCGCCAAGGCCAAGGCCGACGCGGAAGCCGAAGGCAAACGAAAGGCCGATGAAGAGGCTAAGCGTCAGGCTGAACTGACTGCTGCCCGCGAAGCCCAGTACAAAGCTGAGCAGGAGGCTGCGGCCGTGAAAGCGAAGGCCGAAGCCGACGCCCTGAGGGCGAAAGAGGAAGCGGCGAACGCAGACGCGCTGCGTGCCCGCCAGGCGGCTGAAGCGCTGCGTGCTCAACTGCTCGAGCAGTTCAATCGTATCCTCGAAACCACCGACACGCCCCGCGGGCTCGTGGTCAATATGGCCGATGTGCTTTTCGCGACCGGGAAATATGATTTACAGCCCGTCGCGCGCGAGAAGCTCGCGAAACTTTCCGGAATCGTGCTGGCCCATCCTGGTTTAAATCTGGCGGTCGAAGGGCACACAGACAGCACCGGGAGTCTCGAATTCAACCAAAAGCTTTCTGAACAGCGGGCCGGAACCGTTCGCGGCTATCTACTTGGGCAGGGTTTGCCTCCGGACAGCATTACCGCTAAAGGGTTTGGCCCAACCATGCCGGTGGCTGACAATAACACCCCGGAAGGCCGCCAAAGAAACCGGCGCGTGGAGATTATCGTTTCCGGAGAGGTCATCGGAACGAAAATCGGTAAGTGAGGGCTTCTCCGGCAACAGCCTTTCTTATCAGTGCGTCAATAGCCTGCCTGGCTGCGAGCAGGGCGGACCAGCGAGCCTGGGTCCGCGAGGAAGGCAGCATCGACACGATGGGGACACTGTTCGCCATCGTTGCTTACGGCCGGGATGCCAGCGCGACTCAGGCTGCCATTTCAGACGCACTCGACGAGGCGGCCCGGCTGGATGCGCTGCTCTCCAATTACAAGCCACATAGCGAGTGGAGCGAGATGAACCGGCTCGCGGCTGAGCACCCGGTCCGTGTTTCAAAGGAGCTGTTTGACTTGCTGGCGACCTGCCAGGGCTACAGCCGGGAAAGCGAGGGCGCTTTCGACGTCTCGGTCGGACCATTAATGAAACTCTGGGGCTTTTACAAGGGAAGCGGTCATCTGCCTGATGGCGGGCAGGTACTTGGAGCACTCGGCTCAGTCGGCTACCGGAATATCGTTTTGGATCCGACGAACCGTACGGTTTGCTTCACGAAAGGAGGCACCGAACTGGATCCGGGCGGCATCGGCAAAGGTTATGCCGTAGATCGAATGGTGGACATATTGCGCCGGGACGACATCCAGGCGGCGTTTGTTTCCGCCGGCGGCAGCAGCATCTACGCGCTCGGGGCCCCTCCGGATGAAAACGGCTGGCGCGTTGATTTACCAAATCCCCGAAATTTGTCCGGGCCTACGCAGAGCGTCACCTTATGCGACGAATCGCTATCCACTTCCGGCAGCTATGAAAAGTTCTTCTATGCCGATGGTAAGCGCTGGAGCCATATCATGGACCCGCGTACAGGCTATCCTGCACGCGGAATGCTTTCCGTCTCGGTGATCGCGCCGAAAACGATCGATAGCGAAGCCTGGGCCAAGCCTTACTACATTCTCGGCCGGAATTGGACGGCTAGACACAAGAAGAAAGATTTCCGGGTGTTCATGTGTGAAGACAGAGCGGGCGCGACATGCCGATGGGTCAACTGAGCGTACAGTCGTGTTATAAGCTTGATCGGTGAATAGACGCTCGTTCATCTATCTGGCCGCGCCTTCGCTATTGGCCGGAGCCATGGCCGAAACCGCGGCGGAATCGATACCGGATTACCGCATCACGAGCCGATTTCCGCACTCGCCGAATCACGGAGCGCCGGGATCGTACAAGGGCCAGGTTGTAAGAGTGCATGCAGAGAAGTCGATCGATAGCGGCTCGGCTCGCGTCGACCGGGCGGTTGTCAAACGGATGCTCTCGGCAGGCATGCAATCGCTAACTGGCTGCACCCGTGATCAAGATTGCTGGAGTCGCTTTATCTCGTCCAATGACATCGTAGGCATTAAAGTGAACTGCTCTGGGGCTCCCCATATTATGTCCAGCCCCGAGATCGTCGCCGGTATCGTCGACAATCTAGTTGCGATCGGCGTTCCGGCGCGGCAGATCTGGATCTATGAACGTTTTCAGGGTCAATTGAAGAGCGTCGGGTACGACCGCTATGTCCCCAATAGCGTGAACATCTGGGCCGCTGAGAAGGACTTTCGCGGATCGATCCTCGGTTACGATCCGAAAACATATGTTGAAGTGGATTTCTTTGGTGAAGAAGACACGCGGTCCTTCATGACGCGCCCTGTGGCGGATACGTTTACGAAAATCATCAACGTGCCGAAAATGAAAGAGCACCAGGCAGCCGGTGTGACCGGGTGCCTCAAAAACATGTCTTACGGCCATTTTTCGAACGTTGATCGCTCGCATCGCTTCACAAAGACGAACACGTATTCGTTTATCGGAACGCTTGCATCTGTCGAACCCATTCCAACTAAGGTCGTGCTGAATATCATGGATGGCCTGAGTGGCGTTTGGCAGGCCGGTCCGTTCAGCGAATATCCTCAATTCCGGTTCTATCCGAAGCAGATCCTGTTCGGCACAGATCCCGTAGCAATGGATCGGATACTCATCGATGTGATCGAGGAAAAGCGGAAAGCGGAAGGTGCTCCGTCTATATTCGACCGCTCGCCGTCCCATATCGGTTCCGATAACAGTAATCCGAACTTCAACGCATTCATACGCGAGCCCGGGCATGTCGAATACGCCTCGCATCTGGGGTTAGGGATCTGCGAGCGCGATCGGATCAAGCTGAAGGCAATCGAACTCTAATGCTATTTCTATTGGCTCTAGTTCTGCCGGGCCTGTATTGGCAGGGCGGAGCGGAAACAGCTCTCTTGCTGCGGCAGGCGGGGATCACGCACGTTCTCGTGCCGGCATCTCAGGCGGCATCCTGGAAGAATGTTTCGGGTATCGACGCTAAGACAGCAGACCCGCAGGGCGCGGTGAAATTGCCAGCTCCGGGCATTAGTTTTCGCATGAACCGATCGTCGGCTACACGAGTTCCATGGGTGAATTCGAACGGCTGGCAGTTTATGCGGCGGCCCACAGGGCGGTTCTACTACGATGTGAGCGGTGCGTCCTCTGCTCTCGCCACGGCGGAGGCGTTCTGCTACGGCACGGATGCAATGATCCAGACGGACGCCGCGGGTCTTCGGCCGCTGGCGCAAATGCTGAAGTTTCTGGAGGGCATCAAATCGTCTGGAGGTGCTCTGGTGTCTGACATCGGATTCGTGGACGACGGATCGCCAGCCGCGGGCGAAGTGATGAATCTTTTGGTGCGCGACAATCTTTTGTTCAAAATCGTTCATGCGACGGAACCCGGCTTGAAGCTGACCGTGCGGCTCGGCTCGCCTGAATATCCGGTAAGCGAGGCAAAGAACCCGGATGCGATGGTCCATCGGATCCGCGCGAACCTGACGGATGAGCGCCGGACCCTCCGCATCTATGGCACTAGCGTCGTCGTAGCGCGACTTACCCGTACGCCGGATCACTTGCAATTGCAGCTTCTAAATTACGGCTTTGCGAGAGGCACTCGGGTCGGCGCCTTCCGCGTTCGCATATGCGGCCGGTATTCGAAGGCTCAGCTTCACTCTTACGAGAGCCCGGGCGATCAACTGGTCGATTACGACCCTGAATCGGATGCTACCGAATTTACGGTTCCAGGCCTGAAGGCCTATGCCGTGATTGACCTGTTCAAATAAGGAAATCTGTGGAAACCTGGCCTGTTCATGCCGGGCGCTATAATTCCGTCGGTGGGGGCTTCTCCTTCAGCATTTCAAGCACACCGGTGCAGTTTCCAGCCGGATCGCGACGATCCCTATCTTCGCCTTGGCGCAGTTACTGTTTTTGTTCGAGACCAGGATCGAAGCCTGCAATTCTACATGGACCAGTTAGGGTTCCTTTTGGCTTCTGATATGCGTCTTCCCTCGGGCGATCGCTGGCTGACCGTCAGTCCTCCGGATGGTACGGCAACTCTTGCACTGGTTTCTCCCGAACTCGATTCCGAAGAATACAGGCTCATCGGCCGGTCCACTCGGGTTGTTTTCCTGACCGAAGATGTATGCGCCAAATTCCATGAATGGCGGCAGCGTGGCGTCAGATTTCACAATCCACCTGAGGTTCAGCTTTCGGGCGAGATGTATTGCACCTTTGAAGATCTCGATGGGAACTCATTTATTCTTATGAGCTTTGAGGAACTCACTCGGGAACTTCACGAGCACCGGCGCGTGCATGCCGACCGGCTGCAAGCCGAGCGCCGGGCTGCCCAGGAATTGGAAACTGCGAGAGAAGTGCAGGCGCGGCTCTTTCCCCAAAAGCAGCCGAACCTCGCGGGCCTCGACTACACGGGTGTTTGTATCCAGGCTCGCCACGTGGGTGGCGATTACTATGACTTTCTTGACCTCGGCAGAGAGCGGCTTGGGTTGGTAATAGGCGATGTTTCAGGAAAGGGGACCGCGGCGGCGCTCTTGATGGCGAATTTGCAGGCGCACCTGCACAACCAGTGCGCAACATATTGGAGCCGCCCCTTCACACCGTTCGCATTGGAACAGCCGCAGCGCTTCCTTCTCTCCGTAAACAAGCTTTTCAGCGAAAATACAAGCGATAGTTCTTACGCCACTCTTTTTTTCGCAGAATACGACGCCGGGAGCAGGCGCTTGCGTTATGCAAATTGTGGCCATCCGCCAGGCATTCTTTTGCGCCGCAATGATCAGCTTGAACGGCTCGATTCCACCTCCACTGTGCTCGGACTTTTCAAAGATTGGAATTGCGCCGTTGCGGAGCAGGAGCTGTTCCCAGGTGATGCCCTGGCTCTCTACACGGACGGCATGACCGAAGCGTTCAACGCGGACGGCGAAGAATTCGGTGAAGACCGCCTGATCGACGCGCTGCGGCGGAACCGTGAACTGCCTCCCAAGACCTTGCTTGCCTCCCTTGTTGACGATGTCAGGCGCTTCAGTCCTCACGAACAACACGATGACATCACTCTGGTCATTGCGCGATGCGAGGGAGACTAGTGTTCAACGCATCGCAAAGCGAACAACCGTCTGATGTGTCACGCAAGGGAATGCGCCAGCGAAGTCCTGATCCGAAGGAGATCGTGATGTGCCGCCCGCCTGCAGGCCCTTCTATCCGGCAGTTCCATAACCGGTTCCTGCTCTGATTGCGACGCCTCTGAGTTTCATCATCTTGTTATTTGCAAAATCGGCAGCCAAGCTCATTCCTCTCGTGCTGCCGTAGAGTGTTCCGTTTTCTGACTCCTCGCTGCGATAACCAGGAACCGGAAGGCCTAGCCGCGGGTTTTCGCTGCTAGAAGCCGGGAGGCCGCTCGGCGCTCACACGAAATTCGGTTTCTAATGCAAGTCCCGCGCGACCTAGTGTACCCTCGTCAAACAGCCGGCCGATCAGTGTGACACCGTGCGGTACGCGCCTGGGGGGCGAAAACTTCGGTAAGGGATGGGCCGGATCCGGCGCCCAGTCGCTTCGCGCCTCCGATACTTCGACGAAACCGGCGCGCAGCGTAAGCGAAGGATGCCCTGTAAAGTTCGTTATCGTGAGCATCTCGTCGCGCAGGGAAGGAACTAGAAGAAGATCTACCTTGGAGAACACGCGCGCCATCTCCCGCGCCACTTTGCGCCGGAAACGATCCGCCTGAATCAAATCGACAGCCGACAGAAAGCGCGCCTCACGAAATTGATTGGGCCACGCGTCCGGCACCTGCATCCTGAGCTGCTCCATCAGCCCGGCCATAGTTTCTTGTTCAAAGGCCGCGGCGGCTTCCGAAAAGAGAATAATCTCCATTGAATCGTACGGCCAGTCAGGGAGGCGAACCTCCACCGGTGTCATTCCGAGTTTCCCGACAGCATGTAGAGCCATGCGATCCACGTCGGTTGCAGGGTTGTCTTTCATCCACGCCGGGAAGTACCCGACACGCAGACTTTTCACGCCTGCACCACCCTCGTAATCGAGCCGGCTTGGCACGCTCGACACGTCGCCGGGGTCCGGCCCTGAAATGGCATTCACGACTAACATTGCGTCTTCTACCGAGCGTGTCATCGGTCCCAACTTGTCGAGCGACCAGCAGAGCGTCATAGCGCCAGTTCGGGGTACCCGCCCGAACGTAGGGCGGAGACCGGTTATGCCGCAGCGCATGCTCGGGCTCACAATGCTCCCGCCCGTCTCGCTGCCGATAGAGAATCCGACAAGTCCTGCTGCAGTCGCTGCGCCCGGCCCGGCACTCGAACCCGATGACCCCTCCTCGATCAGCCAGGGATTCATGGTCTGACCGCCAAACCAGATGTCGTTCAGAGCCAGCGCACCTAAGCTTAGTTTGGCGACCAAAACAGCGCCGGCGTGATCGAGGCGCCGGACGACCACAGCGTCCTGCATCGGTATGCGATGGCGGAAGAACTCTGCGCCATACGTAGTTGGAATGTGGGCGGTGTCGAGCAGGTCTTTTGCTCCCCACGGAATCCCATGGAGCGGCCCACGATACTGCCCGGCGGCGATTTCGCGATCGGCCGCTCTAGCCTGCCGAAGCGCACGATCGCGCGTGAGCGTTATCACACACCTCAGCTTAGGATCGAACCGATCCAAGCGCTCAAGATAGATCTCTGTCAAGCGCTCGGACGTAATCTGTCGCTGCCGAATCCATTGAGCGAGGTGCGTGACGGGCGCAAAGGCGATTGACTCGTCATCTTTTGGCAGAACCAGCGGTTCAAGCTTGCTTGGGGCAAACCGGTTCTCAGACGGACCCGTTCTCAAGCCCGGCAGTTCTGGATTCCACAGCATTCCCGGCGCGAGCGTGGTTTCCAGCTCCACTTTGCGAGGACCCGTACGGCGCTCGTACAGCGGTGCCATAGACGTGCGCCAATTCGCGGCGGCCATCGCGCGTTGCGGCCCGGTCAACGTGACTCGGACGAGCTTCTCAGCTTCAGCGAACGTTGCCGCGGAAACGTCAGGACCGGCGGGTGGGCTCGTGTTAAATGCTGATGGCGCTCCTGGCGGCGGATTAGTGTCTTGGGCATCGGCAAAAGGAGCGGCGGCGCTCGCGAGCAGCACTGCGGAGGATCTTTGAAGGAACCGGCGTCGCGATTTTGTCATATCGAGAGCTAATCGAATTGTAGGGAAGGCCTAGTCCCCGCTAGAATGCATGGCGGTTCGCCGGAGATTGAATATAACAGCGGTTCAGTTGCACTCTTTCGAAGGGGGCACGTGACTCGAGCCTCTTCTCTGAGAAATTGAACGCCGGATATGACAATTTCCTGACTACGTAGGATAACCTTGAACTACTGTGGAAGGTGACTGTAAGCCATCCACCGGTCCTAATTGATGTTACGTCCCACGGTCAGGCTGTCTGCACTCGCCCAAAAATGGTCAGTGCTTGTATTCGCCGCCATGGCCGGGATTATCGCCTCATTGTCCGCAACGGCATCGACGGTGGAATTCAACCGCGACATCCGGCCTATCTTTTCGGATCGATGCTTTACCTGCCACGGCCCTGATGCAGCAACGCGCAAGACGAAAATGCGGCTCGATATGGAGTCCACCGCGAAAATCGAACTGCGTGGGGGTCGGCGATCCATTGTCCCTGGAGATCCTGCCGCGAGTGAAATCTACCGGCGCATTTCATCGGGCGATAAAGCGGTCCGGATGCCGCCTGCCTATCTGGGGCGCGAAAGTCTGACCCCGCATGAAATCGCCCTGATACGCGATTGGATCGCACAGGGTGCCAAATGGGAGCCTTTCTGGTCCTTTATCCCTCCGAAGCGGCCACCCTTACCCGCGGTCAAAAACAGCGCATGGGTCCGCAATCCCATCGATGCCTTCATACTTAGCCGTCTCGAACGCGAAGGGCTTCACCCCTCTCCTGAAGCTGGCAAACGTATCCTCATTCGGCGCGTGACTCTTGATCTCACTGGTATTCCACCCACTCCAGCCGAAGTCGACGCATTTCTAGCCGATAACTCACCGTCTGCCTACGAAAGGGTTGTAGACCGCTTGCTTGCGTCGCCACGTTACGCCGAGCGAATGGCGTTTCGCTGGATGGAGGCAGCGAGATATGGTGATACGAACGGCTATCAAACAGACGGCCCTCGTGAGATGTGGCGGTGGCGCGATTGGGTGCTCGACGCATTCAACCGCAACATACCCTATGACCAGTTCACTGTGGAGCAGCTTGCGGGCGATCTTCTGCCGAACGCCACACTGTCACAGCGAATCGCGACAGGTTTCAATCGCAATCATCGCACCAACGGAGAAGGCGGCATAATTCCGGAGGAGTATCGCGTTGAGTATGTGGCGGACCGAACCCAAACGACTGCTACGGTCTGGATGGGCTTGACCTTAGGTTGCGCTCGCTGTCACGACCACAAGTACGATCCGTTCCTGCAAAAGGACTTTTATCGTCTATTTGCGTATTTCAACAATATTCCAAACGAAAAGGGCTTTTCTTACAACTACGGTAATGAAGAACCTTATATTAAGGCGCCTTTACCGCAGCAAAAAAAGGAGTTAGCCCTTCTTGATCAGCGGGTGAAAACGGCGGAGGCCGGATACCACGCCCAGTCTCCTCGCATTCAAAAGGAGCAATCCGCTTGGGAGCGGCACCTGGCCGCCAACCACGACTGGACTGTCACCGATGGGCTCCAGTTTCGCTCGTCCCCATCGCTTCCGGTATTTGACGGCAAGCATTCAATTGACACCCCTGGCGATGACAAGACCGCTTATTTCGGTTATCTCGATCCCTTCACGCTCGCCGTCTCGATGAATGCAACATCAGAAAATGGCGGCATCGTGTCACGTTCAGATGATTACTTTGAAGGTACCGGCCACGGCCTTTATCTGATCGACGGAAAACTTCGGGTTCATATCATTCATCGGTGGACGGACCTTGCCATCCGGCTGGAGACGAAGTCTCCAGTCAAGCTTAATCAATGGCAGAGCATCGTCGTCATCTACGATGGAAAGCGCAAAGCCTCCGGCATCCATGTCTATATCGATGGTGTCGATCAGCCGACGAACATCCTCTTCGATCAGCTTAACGAGCCTTTTCACGTTGATCCGAAGATCCCAATCCGGATCGGTGCGGCAGGAGGAAAATTCTTTAAAGGTAGTCTTCGAGATGTGCGCATTTATGGCCGGGCTCTTCAACCAGAAGAGGCGGCCGCCCTTTCCGTGCCCGAAACGGTCGGCGAAATTGCACGCCGGGAACCTTCCGAACGAACGCCAGAGCAGTCACAGAAAATCGCTCTCGCGTTTCTCGCTGAAGGAGCATCTCCCGAAATAAAAGACGCCCGGAACCGGATGCTAAAGGCTCGTGCAGACCGGAACGCTTTTTACGATTCAATCCCAACGGTCATGGTAATGGTAGAAAGCCCCACGCCACGAGATACCTTTGTTTTACAGAGAGGCGCTTACGACAAGCCAGGCGAGAAGGTGACACCGGGCGTGCCCGCATCGTTGCCGCAACCACCGGCGGAAACTCCCGCCAATCGTTTGGGACTCGCCAGATGGATAACCGATCGCACCAATCCCTTAACAGCCCGTGTTACGGTCAATCGTTACTGGCAATCTTATTTTGGAGTAGGAATCGTCAAGACGGTCGATGATTTCGGCTCTCAAGGTGAATGGCCTGTCCATCCGGAACTTCTTGACTGGCTCGCGATCGAGTTCATGGACAGCGGATGGAATGTGAAAGCCCTCCAGCGCATCATCGTCACCAGCGCTACGTATCGTCAGTCCTCCAGAACTACCCCCGAGCTTCTGGAAAAGGACCCGGACAACAGGCTTCTGGCCCGGGGGCCACGCGTTCGCCTCGGACCCGAAGTCATTCGCGATTCTGCTCTTGCCGCCTCCGGCCTTCTGGTCGAACAGCTCGGTGGGCCTTCCGTAAAGCCCTATCAGCCGCCTGGCTTGTGGCAGGAGTTAGCTGGTGGCGATGGTTATGTTCAGGATAAAGGCGATGCGCTGTATCGCCGGAGCCTCTATACGTACTGGAAGCGCACGGTCACGCCTCCGTTCATGGCAAATTTCGATTCGCCGAACAGAGAGGTCTGCACAGTGTACGAAAGCCGCACGAACACGCCCCTCCAGGCTCTTGACTTAATGAACGATGTCACATTTCTGGAAGCAGCCCGGAAGCTCGGCGAACGTATGATGCAGGAGGGCGGTGCATCCCCGGAATCCCGGATCAACTATGGGTTCGAGCTGCTTCTCGCGCGCCCCCCAAAGGACCCCGAGCGGCAGATCCTGATCGATACACTCGGTACATTTGAGGCCAAATACCGGTCCGATCCAAAAGCCGCGGAAGAATATCTCGCGTATGGGGAATCCAGGCGCAGCAGCAACGCCGATATTGCCGAGCTGGCTGCCTATACTGCTGTGGCGAGCCTGATGGTGAACCTCGACGAAACTGTGACTAAAGAATAAGAAAGGGATCAAATGGCGTGTTCATGCTGCTCTGACGACTTGCGAATCACGCGGCGCCATTTCTTTGGCCTGCAATCAACCGGCATAGGAATCGCTGCGCTCGCATCACTGCTCTCTCGCGAAGGGATCTCGGCGACTACGGCCGGCCGGGTTGGTGGCCTTGCCGGTTTTCCCAACTTCGCCCCGAGAGCAAAACGCATTATCTATCTTTTTCAATCCGGTGGACCGTCTCAATTCGAACTTTTCGATTACAAACCTCGCCTCAAAGATTTTCAAGGCACCGACCTCCCTGATTCTATTCGCGGCGGTCAGCGCCTTACCGGGATGTCCGCTTCTCAGTCCAGCTTTCCTGTTGTTCCTTCGAAATTCACCTTTGCTCAACGGGGTAATTCTGGTGCCTGGGTGAGCGAGTTGCTACCTCATACAGCCCGCATTGCTGATGAGCTGACCTTCCTCAAGACAGTGAACACCGAAGAGATCAATCACGACCCCGCGGTCACAATGGCGCAAACCGGCTTTCGCCTCGGCGGACGTCCCAGTATGGGAGCGTGGATCACCTACGGCCTTGGTTGCGAAACGCAGGACTTACCGGCATTCGTTGTCATGATTTCTTCTTCTGGTGGGGGTCAACCTTTGTACGATCGCCTGTGGGGAACCGCATTCCTTCCTAGCCGCTATCAAGGCGTCAAGTTTCGCTCAGTGGGAGATCGCGTCCTCTACTTGTCCGATCCCAAAGGATTCACTCCAACAGACCGACGCCACTTTCTGGACGCTCTGAACAAACTTGACACCTTGGAAAGCCAAGAGTTCGGAGATCCCGAAACCGAGGCACGGATCCATCAATATGAAATGGCTTATCGCATGCAGGGTTCGGTTCCCGAACTCACGGACATCTCGAAGGAGCCCCAACACACCTTCGATATGTACGGCCCTGACGTGAAGAAGCCCGGCACGTTTGCATCGAACTGCTTGCTCGCCCGCCGTCTTGCTGAGCGCGGCGTTCGTTTCATTCAGCTGTACCACCGAGACTGGGATCATCACGCGGGCCTGCCCGAAGCCTTACCCAAGCGGTGCCAGGATGTCGATCAGCCATCGGCGGCGCTCATCGAAGATCTTAAGCAGCGCGGAATGCTCGAGGACACGCTCGTCATTTGGGGGGGAGAGTTCGGAAGAACGGTCTATTGTCAGGGACGCCTCACGGCGACTGATTACGGCCGCGACCATCATGGACGATGCTTCACTGTTTGGATGGCGGGTGGTGGCATCAAGCCAGGTCTAACTCATGGTGAAACCGACGATTACGGCTACAACATCGTGAAAGATGGCGTCCATGTTCACGATTTGCAAGCGACGATTCTCAACTGTCTTGGGATCGACCACACCAGGCTCACCTATCAATTCCAAGGCCGTCATTTCCGTCTGACCGACGTGGGTGGGAATGTCGTGAAGCCCATTCTTGCTTAGGAGCGAGGAAAGCAGCACAATCTTCGCCTGCGGAACTTACAGCAGTAGACGCACTGAATGTTACTAAGCTGGCGAAATGGGCTCCGGGATCGGTTCGTTCTCCCGAATGGGCGCTAGTTTGACGAAATAAATTGCGGCGGCAGCCGAGAGCGCTGCCAGGCCTCCAGCATGAAGCCCGGAAGCCCATCCAGCTCGTGCGGCTATCCAGGGAGTGACTATCGGTGCGAAAACGCCTCCAAGCTGAGCACCGGTATTTAGGATGCTGGACGCACGGCCAAGTCGGTCCCCAGCCATTTGGGTAACAGCAGCCCAAAAAGGGCCCTCGCAGCAGGCAGCGAAACCGAAGGCTAAGGAGAAACACGCGACCGCAAGCAATCCGGAGGTGATCGTACCGCCGTAAAGAAGAATTGCCGCAACTGTCAGTCCGCTGATCGGCACTACACGGCGCCCGAACTGTGGCCCGTAGCGAACCGTGAGGTGGTCGGAAACAAATCCACCCATCGGCATAAGCGCGCCTTCCGTTACGAACAATATCGTCGTGTAGACCGCGCTGGTTCGAGAGCCTAGACGAAGAACTTCGCCGAAGTAGTAGTACATCCAGTAGAAAAAGATGTACTGAAAATAGCCGAGCGCTCCATAAGCGAAGGTGAGGAGCATGAGACTGCGATTCGTAAAAAGACTCACCCAGACTCTGTCAGGCGTTTCGGCTCTCTTTGTTTGTTCGTGCTGGACATCAAGGGGGTGATCGCGAGCTTGCCATTGCCAGGCAATCGTCAGGAATGCAGTCGCTAGAGCCGCAATCACAAAGGAAATGCGCCATCGAAACATTTCCATTAGCCAGGTAAAGAGGAAGGGGGAGATCGCCGCTCCTGCGGACGATCCGGCGATGATTAGACCTTGTACTCGGGCATGGTAGAGGCGAGGTATCCAGTTGGCCGTCGCTTTTGCGCAAGCTGGATACAGCGGCGCAGTTCCAGCACCCATTCCAAAACGAATTGCGACGAGCAGAGGTACGATCCCAACGTATGCGCCTAGAAGAGGTGTTCCTCCCAAAATGGTGAGTGCCGTGAATGCGGAAGATGACCAACCCATCACAGCCAAGGTGCGTCGCGGGCCCAGGCGATCGGTGAAGTGCCCTCCAGGGATCATCAGAAGGGCATAGCCAAAGATAAAGGCGGAATAGATGGCGCCCATTTCAGTGGCAGAAAGGTGGAAATCTCGCATCATGCTCGGCCCAGCGATCGAAATGATGGTGCGGTCGAAGTAGCTCAACGTACTAAAGGCGAACAATAGGCTAACGATAGTCAAACTCTTTCGATTCGCGTCGTCGCGCGTGGTCCAACTCTTCACGAAATCTCGCTCTCAATGGGTGACAATCTATTGCGTATGTTCCGGTGGCTAGCGGCTCACCGGTATAGTAGCAGCGAGATTGTGTCTGTGCTAGTTGAAAATCTTTGAGACTCATGAAAATCAAAAAACTGGAATTTATCCCTGTCAGCGTGCCGTACACGCACCGCGAAGTGAGCTCGCTGATCAATCGTGATGGGGTAACTGACATCATCGTGAAAGCCAGCACTGACGACGGTTTAATTGGCTGGGGAGAGAGCTGTAGCGGAGCAGATGTCGGATCTGTGCTTGGGGCTCTGCACGCTATGGCTCCCTTTGTGATTGGTCGAAGCCCGTGGGAGAGCGAGCGAATACGCCAGGAGTTGTGGCATCGGGGAATCTGGTCTTGGCGCCAGCACACCGCCTGTTTCGCTTACGCGGGTATTGACATGGCACTGTGGGACATTTGCGGCAAGGCGACCGGTGAGCCTCTCTACAATCTATTTGGTGGCAAGGTACGCGAACTCGCCAGTTACTTCTTCTACTGCTCGCAAGGAGCGAAAGACTATGTTGCTGACCAGGCGCGAGATGGTCTCGCGAAGGGATTTCGCGTCTTCTATCTGAAGGTTGGTATCGACATCGATAGCGAGATCGAAATGGTTCGGACGCTGCGGGAAACGATCGGCCCCGGGAACAAGATTCGCCTTGATGCCAATGGAGCGTGGAAGGTAAACGAAGCCCTGCGAAATCTTGCACGGCTCGACGAATTCGACGTTGACTTTATCGAGCAACCCGTGGTCCAAGATCCTGTCGCCAATATGCAAGAAGTACGAAACCGGGGGGCGGTGGCCGTTTCCGCTAACGAAGGCCTTTGGACAGTCGAAGACGCCTTTAGTCAGATGGCGGCACGGACCGCAGACGTTTATTGCTTTAGCCCATACTTTACTGGATCCCTGGCGCAATTTCAGCGGCTCTCCTGGGTTGCGCATTATCAGGGCTTGCAAGTATGCCGCCACACGCACGGAGAGTTAGGAATCACGGCGACCGCCTGCCACCACATTCTTCTGACTCTTCCGAACGTCGTAGATGGCAATCAGCAGACGGCTCATGTCATGACGGACGACATCGTCACGAACGAAATACCGATTACCAACGGACCTGACTGGGGTGTCCCATCTGGGCCAGGGATTGGCGTCGAAGTTGACGAGCATAAGCTCGATCGATACCACAGGCTATTCGAGTCGCGGGGCCAGTTTCAGCCCTATGATCCAGCGTTGATTGGAAAAGACCTGTATCGCTGATACTGCGCAGACTACGTTAAGAGAGCCGTGAGCTTCTTGGTCGCGGTGGGGAATTTGCCGATGCCAGCGCCGACCACCTCATCGGCGACCGTCACATAAACATCGCCTACAGTTCCTGTGACACGCGTGTGAGAGCCTTTTGCAAGTTTTGGGCTACCGCCCGCGACGATCATGGCGAGTCCACTGTTCTTGTGGGGATTCGCTTCGGCGTGCTCGTGGGCAAAGATCAGGCTGGTGTGATCGAACAAGGTGCCGTCGCCTTCCGGCACCGACTCGAGCTTCGCAATAAGATAGGCAAACTCCTCGACATGCCAGCGGCAGATATCACGCAAAACATGGATGCCGTCTTCGCCGTCGGCGCCTGAGGTCTTGTCTCCGGCGTGCGTGTAGTCGTGATGACGCGCGGAGGTGTAGCCGAGCCATGGAAAGCGAGTCAGGCTCTGACATTTTGTCAGCATGTAAGATGCTACGCGCGTTTGCCGCATCGCCAGCGCCTGCACGAGGAGATCGCTTTGCAATTTCGCGATGCGCGGCCAATCCTTCATATCGCCATCGAAGTCCGGCGGATCGACGTGGGCGTACTCGGGCGGCAAACCGGCGATAGCCCGCTCCAGATCACGGATCCCGGACAGATGCTCGTCGATGCGCGTCTTATCGTCTGTAGGCAGTTTCCTTTCAAGGGTGGTCGCGTCGGCCATTACGGTATCTAAGATGCTACGCTTGCGATTCACCCATCCTTCTTCGCGCGCGCCGAATAACCGATCAAACAAACGATGAGGAATCATTTCGGGAGGCAGAGCCCGTTCATAGCCCGCCCAGCTCATGTTCCTCTGCATGCTTTCGCCAAAGGATTCCTGAGCAACGCCGATCTGCAAGGAACGAAAACGGGAATCGCCGCCGATCTTGCCGGCAATGATCTGATCAAGGGACGGGCCGCTCGGGCCGCGGCCAGTGAAATCGGTTCCGGTCATGAGACCGCTCATGGAATTGGTGTGGCCGTTGCCTTTACCGCTCGAGGCGGCGTTATCCACGCCGCTCAGAACGTGTACGTCTTTGCGCCAGGCCGCGAGGGGCGCCAAACAGGGGGTGATCTCGTAATCCGGACCCTCTTCAGTGGGAATCCAATAGCGTTCTGGAATACCGTTGCCGTTGAACCACAGCACAAAACGCGTTTCGATCGGCTTTTCGATGGCAGGCGCACCGGCTGAAACCGTTTCCGGCGTTGCGGCATAGGCCGTGCCAATCGAGTTGAACATCGAG
>DATBHS010000177.1:0-16151 GCA_036557345.1 Bryobacteraceae bacterium
AAATGGACGGCGTCGGAGATCTTGGTGTTGATGATCTGGCGCTTATCGAGAGTCTGGAGGGCTGCGATTTCCTGTGGTGAGCCATCGACGAGATCGAGGCTGGGAAGGAATGGTCGAGCGATCATTTCGACCGGGGTTGGAGCCGGTTGATCCGTGTTACTAAGTGCGGCTTCTGGCGACATAGGACCTTCTAACGTGTGGGCAATGACTCTCGGAAAATTCTCGGCGTCACACCGATACATAGGGAATTGGGCAAAAAAACGGCTCAGCCGGTTCAAAGGAGACGATCAGCGCGCCTGATCACTTGTGGGCGGCCGAAACGCTAAGCGTCAGACCGGTGCACACGGTCGAGAAACGTTTCAAGCCGCTGCGCAGGAAACAGTACGTAGGTTCAGGATCAACGTGGATACAGTTCGCACTGCAGAGCCATTGATCTCAAGCGTTATGTTTGCAAAAGCTTACCGAGCCGAGCGCTAGCAAGCGGTTCTTGCAATTTTTCGACGGAAAGTAACTAACGCCGGACTTGCGCCGTCTGTTTGCCCGCCGCCGGCTGCTTCAGCGCGGCATCGAGAATCGGCCTGAGTGTCTCCACCGTAATCGGCCCGTTGTATTTTTGGCCGTTAATGAATATGGTGGGCGTCCCTTCAACACCTGCTTGGTTGCCGTCCTGAACATCCCGCACAACGGTCTCGCGGACTTCGGTCGAATCCATATCGGCTTCAAAGCGGTTCATGTCGAGCCCGCTTTGTTTCGCCAGCAGCAGGAGGTTATTCCGCGAGAGGTCATCGCGGTTGGCGAACATCGCGTCGTGCAGCGCCCAGAACTTGCCCTGCTTCTGCGCGGCGATGGCAGCGTCGGCAGCCAACTCCGCTTGGGAATGAATTTCGAGTGGATACTGCTTGAATATCAACTTTACCTGTGACGGGTATGCCTTTAGGATGGCGTTGATCTGCGGGACGGCGGCAGCGCAGTACGGACATTGGAAGTCAGAGAACTCGACGATGGTGACGCGCGCGTTCTGGGGGCCCAGGACGGGAGCGCCGGCGGTCGGAATTGCTACGGGATCATCCAATAGCTTCGGCTGCTGCACATGCGCCCACTTGGAAGCATTGGCCGCAGCGATGGCGTCCGTCTCGCTCTTCCCGTGCTGGATCGCATCGACGATTGCGGCTGCCAGGCCATTGCTATAGGAACAGGATGGGTCAACCATCCGGCATTCGGCAAGCTTCATTTTGCAGCCGCACGAGCATTCTCCCTCGCGCAAAATCTTGAGGGCGGTCGCCTTTTGGGAGGCGGATAACTTGCTTAGATCCACGCCCGCCAGGGATGCGGCGGTCTTCCAGTCTTGCGCGAACGAAAAAGAGGCACAGAGGAGGCACGTCGCAGCCGCAAGTCCCAGGCGCCGGACCGAAAAAGCCATAAAACCTTATTGTAAGGGGCGGGAGGAGCGGCGATCTGTTGGATCTTAAAATAAGCGTATGGAGCTGCGCGTCAACGGCGTGCGTAAGCATGTAGAGGTTGACCCTGAGCGGCCACTGCTTTGGGTGCTCCGCAATGAGCTCGATTTGACGGGCGCCAAGTACGGTTGCGGTGAAGGGCAGTGTGGAGCCTGCACCGTTCTCATCGAGGGCGTCGCACAGAGGTCTTGCATCACTCCGGCCGGGTCCGTTGCTGGAAAGGAGATCACAACCATCGAAGGCCTGGCCGACGGCGAGAGACTGCATCCGCTTCAGGAATCGTTTATCCAGGCGGATGCGATGCAATGTGGCTACTGCACGCCGGGCATGATCCTGTCCTCCGTGGCACTCCTTCGCAGGAATGCGGCGCCTTCCGAATCCGAAATCAAGCAGGCGCTCGAGGGCAATATCTGTCGCTGCGGAACATACAACAGAATCGTGGCAGCGGTCCAGAAAACGGCGAACAAGATGTCAGCCGAAGCAAAGGCGGGCCGTCGTGCTTGAGCCTGTGTCTTTACCGGCAAGCCGGCGTGATTTTCTGAAATCGCTCGGCGGCGGAGTCCTGGTCTTGTTCGCTGAGGGCGCTGGCGAGGCGCAGGAATCGGGCCATGGCGGACACCGCCGGGAGCGCGAACCGCTCCCGCAGGATATCGCGGCATGGCTCCACATCGCGCCCGACGGCCGCATCACGGCATTTACCGGAAAAGTTGAAGTCGGCCAGAACATTCGGACTTCGCTGACGCAAGCAGTTGCCGATGAGCTCCGGTGTGCGCCCGGCTCGGTAAAGCTGATTATGGGCGACACTGCGCTGACTCCCTGGGACATGGGCACGTTCGGTAGCCGCTCAACTCCGACCATGGCCCCCGTGATGCGAAAAATGGCCGGGACCGCGCGAGAGGCGTTAGTCCGAGAGGCGCTTCAGAAATGGGGCGTCGCGCGCGACAAAGTGGACGTCGCCGACGAATGCGTGGTCAATCGGAAATCGGGGGCCCGCATTCCGTTCGGCGAGATTGCTGCAAGGATTGACTGGACGAAGACGGTCGGTCGCGAAGACTGTGTCACGGTGCCGGACAAGTGGACCGTCGGCGGAACCAGCGTGCCCAAGCTGAATGCGCGAGAACTCGTGACTGGCCACCACAAGTATCCGTCCGACCAGACGCGGCCTGCCATGCTTTACGGTAAGGTGCTGCGGCCGCCAAGCTTTGGTGCGAAGCTCACATCCGTCGATACCAGCGCTGCCGCCCGGATGCCGGGCGTGACTGTGGTCCATGATGGGGATTTCGTTGGTGTGGCCGCTCGCGACGAGCACCTCGCGCAAAAAGCCGTCGAAAGTATCCAGGCTCAATGGCAGAAAGCCCCCCAGATTTCGTCGAAAGAGCTGTTCGCCTACATCAAATCGAAGAAAGAAGGGGCGGCGCAGGGAAATAGTGCCGAAGGTTCAGCCAAGGCACTGAGGAGCACCTATACAATTGCCTACATCGCGCATACGCCACTAGAGCCGCGTGCGGCCTTAGCGGAGTGGAGCGGCGGCAAACTGACAGTCTGGACGGGAACCCAGCGGCCTTTCGGTGTGCGAACAGAGCTGGCGAGCGCCTTCGGCTTGCCGGAAAACCAGGTTCACGTCTTGATGCCGGACATGGGGTCTGCCTATGGCGGCAAACATAGCGGCGAGTGCGCGGTCGAGGCAGCGCGCATCGCCAAGGCGGCTGGCAAGCCGGTCAAATTGATCTGGACACGCGAAGAAGAGTTCACTTGGGCGTATCTCCGGCCTGCGGGCATCATTGAAGTCGCAAGCGCAGTCAGCCCGGACGGCAAGCTGACGAGTTGGGATTTTCACAACTATATGTCCGGGCCATCCGGTCTCGAGAGCCCGTATGAATGCGCGCAAAACAATGTTCAGTTCCATGAGGTCGATTCTCCATTGCGAGAAGGATCATACCGAGGATTAGCCGCAACAGCGAACCATTTCGCGCGCGAGTCGCACATCGAGGAGCTCGCGGTCGCGAGTGGCATGGATTCGCTGGCGTTTCGCTTGAAGAACCTGAAAAACGAGCGGGTGCGCGCGGTCTTACAGGCTGCTGCGGACCGCTTTGAGTGGTCGAAGAAGAAGTCCACTCCCAAGCGTGGATATGGCCTCGCCTGCGGGATGGAAAAGGGCGGCTATGTTGCCTGCTGCGCCGAAGTGTCGATCACCCGAAACCGGCAGGTACACGTGGAGCACGTAGTGGAGGCATGGGATTGCGGAGCTATCGTGAATCCGGAACATCTGAAGAACCAGGTGGAAGGCGCTATCGTCATGGGCTTGGGTGGCGCTCTGTTCGAAGCGATCGAGTTTGCCGATGGTCGGATTTTGAATGACCGGCTTTCGAAGTATCGGGTTCCCCGCTTCAGCGATATTCCGAAAATCGAGACTGTTTTGATCGACCGCAAGGATGTGCCCTCGGCCGGTGCGGGCGAGACGCCAATCGTCTGCATCGCACCGGCCATTGCGAACGCCATCTGCAGCGCAACCGGCAAGCGGATCCGGTCGATGCCGGTCCTTCCATCATTCCAAGCATGACCGGCGGGTGATGAAAGCCGCTGTGCTGAAGACGGCCGGGGCGATCTCCTCGCGGCCGCTGCGCATTGAAGACGTTTCCGAACCGGAACCTCAGTCCGGAGAGATTCTTCTACGTGTCCTGGTGTGCGGCGTTTGCCGGACGGATCTTCACATTGTGGAAGGCGAGCTTGCTCCCAAGCATGCGGCGATTATTCCGGGGCATCAGATTGTAGGTGAGGTGATTCGGGACATGACCGCGGCGCACTCACCCGGGACGCGCGTGGGAGTCTCCTGGATCGGCGGTGTGGACGGCACTTGCTGGTACTGTCGCCACGGCATGGAGAATCTCTGCGATGCGCCCACATTTACCGGGTATTCGGTGAATGGCGGGTATGCAGAATACGCGACCGCACGCGCGGATTTCATTTTTCCCCTGCCGAATACCCTTGATGATCTGCGCGCCGCGCCGCTGCTCTGCGCCGGTATCATCGGCTTTCGTAGCCTGCGCGTGGCTGGAGTGGAGAAAGGCGACAAAGTGGGACTCTTCGGCTTCGGAGCATCTGCTCACGAGGCGATTCACGTGTTGCGAGCGTGGGGCTGCGAAGTATATGTATCCACACGAGGCGAGTCGCACCAGAAACTTGCCAGATCGCTCGGTGCGGCTTGGGTGGGGGCAGAAAAAGATCAGCCGCCGGTGAAACTCGATCGCGCGGTCACCTTCGCGCCCAGCGGCGATGTGGTTATCGCAGCGCTGTCGAGCTTACGGAAGGGCGGGGTAGTGGCGGTGAATGCGATTCATCTCGATCGCATCCCGCAATTCGACTACGACACGCTGCTCTGGGGCGAGCGCCAGATCCGCAGCGTAGCGAATATGACGCGCGAAGATGCCCGCGACTTTCTTCGGATCGCCAGCGAAACCGGTCTTACTCCGAAGGTGACAACGTTCCGGCTCGATCAGGCAAACGAGGCCCTATCAGCAGTTAAGAACGATTCGATTGACGGAGCCGCAGTGATCATTCCATCGGGCATGGGAGGAAATGCATGAAGGTCGGCTTTATTGGCCTTGGCAGAATGGGCGCCAGCATGGCGCGCAATCTGATGCGCGCGGGCCACCAACTCATTCTTTACAATCGCACGTTCGAAAAAGCGCGGGCATTCGCGGGCGAAGATGCGCAGATCGCCGGCTCTCCGGCAGATTCAGCCCGGGAGGCGGACGCCGTCTTCACGATGCTCTCTGACGACCAGGCCGTTTCGGACGTCGTTTTCGGGAAGGATGGAATTGCTTCCACGTTAAAGACCGGGGCTGCACACATTTCAAGCAGTACGATCAGCACGGCTATGGCTCGCAAGCTCACGGAAACGCACCGGGAACGTCAGCAGGTATACCTCAGCGCTCCTGTATTCGGGCGTCCCGAAGCAGCCGAGGCGAAGAAGCCGATCGTTGTTCCAGCGGGCGACCCTCCCGCGATCGAACGCTTCCGGCCTCTGTTCGATGCTATCGGGCGTACGACTTTCGTGGCCGGGACGGAGCCGTGGCAGGCGAACCTGGTGAAGCTGTGCGGAAATTTCATGATTGCCAGTATGCTCGAGGCATTCGCCGAAAGTTTCGCCACCGTGCAGAAGGCGGGCATTCAGCGGCAGCTTTTTCTTGAAGTGATGAGCGAGCTATTCGGCTCGCCGGTTTACAAGAACTACGGCTCCGTAATTGCCGGACAGAAATTTCAACCCGCTGGATTTGCCTTGAAGCTTGGCTTGAAAGATGTGCGCCTCGCGCTCGAAGCAGCCCAGGAGCTGAACGTACCGCTGCCGATCGGAAGTCTGATTCGCGACCATCTGCTCTCCGCCATGGCGCATGATCAGGCGGAATGGGATTGGTCGAGTCTGGCGCTGGTTTCCGCTCGCAGCGCGGGACTCCCTTGAAAGTATCTGTAAGTAGTTGAGACTGGTGGCGCGGGCACTCGTGCCTGCGGGGTGCCCCCTGGGCCCGGGACTCCTCCCGGCGTTTGGAATCTCATCCTCAGTTGTGTGCCCCGCCGCATACCTACTTCAGTCAGACTAACGTCCGGATACCATCTACACAACCGTTCGCCGGCTTGCCCTGACGTTAGTGGCTTGCTCGAAGGCGAATGCCAGCTGCAAGACGCCCCAATCATCGTGATGCCGGCCAACGATCTGAATCCCGATTGGAAGGCCGCTGGTTGAGAATGCACAAGGGACTGAGATGGCAGGATTCCCCGTCACCGAGATGTAGTACGCGGACTTCATCCAGGCCATGTAGTTTTCCATCTTGACTCCCGCAATATCGACCGGGTAATGAACATTCACATCGAACGGCAGTACCTGGTTGACCGGCAAAATAAAAAACTCGTACTCTCCCTTGAATCCGCACAGGCGCTGATACAGAGCGGTTCGCCTCGCTTCGATCCGCGAAAGATAAGGGCCTGTCAGCTTTCGCCCTTCCTCCACATGCCAATGAATGTATTCATTGAGCTGATTCCCATGGCTCGCGAGCAAATCACCATAAGAAAGTTCCGTTGACCAGTGCCGCCAAGCCAAAAAGCATTCATTCGCATCGCGAAAATCAGGCTCGGCATCCACGACGATGCACCCCAGCGACTCGAATACTTTCCTCTGCGCTTGTACTGCTTGTTTCACCTCTGGTTCCCAGGGCAGCCCAAGGCCCTGAAACATTGCCACCCGAACGTCTTTAAAGCTCCTTTGTCCTAGCGGCTGCGCAAACTGCGTACCGGCCTGATCAATCGAAATCGGCGAATGGTGATCGAAGCCGGCAAGCACGCTCAAGAAATAAGCACAATCGGCTACATTACGGGCCACCGGTCCAGGGACCGACAGTGTGAACCAGCCCAGCTTTGCAGGTACATTAGAAACGCGTCCCGGCGACGGTCGCATACCGACGACACTGCAAAAGTTGGGAGGGTTCCGTAAAGAGCCGCCCATATCGCTTCCATCAGCGAGCGGGACCATTCCGCACGCGACCGCTACCGCTCCGCCTCCAGTGCTTCCGCCGCATGTTTTGCTTGGGTCGTAAGGGTTGCGTGTCGGACCGAAGACTGGATTAAACGTTTGGGAACCCAGACCGAATTCCGGAACATTTGTCTTGCCAATCACAATCGCTCCGGCGCTCTTCTCGCGTTGTACAACCCGGCAATCAAAATCCGGCACGTAGTCCTGGTGGAGCGGCGAACCAAATGTTGTACGTATGCCGTTCGTCTCGTGCAGATCCTTCACAGCGACCGGCAGACCATGTAACGCTCCGAGCCATCGTCCCGCTGCCAGGGCCTCGTCCGCCGCTGCAGCCTGTGCCATCAAGCGCTCTTCCGCAACGAGGGTTACGATCGAATTGACTTTGGCATTTACGCGGCTGACTTGCTTCAAGTGCGCTTGCATCACCTCTCGTGCCGAGATCTTCTTTTGCCGCAGCAAATCCAAAAGGTCGACGGCTCGCATGGAGCAGATTTCGCTGGAGGAGTCAGTTCTCGTTCCTTGTGCCATTTCCAATGATGAAGCTGACGTGGCCGCCAGGGCTGTACTGACGATTTCGAGACTCTCGCGACGCGTCATCCTGTAATCATTCCACTGATCATTTCAGCTTCGATCCTTTAGGCAATGTGAAGCTTTCGCCAAACCGATCACAAACGCCATCTCTCTCATTTAAAAGCACTTTACTCCGAATCGCTTGTACGCCTCACGTATACTGGTTTTAGGAAGGCCGCTTGCGGCTTCCCAGCTTTTGAAAGACCCGCTGCCTGTTGCGTAGCGGGTTTTTCATTTTCAGGAGCCAACAGCATGTCCACAGAAGCCCAAGTTGCGGCCAATCAGAAAAACGCAAAATCAAGTACCGGACCCCAATCTGCCGAAGGGAAAGCAAAGATCTGCTTGAACGCCTTCCGCCACGGTCTTGCCGGAGCCTTCATGATTCTCTCTGACGAAGTCCGGGAAGATTTCAACGAACTCTACGAAGGACTGCGCGCCGAACATCAGCCCGAATCCCCGACTGAGATCCTGCTGGTCGAAGGCATGGCTCAGCACTACTGGTTGAAGCAGCGCGCTCTGCGTCTGCAGTCCCTGTGCTTCGACGGCGATGAGAAAACTCTCGCGCTCTATTTGCGTTATCAGACCACTCACGAGCGCGCGTTTTACAAAGCGCTGAGCACACTCCTAAAGCTCAGAGCCGACAAGCGCAAAGCCGAAATTGGCTTTGTTTCGCAGCAGAACCGTGAGCGTGAGCAAGCGGAACTGAACCAAGCCCGTATCCGCCTCGCCAACGCCAAAGCGCAGCACCTTGAAATCGACTCCGACATTAGACAAACCATCGAGGCCCCGCTTCCCGGCCACATGCGCGTTCCTTTTGATGTGATGCGCACCACCTTCCGCTCCGTGGTCGATCAGGTTAGCAAGGAGCTGAAGGCCAAAGAAGCCGCGTAGGGGCCGGGCCTGCCCGGCCCGCTGAGGCTGACGACTGACGGGTGACGGCCATTGCCCACTAGCTCGAGAACCTGCTGATCACCCACTTCTTCTGGTCCTTATCGTAGGCGAACGAAACGCTGGCGTCGAACTCCATGGGGCTCGGCCTGCCGCCGCACAGCACGATGTGATGCAGGTCAATCTCCGTCGGATGAGAGTTTTGCTCCGGAAGGTCGAGCTTGTATTCGCAACTGGGATCGGTTTTCCTGACGTGAATCATCCATACCTCGGCTTTGTTGTTGTAATGCAGCAAAGCGGCCGCTTGTTCAGGATTCAGCGCGGGAGGCGGTGTCTCTTTCGGCGCGCTGCTACAGCCGATCAGGACCAGGAAAACGAATACGGAACCGGGCGCCCATAAGGTGCGAATCATACGCATCCAATCATAAGATACGCTTCGGTTTCAGTTTTCAGACCTGCTGACGCGAAAGAGGCGCAAAGCGAGGGCGCCGAATCGCTCGCGCGCTCGGGAGTCTTCAACGAACATCCGTTCCAAAAGACGTACTGATGCGGGCGGCCGCCAATGCGTATCTCGCTCTTTGCGGCGCTGAATGATTCCTGCGAGTGTTTCGCGCGGATGCGTCCGGAATTCATCAAGCATGGCCGTCTGGTGGACGCAGGAAATCGTGCAGAACGGTGCACAGCCTTTCGGCTTCGCGGCTTCGCGCAAAAGGTCTTCTCTCGTATACTGCTCCAGCGGAATAGCCGGATGCCCGCGCTGTTGGGAACAATAGTGAACCAGCCCGTCCTCGCAGATATAGAGAAAGCGGCCTCCGGCCGGACAGTGCCATGGATTGGGAAGACCGCGAATCGTGTTGTGCTGGAACGAATCCAGATGGGCGAATGAAAACAGGCCAGTGCCCAGCCTCAGAATTCGTTCGTACACGCTCCTTTGCACCGCATTCAAAGGCTGCAGTTGCCCGCCGCAGTCGTGCAAAATGCCAACGGTACTGTTAAATCCCAGCTGGCGCGCGCGCGCCGCAATGCGATATGCATCTTCCGGCTCCCTGATTTCTGAGCCCAGGACGGAGTTGATGGTTATGTCGAATTCCGCGTACTTTGCCAGCCATTCGAGTTTCCGGTCGAGGACTTTGAGGCTTTTTTTCGATACATCGTCGGGCAGCACGTTATCGATGCTGATCTGCAAATAATCGAGTCCGGCTCCGTTCAGGCGCCGGATTCGATCAGGAACAAGAAAGTAGCCGTTCGTGATGATTGTCGCGATGGCGCCTCGGTCGCGGACTCGCCGGATCAGCAGGTCCAGATCGGGATGAAGGGTTGGCTCTCCGCCGCTGAAGGTGATGATCGACGTGCCAAGCTCGCCGAGTTTGTCAATTCGCCGGAGCATTTCGGCCGTAGAGACAGGAGGCGAATGCCGGTCGAATTCGTTGCAATAGGTGCAAGTCAGGTTACAGCGGCGGATCGGAATGATCTGTGCCAGGATCGGATGGCTGGCCGATGCCATGGCGCGTACGAACATCTGCGCCTCCCGCCAGCGCCGCCGGATCCGAATCACAGGCCGCATCTGTTACCGACCTTAGCACCTGATCTCCGATTCGCTCTCGTTTGACGCATTAGACTGATGAGGATGCGATCTCTGCTCTTGGCCGTACTACTCTCCGGAAGCGTGTGGGCCCAGGGAGGCGAAATGCCGAAGTATCGCGATTCCAGTGCCACGCCGGAACAACGCGCCGCGGACCTTGTATCGCGCATGACGCTCGAGGAGAAAGTCAGCCAGATGCAGGACAACGCCCCTGCGATCGAACGTTTGGGCGTCCCGGCGTACGGCTGGTGGAACGAAGCGCTGCACGGCGTCGCGCGCGCGGGCCTCGCGACCGTGTTTCCCCAAGCGATCGGCCTGGCCGCAACCTGGGACACGGATCTGCAGCGGCGCATCGCGAATATTATCTCGACCGAGGCGCGGGCCAAGTACAACGACGCAATTGCGCACGCCAATCATGGCCGATACCACGGGCTGACGTTCTGGTCGCCGAATATCAACATCTTTCGCGACCCGCGCTGGGGCAGGGGGCAGGAGACCTACGGCGAAGATCCGTACCTGACCGCGCAGATGGCCATCGCCTTCATCAGCGGCATGCAGGGAGACGATCTGCACTACCTGAAAACCATTGCCACATCAAAACACTTCGCCGTCCATAGCGGACCGGAGGTTTCACGGCACGGATTCAACGTGGAGGTGAGCCGGCAGGACCTGGACGATACGTATTTGTATGCGTTCCACCGGACCGTGACGGAAGCGGGCGCTTACTCGGTCATGTGCGCGTACAACAGCATAAACGGGGCTCCGGCTTGCGCCAACACATTTCTTTTGAAAGATAGCCTTCGAACCGCATGGAAGTTTTCCGGCTATGTCGTGAGTGATTGCGGTGCTGTCGGGGATATCTACAAGGGACATCATTTTGCCGCTTCCATGGCGGAAGCCTCGGCCAAAGCTGTGAAAGCAGGAACCGACCTGGACTGCGGAACCGAATACAAGACTCTGGTGGAAGCGGTCAACAACGGATACATCCACGAGTCTGAAATTAACGAGGCAGTCGAGCGGCTGTTCGTGGCCCGCTTCCGTTTGGGTATGTTCGATCCGGCAGATGAAGTCCCATTCTCGAAAATCGGCCTAGATGAGATTGCTTCATCAGCCCACGCCGACGTTGCGCTCGAAGCCGCCGAGAAATCGATCGTTCTTCTCAAGAATGATCACAATCTTTTACCGCTTGAAAAGGCTCCTGCAAGCATCGCCGTCATCGGACCGGCCTCCGACGATTCCGACGCAATGCTCGGCAATTATTATGGGACGCCATCGCATATTGTCACGCCACTGGCTGGCATCGAGAAGAGATTCGGTAGCAAGACGAAAGTGCGTTGGGCGCTGGGCAGCGTGTATGCGCAATCTTCGATGGCGCTTGTCCCGGAAAGCGCTCTTACGCCGCCAAGTGATGCCCGGCATGGCGTGCTGGCGGAATACTTCCCTAACGATACGTTCCAGGGACAACCGGTATTGTCGCGCATAGAGTCGCGCGGATATTTCGTATGGGCGATGCACGATCCTGCGGTCTTCCGAGTCGTGCCGGATCCGACGTTTTCTGTAAGGTGGACGGCTACACTGGAACCCCCCTCTACCGGCGATTATCAATTGGGCATCGCACGGCAGGAATGCGATAGTTGCCCCGGTACAAATTCCGTAAAGCTGTATTTGGACAATCGCCTGCTTGTAAATGAAAGTCAACGATCGTATGCCGGCCGCCGTACGTTCGGCGCAACCGTCCATTTGGAAGCGGGCAAGGCTTACCACATCAAAGTGGAATACGCCCAGCGCGAAGGCGGGCCGGGAGTCGAGCTGGTCTGGGCGCCTCCAGCCGAACCCACTTTACGCGAAGCAGTCGATCTCGTGAAACAATCCGATCTCGCGATTCTCTGCATCGGACTCAATTCGCGCCTCGAAGGCGAGGAGTCGCCGATCGACATTCCCGGTTTCTCGCATGGCGACCGCACGGATATCCGGCTTCCTGAACAACAGTGGAAGCTGCTCGATGCAGTGCTGGATACTGGCAAGCCGGTGATCGCGATTCTGATCAACGGAAGCGCGCTTGCAGTGCAATCGGCCAAAGGCCGCGCCGCGGCGATTCTCGAAGCCTGGTATGGCGGTCAGGAGGCCGGCACCGCCATTGCCAACACGCTTTCAGGAGATAACAATCCAGCCGGCCGCTTACCGGTCACGTTCTATGAATCGGTAGACCAGTTGCCGCCCTTTACGGACTATTCCATGAAGAACCGAACATATCGGTACTTCAAAGGAAACCCGCTCTATTCATTTGGTTATGGCTTGAGCTACTCGCAGTTCAGCTACTCGGAGAAGGCCGCAAAGCAGACGACCGGCGGTAAACAGCAGCTCAGCGCGCGTGTGACGAATACGTCGAGGCGCAGCGGCGATGAAGTCGCGCAGCTCTATTTATCCGATCACAACGGCGGCATCGAATTAAAAGGCTTTCAACGCATTCATTTAGGCGCGGGAGAGTCGAAGACCGTCTCCTTTACGCTCGATCCTGGCGAATTACAGGGCAAAGTTCCACATCTAGGCGGAAATGCGCCGCGACGCTGAGTTTTTCGACGAACCCGAGCTCGATCTTCTCTATATGGCAAAACGGCTGCGAGACGCGCTCCGGATCGAGCAGCTCTTGACTGAGGCGGAGATCGATTACCTTGTTGAAACCGGCACGTACACCGGCGGATTCCTCATGAAACGGGATCTGGCGGGGGCATTCTTTTACGTTGCCCCGCCGGACCTCACGCGAGCACGTGAGGTGTTATTAGCAAACCGGTACAAGCCCTATGAGCCGGAGTGAATCGCACTTGTTCAAGCCGCGCCTAGCGGCTCTACCTGCACCCACGCTCGCTTTCTCCACGATTCCAATCCCTTTTCAGCCAATTGCACGCCTTTCGCTCCTTCCAGCAGATTCCATCGGAAAGGCTCATCTTTCACAACATGCCGTAGAAACAGCTCCCATTGACGCTTAAACGCATTTTCGAACGGCTGTTGCTCGGGCACGCGCTGCCATCCGTCAAAAAAATTCAGGGGATTCGGAACGTCCGGGTTCCAGACCGGCCGCGGCGTGGCTGCATACGGCTGAATCCAGCAATCGCGCAAGCCGGCGACCGCCGATCCTTTGGTCCCGTCCACTTGCAACGTGAGCAAGTCGTCGCGGCGCACTCGTACGCACCAGGACGAATTAAAGTGTGCGATCATTCCGCCCTCGAGTTCGAAAGTCGCATAGGCCGCGTCGTCGGCTGTCGCCGCGTAACGCTTGCCGTCTTCGTCCCACCGCTCGGGGATGTGTGTTGTCCCGAGACACGAAACCGCGCGCACCGGAGCGAAAACATTATCCAGCACGTATCGCCAGTGGCAGAGCATATCGAGGATGATGCCGCCGCCATCTTCGGTCCGGTAGTTCCACGATGGCCGCTGCCCCGGAACGGTATCCCCTTCGAAGACCCAGTAGCCAAATTCGCCGCGAATTGAAAGGATGCGGCCAAAGTAGCCGAGTTCGCGCAGGGTCTGCAGCTTCAGTAAGCCCGGAAGCCAGAGTTTGTCCTGCACGACGCCATGCTTCACACCGGTGTTCGACGCCAGCCTATACAAGTCCAACGCAGTCTTCAGGTCCACCGCAACCGGCTTCTCGCAATAGACATGCTTGCCGGCGGCAATCGCCTTCCTCACGCTATCCGCGCGCCGGTCCGTCGTCTGAGCATCGAAATAGACCGTGTACGCGCGATCGCCGAGTGCCGAGTCGAAATCCGTGGTGTAAGGCAAACCTCCGAATTCTGCGGAGATGGCTTCCAGCTTCGCCACATTCCGGCCCACCAGCAGCGGCCGCGGCATAATCGTTTCTGTTTCGCTGAGTCTGACGCCACCCTGCTGCATAATGGCGTAGATAGAACGGCGCAAATGCTGGTTCAAGCCCATGCGACCGGTTACGCCGTTCATGATGATGCCTACGGAATGGGTATTGGTGGAGCTCACTGCTTACCCTCAGGCTTCGCCGTGCATTGTGTTTGCGCACCGGCAGGCAAAGGCGGCGCCTCGACTCCGGCACGAGGCAGAGTGCCTTCCAACTCTTGCCGCCAGTGCGCCACGTCTCCCGCCGGGCCGTAGCAGTACACCATGCGCATCGGCTTCGATCCCGTATTCGTGAGCTGATGGAAAATGCGTGGGGGAATGTAAATGGTCTGTCCGGCTTGTACTCTAGCCTTCTCCGTTCCCAGGCACATTTCGCCCGTTCCTTCGAGAATGAAGTAGATCTCTTCCTGTTCCTGGTTGTGCCACGGCACCTGGCCGCCGTTTGGTTCCAGCACAACGTGGCCCATCGAAAAATTCGTTGCCTGAATCGGGCTCGCCCCTCCAACTAGGTTTTGTGTTTTCCTTCGCGCCGGATACGTTCGTCCGGGAATCTCTGCCAGATCAGCGATGATCATTTGTTTAAATCTTATTCGTGTCGAAACCAACAGCTCTTGTCACAGGAGGAAGTCGAGGCATAGGTCGGGCGATTGTAGAGGAGCTTTCACGAACCCATGAGGTGATTGCGACCTACCGCAGTGATCGAAAAGCTGCGCAGGAGATAGCCGAGCGCACCGGCGCAACCGTGCTTCCTTGTGAACTCGGGGATCTTGCTTCGTGTCGCGAGTTGGCGGCTGTAGTCCAGGAACATTTTTCGAAGCTCGACCTCCTGGTGAACAATGCCGGAATGGCGCCGCGCGAGCGCCGCGATATTCTCGACGCTACTCCCGAAAGCTTCGATGAAGTCCTTGCTGCCAATCTCAAAGGCCCTTATTTTTTGACTCAGAGCATTGTCCGGCGCATGGTCGAACAGGCCTCTGGCCGCATTGTCTTTATCGGCTCCATCTCCAGTTTTACAGCTTCAATCAACCGCGGCGACTATTGCATCTCAAAGGCGGCCGTCAGCATGGCCGTGAAGCTCTTCGCCGCGCGCCTCGCTCGTCACAACATTCCTGTCTTCGAGATCCAGCCTGGCATTATCCGGACCGATATGATCGCCTCCGTTGCCGCGGCATACGAGGAGAAAATAGCGAATGGTCTCCTGCCCCAGCCGCGAATAGGCGAGCCGACTGATGTTGCCCGTGCCGTTCGAGCCATTGCCGATGGACAGCTCGATTACTGCACAGGTCAGGTCATACACGTCGATGGTGGTTTTCACCTGCGGACGCTCTAAGGCATCTCACCTTCGACCGCCTTGACCTCTACATAGTCGAGAGGAGCGCTGTCGCCACCGTCGCGAGTCCCCTCAATCCGGATCGTGTCCCCATGCCGCAGGGCAAGACCGGCAATCGTTCGCCTTGTCGAAGTATCTCCATTAGGAATCTTCGCGGGAAGCTGCGCGCCGGCGATCCACTCGTCGACACATTGGTCGTTCAAAAAGACCCGGAACCGCGCTTCGCCAGCGCTAAGGTCGAAATATTGAACGATCAAGCTGGACCAACCGCCCGCGCCTTCGTAAGTGAATTGCGCCGCGCAACTCCGCTTTGCTTGCGGACAGACAATCGCTTTGCCGCCGGATGCGTCCTCCCAAGGCGTGACCGGCTCAATTGTGTAGCTATCCAACTTCATCGACTCCGCTTCGATCCGCCCGGGAAAATGTCCGGCCCGCCCTTGTTCATCCGGAATGGCCGATTCACGCAGGAACCAACTGCAGATCGCGTCGCGCCAGACAATGGCGTGTCCGGCCTGGTATTGCAGCTTCTCGAAGACAGCTCGATAGCGCTGCTCGTCCACGTGGCCCCGCAGGGCCTTCCACCATTCAGGGAACAGTTGGGCTTCCGCTGCAGCCTGGTAGTGCGAATCGTAGACGTACTGAATCACTCTCTTTCCCGAGTGAAGAACGTACCTATACGGCACGTGATGCATGAAGAGCAACAGCTCGTCCGGACAGGTCTTGAGAGATTCATAGGTCGCCGCGACCTCCGGCGGGTATTGGCCGATGTAGCCCGTACCGGTCGCAATTGTCCGGTCCATTCCGATGCCCGCGTGATCGGCACGAATCCACTGGCCCCAGCCATTTCGTTCGGCCGATTCAATCCCGGGTCCGTAGTGAGAATGCAGAATATCGGTCAAGGTTCCTAAGCCGAGCGGCCCGGTGTAGCCCTCG
>DATBHS010000178.1:0-18270 GCA_036557345.1 Bryobacteraceae bacterium
AACGGCCAGTTCGCGCTCACGCCGTTGCCAGAGAGAGCAATGCTATACGGAGAACCGCTATCGGCCGTCTGAATGACTAAAGAACCGCTTTCACTGCCGCCGGTAGAAGGTGTAAATGTAACCGATATCGTGCAACTCCCGCCCGGTGCCAGCGACCCACTGCAAGTATTCGTTTGATGGAAGTCACTCTGGTTTGTACCGGTAATGCTGATCGAAGCAATCGTGTCGGTGATTGAATCCGGATTCGAAAACGTGATGCTTTGTGTCGGCGCGGATGTCCATTGAGCCTGGTTCCCGAAATCGATGATGGGCGAACTCAGAGGCCCTGGGGATGCCGCGCCGAAACTGCCGAGACCGGCATTCATGCTGCCCTGCATCATGGCGTTTTTGACTCCTGCTGCCACACCTGTTCCGGACATGCTCACTGTTTGCGACGCGCCCGAATCGTTCATGGAGTCGTCGTGTAGTTGGAGGACCGCCGAGGCATTGCCTGCCCTGGCTGGGGCAAATGCAAAGGATATCTGGCAACTACCGCCCGGAGGCAAGGTCATGGGCCGAGAGCAGTCATGTCCTCCGCTTGACGGCACTTCCACGAAATTACTTCCGATCTCAAAACCTGAAATTGTCAGATCGGCGTTCCCTGTGTTTACAACTGTAAGCGGCTGAGCGATTCGAGAGCTTACTTGTCCCACCGGTGTTTCGGGAAAGTTGTAGGATGTCCCGTTCATCGTTATCTTTTGAACGACCGAGTTTGCGTAATCGGCAACGTACAGGCTGCCCAGCGAATCAAGCGCCAAACCGTAGGGAAGATTCAGCGGCACAATGTTCGCGATTGCATTCGATGCGTAACCGGGCCCGTCACCCACGCCGGCCAGCGTCGTGATCATGCCGGTCAGCGCATCGACGCGGCGAACCACGTGATTCTTGGAATCGGCGATGTATACGTTTCCGGCCGGATCCACCGCTACTGCTTCCGGATTGTTGAGAGTAGCCATAGTCGCGCGCGAGCCGTCACCATGAAACCCGGCAGGCGCGCCTGGGCTACCGGCGAATACCGCAATCTGTTTCTTTGTCAAGTCCACGACGCGGACGAGATTGTCGTTTGTATCCGCCACATACAGGTGCGCCCCGGACAGATCCAGCGCCAGACCGGCCGGCTTATTCAATACCGCCGCAGCCGCAGCTCCACCGTCTCCCAAACCGTCGCTTCCGGAAGCCGCTGTTGCTCCAGGATAGGATCCGGTAACAATCGAGATTGTTCCGGATAGATCTATTTTGCGAACGACATTGTTGCCGGTATCTGACAGATAGACATTTCCTTGGCGATCAACGATTACTGCGCTAGGGCTACTTAGTGATGCATTTCTTGCCGGACCTCCGTCGCCTAACCCGTCGACGCCGTAATTACTTCCTCCGCCTGCTATGGTGGAGATGACCCGGCTGTTTCCATCGACCACGCGGATAACGTTGTTACCTGCATCGGCAATATACAGATTGCCGACGCTATCTACGGCAACTCCGGACGGCGCGTTCAGAGTCGCATCAATCGCGGGTTGACCATCTCCGGAGTATCCGGCCCGACCTGTTCCGGCGACAATGGCGATCTTTTCGGTTCCGGCCGTGTATTTGAGTACCATGTTGCTTTGTCCATCTGCGACAAAGAGATTTCCCTCTCGGTCGAAGGCAATTGACCCGGGCGTTCTCATCCTGACTTGGCTCGCCGAGCCGTTCGACGGCACGCCATAGCCGCTCGGCGGCCCGGATCCAACAATCGTAGAAAGTACACCCGGAAGGAGACTTGCCTCGGGACCCACTCCGTTGCCAACAAGCGGCATCGTGGCCAGCAACTCGTTCGAGAGACCGTCCTTGACGATTACGCTGGCCTCGCGTAGGCCGGGTGCGCGTGGGGCGAATCGGACTGGCACGATGCAATTATTGGGATCGCTGCAATTCACGGTTCCCGAAATGCTAAAGTCGGCTGATCCTTTGAGCGAGATAGCCGGAGCAACTCCCAGCTTCGCGAAGTGATATACGAGCAAGACAGGCGACGAAATGGAGCCTACGGCAACAGATCCGAAGTCTCTCGGAGCGTTGGTTAGCTGCGCATATGAGCTTCCGCCCAGAAGTGAAAACACCGTACTCCAGACGAGAACAGTTGAGGCTTTAAGATTTGTCCGGGGAAATCGCCCGGCCGCAATGCCACGGCGGACAATTCTCGAATGACCGAAATGACCGTTGAACATCAACGGTCATATCGACTCAGTACTGGTAGTACTTAGTGGAAGTTCACAATCGCCTGCCTGACGGAATCACCCTCATCAAAGAGCATGTTGGCGATTTTGTTACAGTCCGGTTACGCGCATGGCGGCTGTAACTCAGTTACTGTGGCTTCTTCTTGCCTAACTGCTTAAACAGCGAATCAAGAGGACTGGGCTGCTTCTGATTCTTTTGCTGACCGGGCTGCTGTCCGAGTATTCCACCGAGTACGGATCCGACCGTCAGCTTCGAAGGGTCGCCAGTAGTCGGCAGAAGATGGTTCAGTTTCATCTTGGCGATTGCCGCAGCATCAGGCGTGAACACGGGATGATCCGTAGTGCCCGTCACCAATACCGGTAGAACCAGTTCGCCCTGATTATTTGCTAGAGCTGTATTCAAAAAACCGCCGATGCTCGATCCGCCCACTACCGAACTGATGCCCTTCGAGAGCACGGCCGTCATATGCAGATTGAGGCCCTGATTCACCAGATTGAGTGATCCTGCGGCAGAAAGCGAGCCCTCATTCATTGTTGCGATGAGGTTATTCGTAGTTGCCACACCGTCCTTGATGTTCAAGGCGCCAGAAAGTTTCTGTAGCGCCGTTCCCGCTCCTCCCGCGCCTGGAGTACCACTCACAAACTTACCCACTCGCGATAGTTCGTTGAGTATGTTGATATTTTTCAGCCGGCCGTTGGTCACGTTGAAATTTAGAACACCACTTAACGTTCGAGCTGTCTCTACGTTTGAGCCTAAGGCGAAACTCAGGTTTGAATCGGCCGCAAGGCTTCCATAAAGAGTGTCTTTCACCGAGCTTAGTGCGGAGAGCAGGGCGTTCGTGTCTACGCCGGAAAGCCGTGCATTCACAGAGCACAGCGGACGGGCCGGCTTGGTATCCAGGCTGACGGTACCGTTTTCCTGACCGCCGAAAATGCCGGCCGTTAATGGAGACAGCACGATAACTCCGTTGCTCATGTTGCACATTGCGTGAACATTGCTTAACGCCACACTTTGCGCCTGAACACTGGGTGCCGAAATATTCCCCTTCACCTGCGGAGCATTGGCCGTTCCTGTAACCATAAGATCGGCGCTTATGGAACCTTTCACCTGATCACCGCTGCTGGAGCCGGAGTCGAACGCGCTGGCCAGTCGGGCAAGTTCCGTAATGGATGCATTGGCTGTAGTAACTCGCAAATTAAGGGCGGCAGGCTTGACGGCCGAATTGATCGCTCCTGAGACCGAGACTTCCGTCGGGCCCAACTTGACCGAACCCGAGCGGAGCTGAACCTGCTCTGTTTTCCGGTTCATGACCAAGTCATACTGTACGGCTGCCGGATAGTTGATCTTGCCGCCGCGAATGACGGCTTTTTCCAGCTTGAGACTGCCTTTCGAAGTGAGATTTTCGTTCTGCGAGCTGATGTCTCCCTCACCTGAAATAGTTCCATCCGTGTTGGGCGGTATGGCCCCTGCGGCAACGCTGTTTAAGCCGGCGAGGGAAACTTCCTCGAGCGAGAGGTGGCCGGTGATGGGTACCATCAGGGCTTCCGCAGCTTCGAAGGGGCCGGCCCTACCGGTAAGTGCCAGCCGTTCTTTCCCTGCGCCGGGAACGTGTGCAGCAAGGTCAAAGTCGAACGGCTTGCCGGGCGAAAGGCCGCTCACCGCCAAATCGATATGGTTATAGATGGCGCGGGGCGTTTTGGCCCGCTCATCGGTAACCGCAATTTGACCGTCCGTGATCTTTAGCCGATTTAGCGTGAGTTCGGTTCCCTGCCCGGACTGCGCCGCCACTTCCTGGTTGTTCCCCGGAGGAGGCTTCGTGCTGCTTGCCTGGCCAGGGGTCGTTCCATCGGTCCTGACACTCGAAAAATTCCATATGCCCTGCTGATTCCGAATCAATTCGAGTTGCGGCTGGTCAAGGGTCAGGTCCTTGATCTCTGGCCGGCCGCGAAACAGTGACATCAGGCTTGCGCTTGCATACACCTCCTTCGCGGTTGCGAGCGGACGCGGAGAAGCCCAGCCGGGAGATTGCGCGATAGTTAACCCATCGATGCGCAGCGACAACGGGAACAGGCGCAAGTGCAACTCGCCGAGCGTAACCGGACGCCCCAGCTTAGCTTGCAGCTCGGCCTGGATGCGCGGCCGGAACTTATTGACATCAAAGAGACTGACGGCCACAAGGGCGACTACGACAATAGCCGCGGCAGCGGCGAGGAGAATAACGATAGGGCGGCGCATACAACTCTAGATGCTCGATTCTACGCCTATCGAGCATCGAATGCGCGGCCGAAGCGAAACACCTTGGTACGCCTCACCATCTAACCATCTAACTACAATGGCAACAACAGCATTGGCGCCCGAGCAGAGATCGCTTGCAATGCCGCTCGCTAGCCAATCAGAACCGTTCTCCCACTTTGTACATTTTTACGGATCGGACGAAGCGGCGCTCGCGCGCCATGCCGGCCATTTTCTCTCGGAGGGATTCTCGCTCGGCGAGGGGCTATTGCTGATCGCAACCAGGCAGCACGCCGAGGCGATCTCGCGAGAAATGACCGCCTTGGGTGCGGATGCGCAAACCGCCCGCGAACAGGAGCGGCTGGTAACCCTGGACGCCGGAGACACACTGGCATCCTTTATGGTGGACGGGCAACCTGACTGGAGTCGGTTCGAAGCTGTGATCTGTGGGGCGATGGAGCGGGCTCGAACTTGCTCCGGCCAGATCGGCGCGCGCGTATACGGTGAAATGGTCGGGCTTCTTTGGACCGCCGGCCAATATTCGGCAGCTATTCGAGTAGAGGAATTTTGGAACCGGCTACTCAAGTCGAACGCCTTCAAGCTGTGTTGCGCCTATCCAATCGATCTATTTGGTCAAGAAATTCACGAAGCGGCGGTTGACGGGGTGCTCTCCGCCCACACGCATCTATTGCCCATCGGGGAAAACGGCGATCTCGAAAGCGCTTTAAAGCGGGCTATGGCGGACGTTCTGGGCCCCCACGGCGCGGCAAGAACTTTGAATCAAGCTCAGTCGCGGGCTTCAGGGCCTACCATGCCCCGCGGCGCAGCCGATCTGTTGTCATTCCGCCGTACGCACTCCGATTTGGGTGAGGCGGTCTTGGCCCGCGCTCGCGAGCACTATCAGAACGAAAAGCGGCTTCGGGCTCTTCTGGAACACAGCTTTGACGCGATCTCTCTGACCGACCAACAAGGCAACATCCTTTATGCCAGCGCATCGACCACGCGGGTCTTGGGCTACAAGCCAGAGGATTTGATAGGACGAAACGGCTTGAAGTTGATTCATCCTGATGACCTTTCCAAGGTCAGGCAAATCTTGACAGAGGTGCTCGCAAAGCCACGCATTTCGGTACAGATGCAATTTCGGGCGCGTCATAAGAATGGACAGTGGCGCTGGATTGAGAGCAACAGCACTAATCTGCTGGATGAGCCTGAGCTTCGTGCCGTCATTTCCAACTACCACGACATCAGCGAGCGGAAGGCCGCCGAAGATGAAAAGCAGCGCCACGCGGACGAGTTAGCTCGCTCGAATGAAGAGATGCAAGCCTTCGCCTATGCCGCCGCGCACGACTTGAAGGAGCCCCTGCGCACGGTTTCCGCGTGCACACAATTGCTTTCCCGCAATGCTTCGCTCGACGCGAACGGTCGTAAATTGGCTGCCTTCGTCGTGGAGAGTGCCAAGCGCATGTCCGCTTTACTGGACGATCTCCTTGCCTTTGCCGGACTCAGCTCCGGCGTTCACCTGGACCGAGTGGAACTCAGTGCAGCTCTTAAGCAGGCAACGAAAAACCTGGAGGAATTGATACGAGAAAGCGGCGCAACCATTACCGCCTCCTCATTGCCTTCCATTCGCGGGAATCAGAGCCACTTAGTGGAGCTGTTCCAGAACCTCATTGGCAATGCCATTAAGTATAGAAGCGAAGCGTCGCCGAAGATCGATATTTCAGCCCGCCGGCTTGACCAGGAATGGGTTGTACGAGTCAGGGACAACGGCATTGGTATCGCGCCGGAGTACCACGCTCAGGTATTCGGCCTTCTTAAACGTCTCCACGGACGCGAGGTCCCCGGTACGGGCATTGGCTTGGCGATTTGCAAGAAGATCGTCGAAATGATGGGCGGTAGGATCTGGGTCGAATCAGAGCCAGGCAAAGGCTCGAGCTTCTGCTTCACTGCTATTGAATGATCCGCTTCCGAACGGCGTAAAGGATGAGTTCCGGAATGCTGTGCACGTTCAGTTTCTGCATCAGGTTTCCGCGGTGGGTGTCGATGGTGTAAGGGCTGAGGTTCAGAAGCTCCGCGATCTCTTTGGTAGGTTTGAGCTCGACGATTAACTGTAGCAGCTCGCGTTCTCTTGCAGTAAGCAGGTCATAGGGATCCACCAATCCGTGCTGCCTGACCTGGCGAACATAGTCGTCCGCGAGAACCTTGCTAACCGCCGGACTAAAAAACGCTTTCCCGGACGCCACTGCGCGAACGGCTTGTATCAGGTCTCCCTCCGGAGAGTCTTTTAGCAGATACCCCCGCGCCCCCGCTTTCAGAGCTCTCAGGATATAGCTCTCATCTGAATGAACGCTCAGCATGATTACCGCTATCTTCGGATGCGCGGCGCTGATTCTTTGCGCTGCTTCGATGCCGTTCAGAATTGGCATAGCGATATCCAGTATGATTACGTCCGGCAGTTCCTGCGATACCAGGTCGACAGCCTCGCGCCCATTGCCCGCTTCGCCTACAACCGAAAAATCCGACTGCCTTTCGAGCAGCAGGCGCAATCCGTTGCGCAATATGGTGTGATCGTCGGCAAGGATGATCCGTAATGTCATGTTTCTCCTGTCGCAAGCGGCAGCTCAACATGGATCACTGTGCCCTTACCGGGTTGTGAGTTTACCTTAAACGCCCCGTTCAAATAAGAGACTCGCTCTTCCATTCCTAACAACCCCATGCCCTTTTCCCTCTCCGGAACAAAGCCCTGTCCATCATCCTGTACGGTTAGGCGCAACGTTCCGTCCGGATGAGTGAGGCGTATGTGGACGGATTTTGCGCGGGCATGGCGCGTCACATTACGAAGGGCTTCCTGCACGATCCGATAAACGCAGGTTTTGTGATCTTCGGGCAAATCTTCTGATGACGGGTCAGCCTCTACATCGATCCTGAGATTATTGTTGCGTGAGATCTCGCGCGCCTGCCATTGCAGTGCCGGGACCAGCCCCAGATCGTCGAGCATGGAAGGCCTCAAGAGCAGCGACATATCACGCACTACTGTCACGGTCCGCTCCGCGAGCCGGCGTATCTCGAGCAGCTGCGCACGCGATTCCGGATTGCCACCGGGCGGCAAAGTCGCCGCGACGTTATCGATCGTCAGCAGGAGCGCCGAAAGTGATTGCCCTACTTCGTCGTGAAGCTCGCGCGAGAGGGCCCGCCGCTCAGTCTCTTGCACTTCAACAAGCCGGGCGGAAAGGTCGCGCAAGGCAGCGCGCGTCTGCACAACTTCCTCGAACCGCGCCGCCGAGAGCCGCTCGAGCCGGAGTATGCGGGACATGCTCCCGGCCGCAAGAGCGACTCCGCAAGCCAGCGTTACCAGCAGAAGTGTCAGCAGGGATCGCCGGAAATCCGCGAACAGTGCCGCTACATCCCTGCTGCCCGCCTCCAACTGCTTCTGATTGATCCCGCTTATCTGATCGGCAAGATGAACGATAACCATGCGGCGAGGCAGAAGAGAGTTTTGCATGTACCGGTAGCCCAGCGCGCGCCGCTGCTCCGCATTCCACTGCAGCGCCGGCCGCAAGGAATCGAAATAGGAGCTGACTTCCCGTTCGAATCGCTGGAAAGCTTCGTGCTCCTCTCCTCGCAGAATTCCGGCGTACTCGCCAATCATGGATTCGATTCGCGATCGTGCGCCCTCTAGTTCGCTGCGGTGCACCTCCGCGCGCGCCGGGTCCGGTTCAAGTAAGAGATCGCGGGCGTAAGTCCCGGATAAGTAGATGTCGGAACGGAGCTGTTCGAGAATTCGCTCCCGGTTCAGATAGTCCTGCCGAATCTGTTCATTTCTGGTCTGGATGGTTCTGAGAACAGAGACCGCGTTCAAGCCGGTTAACGCCAGCAGCAACAATATGCCGCCGAAGCCCACCAATAGCAAACGGCGGGTCTGCGTTCCACTAGGGCTCATAGCGAGCGACGTGTCTAATGCAATTGACCCAAAGTGTACTGAAGCGCAGCGTATGCTTCCTGATACTCATATTTTGCGTTCAGGTTCTCCACTTCGGCCTGGGTCTGGCCGAGCTGCGCCTGGGTAAGTTCCACTATAGATGCCAATCCCAGGTTATATCGGCCCTGAGCGAGATCAAACGCCATATTCGCATGGCTCAGCAACTGCTGCGTCGTGCCGATCGCCTCGTACGCCGTGCGCGCATTCTCCCATGCCGTTTGCACATCCCGAGCGATCCGATTTCGCAGATCGCGCTCGCGCTGTTCCGTTGCCTGAAGCTGGTATTCCGCGGCTTGCCTTCGGGCAGAGAAAAGATGTCCATTGAAAATGGGAATCTGTACGTTGATGCCCGCGGACTCGTAGCCGGTGGGTATATCGGGATTCGCATTGCCAGGATTAATATAGGGCAAAGCACCACCAACAGCCATCAGACGTACTGTCGGGCGCTTCAGGTCGCGCTCAGCGTCAACAAACTTTTGATCGGCTTCCTGCTGCATTCGCAGGCTCGCCAGCTCGGGCCGGTCGCGAAAGGCTTGGTCGAGTAAGGGTTGAGGATCGCCCTTAGGATTGGGTGGCATCGGCTGATCCGCCAATTGATAATGCATGAGTTGCTGTGTACCGAGGGCTTGGGCGAGACCTGCATACGCACTCTCCAGACGGTTCTGAGCTCTCAACAGCATCAACCTGGCATCCGCCAGATTGACCTCCGCGAAGCTGACATCTACTTGTGATCGCAATTTGTTTTTTGCCAGTTCAGATACTTGATTCGCAATGGTGCTACGCGTCGTGACGGTTTGCCGCGCGACCTTCACGAGTTGCTGTGCAAGCAGCACCTCGTAATAGGCTTGATCCACGCCGAGAATGACATCGTACCGGGTGGCCTGATAATTCGCGCGGCTGGCTTGAGCTTGGAGCCTTGCATTGGCGACCAGGTTGGGCGTGCGACCGGAATCCGTGATCAACTGGGATAGCGCCAGACCGCTGCCGAAGTGATCGAAGAGTCGCGGATCGTTCAAGGCGCCCGCGCCAAGCCGCGCGCTGTCGTTCGCCTGTGCTCCGGTAACCTCACCGTTTAGCACCGGATAATACGAGGACCGCGCCTCTCTGATCAGTTGATCGGATCGCAGATACGTCGCCTGCGCCGCCAGCACCTGCGGATGATTCTTGAGGGCAATGGCATGGGCTTGTTGCAGACTGAGCGGTGGCGCTTGCGCAAGCGCCTGATGCGAGCATGTTAGCAACAAAAGGACCGACAGGCTAAATGCCTGTCCCACTTGGTGTGGAATCTCATACCTGTTCCCAGCTTGTGAACATCTTGTGGGACAGGCGCTTTCGCCTGTCTTCTTCCTACGCATGCGCCAACTTCTTCCGATACACCAGCAGATACGCTGCCGGCACAATAAATACAGTCAGAATCACGGAGGATGTCAGTCCCCCGATGATGGCGCGGGCCATGGGAGCGTACTGCTCAGAACCCGTGCCAAGCTTGAGCGCCATCGGAAGCATGCCGATGATGGTCGCGAGCGACGTCATTAGGATCGGGCGCAGGCGGACGCGGCACGCAGTGATCACGGCATCGCTTACCGGCAGATTCTGCTGCTCTAATTTATGCGCGAAATCGACGATCAGGATGCTGTTCGATCCGGCCACGCCGATCAGCATCAGCACGCCCATCAGCGACATGACATTCAAGGTAGTGCCCGTAACAAGCAGGGTAATCAGCACACCGATGAAACCCATCGGAATCGCCAGCATGATCAGGAATGGATCGATGAACGATCGGAACTGTGCAACCAGGATGAGGTAGAGGAGTGCGCCGGACAGAATAAAGCCGAAACCAAAGCTCTTGAACGATTCGCGCATTCCCTGCACCATGCCCCTCAAGTTGACGCGCACATTCCCAGGTATCTTTGCTTCAGCCACTATCTTTTCAATCCCGCTCGCCAGTTTGCCCAGGTCTTCCCCTTTAGGTGTGACGTAAACATCGGCTGCTCTCTGGATCTGGTAATGGTCGATCTCCGTCGGCGTTTGAATGTGTCTCAGATTTACCACCGTGTCGAGAGTCGTCGGCTCCTTCGCTTTAGGCGCTTTTAGTGGTATCCCTTTTAGATCGAGAAGGCTGTGAATCGCTGAACGGCCTTGTTCCCGATATTGAACCGAGAGGAAATAATCGTTCCCGGTTTTTTCGTCGAGCCAGTAATTCGGAGCGATCATGACGTTTGAGTTCAGCGCTGTAATGACGTTATCCACTACATCTTTCTGACTGAGCCCCAGCTCGGCAGCGTGAACTCGATTTACATTCAACTGCACAGCCGGATAATCGATGTCCTGTGGCACGTAGATCTGTCCAACTCCACGCAATCCCCGAATGCTCTCTGCGAAATCCTGAGCGATCGTATAATCCTGTCGAAGATCACTGCCAGTCACTTGAACGTCTATGGGCGCTGGCATTCCCGAGTTGAGCGTGGCATCCACCAGCGAGCCGCTCTGGACGAAAGTGCGCAGCTCGGGGAAATTTGATGCAATCGCTCGTTGGACCCGCTCCATATACTCAAAGCTGCTGACCTTATGCCCGTCTGCAAGTTCGGTCTGAATTGTTGCGGTGTAAGGGCCTGAATTGCTGGTGTAGAGAGCCGAGAACCCGGATACCATTCCGATGTTTGAGACGACCATCTTAAATTCGTGACCGACGGTCTGGCGGATGAGGTTCTCCACCTTCGCAACGTAACGATCTGTTAGTCCTAGGCGCGACCCCGTCGGCGCCTTCAAGTTAATCGTGAACTGGCCTGCATCCGTTTGCGGAAAGAAGGCAACGCCCAAAAGGGGGTAGATCGCAAGGCTCACCACGAAAACGAATGCAAGTGCGGCGACTGTGAGGCCCGGCCGGCGAAGCGAGCGCCGGACCCAGGCTTCGTAAAAATCAAGGAGCCCGTTGAAAGCCCGATTGAAGCGCGCGTTAAACCCGTTCCAAAGCGATCTCTTTGGCGAGGACATCTCACTGTGCGTGTGTGTTCCCGCGTGAGGCACATTCTTTAATAATCGCGAGCAAAAGAGCGGGATAACGGTCATTGCCACAGCAAAGGAAATCAATAGGGAAAGGCAGAACGATAGCGCAAGCGCGGAGAAGAGAAACTTACTGATGCCGTACAGAAACATCACCGGAAAGAACGAGACTGCACCCACCAGGGTAGCCGCGAGTACTGCCAAAGTGACCTCCGACCCTCCGCTCTCTGCGGCGAGCAGCGGCGGTTCGCCCAGTTCCAGATGCCGGTAGATGTTCTCTAACGAGATCACCGAATTATCGATCACGCGCGAGAAGGCCAGCGCCAGGCCGCCAAGTATCATCGTGTTCACAGTGGCCCCCATCGCGTACAGGATCACGAAAGTGGCGAGGGCCGAGATGGGTATTGAAAGGAAAACAGCCGACGTCGCGCGAACACTTCCCAGGAAGAGCAGAATCATGATGGTGGTGAGCGCCAGCCCGATCAGACCTTCGTGCAGCACGGTGTTGATCGCTTCTTTGACGAAAACAGATTGGTCGAAAAGAACCTCGGTAACGAGCTGCTTGGGAATGTCGTAGAGATTGCCGAGAAGTTTACGAACTCCGTTTACGACCGCAATAGTGTTCGTGTCGCCGCCCTGCTTCATGATCGGCACATAGGTTGACTTCTGTCCATCGACGCGAACGATGTTGTACTGAATGGCGTTCGCATCTTCGGCTTCGCCTATGTCTCGGACCGATACCCATGAATTGCCGTCCGTCTTGACAGGAACATCGTTCAACTCGCGCATGTTCGATACGAGACTATTGGAGTAGACGTAGTAATCGAAAGGCCCAAGTTTCACGTCGCCCGCCGGGAGAATCAAATTTGCCTGGTTCACGGCATGAACTACATCCATCGGACTCAAGTGCCGCGACATCAGCTTGTATGGATCTACATAGACCATAACTTGGCGGTATTTGCCCCCAAAAGGCGGCGGGATCGTGGCTCCCTTAACCACGGCAATCTGGTTGCGAATAGCGAACTGCGCGAAATCGTGAAGCTGTGTCTCCGAAAGTCCAGCCCCCTTTACCGCCACCAGGCAGACGGGTTGGCTCGAAGCATCGAATTTCAGTACGACAGGAGGCAGCGTGCCAGGAGGTAGCCGCCTCAAATCCGCAAGAGCGAGGTTGGATATTTCGTTAATGTCGGTGTCGGCACTCGTACCGGGCTGAAAGAAGACTTTGATCAAGCTTACGCCCGGCATGGATCGCGATTCCATGTGGTCGATTCCAGCGGCAAGCGTAAAGAATCGCTCAAAGCGGTTTGTAATATCCGTTTCGATATCTCTGGGCGGCATCCCCGAATAAAATGTTGCGACCGCCACCTCCGGCAGATTGATGGCCGGGAATAAATCGACGGGCATTCGCACCAAGCTAACTACACCAATGATCGAGAGGACCAGGCAGATAACGACGATAAGGTAAGGATTACGAATCGAAAACGCCGACATTAAGCTAGCTCAACTCTGCCCCTGGTAAGTACTCACTTCGACAAGTTTTGGCTTTACAGCCTCCCCTGCTCTCAGGCCACTTCGATCGCTGATGACTACACGATCGCCGGCGGTAGCACCTGACAGGATTTCTGCGTAATTCTCGTTTTCTATGCCAATCGAGATCTGGCAGTTTTGGATCTTGTCATTCTGATCGACCAACAGAACGCTGGCATGATCGTCTTGCCGATTAATCGCCTGCAAAGGGACAACTAGCGCATCTCCCCGACGGTCCAGCACTAGCGTGGCCTCCGCATATACTCCCGGAATGAGCACGCCCTTCGGATTTGGAACATCAACTTCTGTGTGCATCGTACGCGTTGCGTCGCCCACGTCCACCGAAAAGCGTGTAATCTTCCCGGGAAAGTCCCGATTCAGCGATGGAACGCGAACGCTAACCGGATCACCGGTCTTGATGTACCGGACATACGATTCGGGCACAGGAATTACGAGCCGGAACAGGTCTTCCTGCGAAAGCCTGACCAGCGGCGTTGCCTGCGTGCTCGAGCTTGTGCCGGCCTGCATCAGAGTGCCGTAGTTTGCGTATCTCTGCGTTACTACGCCTGAAAACGGAGCAGTGATTTTTGAATAGTCATAGAGCGCTTGGTCGTGCGCCAGCTTTGACTTCGCCACAGCGAGCTGGCTGTTTGCCACCTGTGAGCGTGATTTCGCCGCCTCCACTTGCGCTTCGGCGGCGAGATCCTTTCCCTGCGCCTCATCGACCTCTTGTTGGGCCACCAGTCCCGGCTTACTCGTGGCAACGCTGTTCAGCCGCTCGAACTGTAAATGCGCGACCTTGTGCTGGGCCTCAATCCGGTTCAGTTCGTGGGTGGCATCGGTGACTTGGTCCGCCATGCTCGCAATGGTTGCGTGGTCCTCCTGCAACAGCGCCTGTAACTCGGGGATTTCAAGCACTGCCATCACCTGCCCTTGCCTCACGTGCGTTCCGTAATCGACAAGCAGCTTTGAAACGAAGCCGGACTCCTTCGCAAATACGTCGATTTCCTGAAACGGGACCAGCTCCGAGGAGAGAGTCAGATACCGGGCCATCGGTTTCCGCGTCACTTTTGTGACTGCCACGACCGGCGCCGCGGCCTCACTGGTACCGCGCGCTTCCGCGGCATCGTTCTTAGTGCAGGAAATAAATGCTGCGGCCGTCAGAGCGGCCACAATGGAAAAGGTTGCCAGCTTGATCGCGCGCACTCTGCGGGCCTGCTGCATGTCTGCAGCACCAATGTATGTAATCGTGAGCCGCAAGACCATACCCTGCGGACCCGATTCTGCGAGCCTCGGCAGAGTAGATGTGAGAGTACTGAAAGATCAGCTCAGGAATACTGCCCGGAAGCGATAGCATCACTTCTTTCAAACCTGTACTCTCCGATGTATCACCGGCTGCCGCCTTTGCCGGAGGGCTATGGGCCAAATCCGTATTGTGCTTGCCAATCACCATCCGATCGTTCGGACCACGCTCCGCGCCCTCCTGGAAAGAGAATCCGGATTCGAAATCGTTGGCGAAGCGGCAAATGGGCGCGAAGCCGTCGTTCTGGCTGACTATCGTCGGCCAGACGTCGTGTTGCTGGACATCCACTTACCGATCGTCAATGGAATCTGCGCGGCAAGCGAAATCCTTTCGAGGAATCCGAAGGCAGGCATTATCTTGGTGAGCAGTTTTGCGGACGAGGAATACGTCAGCCAGGCTTTCAAGGCAGGAGTTCGCGGCTATGTTTACGCCGATAATGCTAAAACCGACCTCGCTGCCGCGGTGGGCTCGATCGCTCACGGGGGATCTTACCTGAGCCCGTCCATTGCCTCGCAGCTCCCGCAGATTACTTCTTCTTTGATCCCAGGTTGAGTGAAACGTTGGTGTGCCCGTAAGGCCCGGTTATCTTGAACGGCACAGTCTTCACATGCTCTTTCTTTTTGAAGAACGGGCTGATCACCTTCACCAGGAAGGACTTGAATCCAGTTGTGGCATCGGAAACTTCGCCCGTCGTCATCAGCACCCCGCGAAAGTCGGCGCGGTGATCGATTAAGCCGAAGGTTCCGTTTAGCGTCGCATGCGCCCCCGGAACACTGAAAGAGATCTGTGAAAGGTGCGCTGTACCGTTCTCGGCGTTTACTTCGCCTGTCAAATTGGATAGAACAGTCTGAGGATTCTCCTTGTCTTCGTCCTTGTCGCCTTTGACGGCCCTTACGCTGAGCCGCGCGAGTTCCCGCTCCGTCTGTCTATTCGTGAATTTGCTTCCCTCCGCGCCGAAACCGCCCTCAACCTTCAATCGATCCAGGAATGGACTAGACCCGGCGGGCACAGCGATGTGCCCGTCTAATGTGATGTCACCGGTCATCGGCGCCAGATTTGCGGAAATGAACAGATCGAGAAGATCTTCGATTCGTGCGCGTTTCGAAAACATATCAAGTGAGATCGCTTTACCGTTCGGGCTACTTTCGCCGGAGATCGACCCTTTGAAAACAAGCACCGTACGATCGAACTCCGCTGTAAGCTGATTGAGATAGACATCGCCGTCCGTCCCATCGACAACCACCCGAAATTGCGTATTCAGCAGGCGCTTATGGCTTGTGTCCTTCACTTTAAAATCGGCCACATCTGCCGTTCCGTGCACAACAATGTGACTGAGCGTGCCGCTGAACCTACCTTTGGAATTCAACGTTCCACTGATTGCCGCGAAGGTACCAAGATTGGCATTCTCGTAGACATAGCGGCCGTGAACCGGCGTAGTACCCGGCTGCTTGGGATTCCACGGTCCCCATGTGCCGGCTGAGCGAATCGTGCCCGGTGGCTCGGAGTTACGCAACACGACGTTGTAGTTAACCGGCGTGTCGCTGCCGATATTTTGCAGTGAAAACTTATTCACGACGATTCGCAGAGCGGGTTTACCCGGCGTGCTCGAAAGCATGTCCAGAACCGCTCCATCCGCGAACATCGTACCGATCACCATGGAAACCCTGGACTTCGCGTACGTCAGTGGCATGATCGGGCTCGGACCTCCCGACGGCCCCACGGGCGGAACGGCCACATGCAAACCAATCACTCTGACCGTCGTAAGCCGGTGCTGGAACGTAAGCAGATTGGAATAGTTATCTTCGATTACGAGCTTCGTAATCGTGAGAAGCGGCGTTTTGCCTTTGTGCTTGATGTGCAGAAAGCGAATCCCTTCAGCAACGCACCCGGGAGGGAAGGAAGTGCTACGGAAATGCTCAATCGTTACCTGTCGAAGCGATCTCTCCTGCAGAACATCGATCAACGCCTGCTTCGTGAATGGCCAATTCAGCGCCAATACAATCGCATAGGACAGAACGCCTCCGGCAACGACGACTGCGCTCCAACGCCAGAGGCGGCTGTGCTCCGTTAAGCGCCTCACCTAACTAGGGGATTGGATCGACAGCAAAACGTTTCTGAGCTTGAGCATTCTGCTGCGGTACTTCGAGTACCGTCTGTGAAGTGTCGCGGGCAGCCCAGCGGCGTCGATACCAGCGGGGCTTTGAGATCATGTCCAAGCATGGCGATTGGTTTGGATTTCGGGACGACCAATAGCTCCATTGCTGTGGCGACCGGGAAGGGTGAAGTGCATGTTGCTCGATTCGTGGCGCGGGGAGGCGCCACAGAATCGTTCCGCTCGTTACTCTACCTCGAACGCCTCCGAGAGGCCAGCCGGACAACAATCAAATCCTGGGCGGGTCCCGAAGGGATTGCGCACTATCTCCAGGCCGAGGATAAAGGCCGGTTGATTCAGTCATTGAAATCGTTCCTGGCAAGCCGCAGCCTGCAATCCACCGAGATTTTCGGCCGTCGCTTTCAACTGGAGGAGCTGGTAGCGAATGTTCTGCGCGACGTTCGCCTGAAAGCGGAGGAACTATTCGGAAGCGCTATGCGGACCGCTGTGGTTGGGCGGCCCGTACGGTTCGTCAGCGCCGAAAGTACCGATGACGATGATTTTGCTGTCAACCGCTTGACGCGAGCTCTGACCATGGCTGGTTTCGAAGAAGTTGATTTTGAATTCGAACCAGTGGCTGCCGCCTATTATTACGAATCGACGCTGGACCACGATGAACTGATCTTGATTGGCGATTTCGGAGGAGGCACGAGCGACTTTTCACTCCTGCATGTTGGACCCGGAATTCGAAGACGGGCCGGGAACAGAGTTGTGCTCGGTAACGGCGGCCTGGCGCTCGCAGGCGACGCTTTCGACGCCAAAATTATCCGTCATCTGGTCTCTCCGGCGCTCGGCACCGGGACTCTTCTCGATTCCGGTGGAAAACTCCTGCCGGTCCCCACCTGGGTCTATTTCAAACTGGAGCGCTGGCACCATCTGTCCTTTTTGCGGTCCGCTGAGACGCTCAACATGCTCCAAAGTGTTGCCGCCCAGGCTCTCGAACCGGAGAAGCTGAATGCGTTGCTGTACCTGGTTAAGCATGATCTCGGATATCACCTGCACGGCGCAGTTCAGCGTGCAAAAATTGCGCTCTCCCATGCCGAAAAGAGTCGCTTTGAATTTTGCGACGGTGATCTGGAGCTACAAGCTGACGTAAGCCGGACGGCGTTTGAAGATTGGATTTCTGAAGAGTTGTTCGCCATAGAAGAGAGGGTAGATTCTTTGCTGTCGGAATGCGGCATCCGGGCGCCAGATGTCGACCGCGTCTTCCTTACCGGTGGCTCGTCGTTGGTGCCAGCGGTACGTCGCATCTTCGAAGCGCGGTTCGGGGCCGAGAAGATCCGAACCGGCGACGAGTTTACTTCCGTTGCGCGCGGCCTGGCGTTGCGATCGCTGGATAAGCTGAAATAGTCCGGTTCGCGCGATGGTTTCGATACTCCGTCAGCTTCAGTGTGTCGTTAGCCTCGTTCTCCTGTTCGCGCTCCTGCCCGCTTCGACTGCCTGCTGCGCAGGTGCCATCGAGATCGTTGCGGCCGCTTTGCGTTCGGGCCATACCAGCGAAGCCTTACGACTCGTCAATCAAGCGCTCGACTCTGATCCACAGAACAACCGGCTCTTTGACCTTGCGGGGAATCGCACTTTCAAAAACCGGAAACTCGTCCGAAGCGCTCGGTTCCTTCAGGCAAGCCTTGAATATCTCGCCTTACTACGTTCCGCAATGCGGGACTGAAGTCCCGGGCCCAGCGGGCACCCCGACTAACGTCCGCCCCACCTTCCATTTCAGGCGGCTCTCTTGCGTGTGGCAGCTTCAAGCCTGAATTGGTGCTCCCAAGCGGCGAGCGGAAGCGAGGAGTTGCGCTCACGAGAGGCGATCCAATCCAA